>JAFDWT010000009.1:14852-15668 GCA_018268335.1 Armatimonadota bacterium | reverse complement strand
GGTCCCCGTCAATTCATTTGAGTTTCAACCTTGCGGCCGTAGTCCCCAGGCGGGATGCTTAGTGCGTTAGCTGCGGCACAGGAGGGGTCGATACCTCCTACGCCTAGCATCCATCGTTTAGGGCGTGGACTACCAGAGTATCTAATTCTGTTTGCTACCCACGCTTTCGCGCCTCAGCGTCAGGAAAGGTCCAGTGTGCTGCCTTCGCCATGGGTATTCCTCCCGATATCTACACATGTCACCGTTACACCGGGAATTCTACACACCTCTACCTTCCTCCAGTCTGCCAGTTCACAAAGCAGTTCCCGGGTTGAGCCCTGGGGATTTCACTTCATGCTTAACAGACCGCCTACGCGCCCTTTACGCCCAGTAAATCCGGACAACGCTTGCCCCCTCCGTATTACCGCGGCTGCTGGCACGGAGTTAGCCGGGGCTTATTCACCAGGTACCGTCCTAAGTCTTTCCTGGTAAAAGGAGTTTACAGACCTAAATCCTTCATCCTCCACGCGGCGTCGCTGCCTCAGGGTTTCCCCCATTGGGCAAGATTCCTAACTGCTGCCACCCGTAGGTGTGTGGGCCGTGTCTCAGTCCCACTCGGGGGGATCATCCTCTCAGACCCCCTACACGTCGTCGGCTTGGTAGGCCATTACCCCACCAACTACCTGATGTGTCATAAGCCGCTCCTGAAGCGAAAAACCATTTAATCGTCCCGCGATGCCGCGAGACGGCCACATCCGGTATTACCCGGTCTTTCGACCGTATATCCCAGTCTTCAGGGCACGTTGCTTATGTCTTACTCCGCCGTTCGCCACTAGG
>JAFDWT010000009.1:0-14799 GCA_018268335.1 Armatimonadota bacterium | reverse complement strand
ATGATCAAACTCTCCGAAGAAATTTTCCGATCCCCTTTCAGGGTTCGTTTTCTTTTTTTGAGTTGACCTACTAATCTTGTGAATTTTGGTTCACGAGCTTTTTGGTTCTGGTTCCTCTGCCTCTCCGCATTGCTGCTTCGTGGCAAAGGCTGTTGCGCTGTGTCACTTTCTGCTATGGAGCTTTCAATGTGCGGCCCTGGGGGTGTCCCGGGGGCAAGGGAAATTATAGGCAGACCAACCTAGTCCCGTCAAGGGGTCCCAGTGAGTTTTTCCACTTGACAGGTCCATTTTCTGTGTCTGGCACGTCCTTAGGCTCGTATAGGCTGTGTCCGCCCCTCCGGCAATCCTCACATGCCGGGCCTAGTCTCACGAAGGCCCTGGTGCGCCAACGCTGCAAATGGACCCATCGGCCAACGCCGGACGACCTCCTCGTACAGACGGGCCGCCTCGTCAAACTGCCCTGTGCTCCGGTGCTTCAGCCGAGCCAAACGGTAGGTCGCTGTCTCGTGGTCGGTCTCGCTAGCGGCCGCCCAGTTCCGCACGGCGGAATAGACGGTCGCGACGTCCATGACGACTCCTTTGGCCTCCAAAGCCGCCGCAGCCCCAAGGACCGCCCGGGCAGGAACGACGACCGGACTCAAACAGAGGCTTGCCAACGTCGAACCAAGTGCGTTCGGATCCACGCTAGCCACCATCTGGGGCAACAAACGGACAAAGTGCGCCAGGCATTCGTCCGTCATCTGCCGGCGCTGCAGGCTTCGCCACATCCAAACATGGGCTAGATAAGAGTCCATGGGGTGGCTGAGAGCTATGTCCCTGAGTTCATGGGGCGTCAAAGCGGTGATGTCGTTGGACTCAGCCCAGGCGTCTTTCGCCAGGCTCATCTCCGCGCTGTCCCGCCTTTGGCGCAACACCAGAACGGCCAAAAACCCGAACACCGCGCCTCCCAAATGGGCCCAGTGAGCCACTCCACTACCAGAGCCGGCTACCTTGTCCACCGAGCCCATCAACAAATCGATGCCCAAGTAGAAGAGACCCACCATCCAGAGCGAGGCCTCCCACACGCCGTACCAGAACCACCCGAAGAAATAGAGGACGTTGACCTTGGAGAACGGGAACATCCAGAGACCCGCTCCCAAGACCCCCATGATCGCCCCACTGGCCCCAAGGGTCGGCACTTCCTGGGCCGCTCCGCTCGATAGCGCCCAGTGCAGCAAGTCGCCCGCCACTCCAGCGAGCAAATAGACCGGCAGAAAGCGGTACCACTTCAGCCTGCCCTCCACCGCAAAGCCGAACAGATACAGGAACCACATGTTCCCCGCCAAGTGCATGATGTCAGCGTGCAAGAACATCGAGCTCAGAATCGTCGCCGGGCTGGCGTGGCTGGCCCTGAGTGCGCCGATCTCCAATGCGTCGGGCCGGATGACCAGGCCAGAAGACGTCACCGCGAACATGACGACGTTCAGCGCGATGAGCGTGCAAGTCGCCCAGGGCGTCGATTCAGGCGGGTTCTTGGCGCGTATCGGCAGGATCATCGCCGCACATCTCGATCCTACACGCCAGACAGCCGCTTATGCTGAAAGATCGAGCGACGACGACTCGTCTTGGGCGAAAGCCAGCGTGCTGAACTTGTGCTCCCAGTCAGCCAGGCTTGCCATATCCGCCTGGGTCACGCCACGCGCGGCGGCAGAATCTAGTTGTCGCCGTAGGCCCGCGACCGCCGACCGAACTTCTGCCACCCAGGCCCGGCTCGAAGTGGTGGCGGTCGCCTGGCCATAGGCCTGTTTGGGCTTCGAGTCATAGGCCAACGGCCTCTCGCCGCCAATACTGGTGTGCTCCACCAAATCGGACAACACCGCGGCCGCTCCCTCGACCAGCCGCGTGTCGGCCACGGGCGGCTTCATCTGGGCCCGGTTGGCCAGAACGCCACCCTGCACCGACCGAAGCAGGTCGACGACCTGCGCGACCACACCGCCCACGACTCGCCCTAGGGCGTCCTGTGCCGGTGTTGCACCAGACGAGGAGACGACGACCAAGCGCGGGGCCGCGGCCGGTTGCCGCACGACCTGTTCTCCGCTTGTCACCGATGCCCGACGGCCAGAGTGGATTTCCATGCCTTCCTCTAGGTGAGACGACGGCATCGGGCTCTGGTTCCCGTCAAGAGAACGGGACTTATGCGTATTGGGCCCCATCGTCGATGCTTCGCCTCCAGCAAAGTCACCGGCAAAAAGCGTGCCAATCGTGTCAGCTAGCGATAAACGCGGGCCTTGGCCCAGAAGTCTTCGACACTGCCCTTGAGGCCCCTGACAACATAAACAGGCGCATGGGCTTCCTCAGGAACCGCGAATTGGCTATCCAGTCGCGTCGCCAAAGTCACTTCGCTAAACGAATTCAACAATCCAGGGCTGAAATCACCGACCAAAACCGCCGCCTGGCCGTCCCAGCCCTGCGTCCCCCAGAGCCAGTAGTTGTTATGCCGCCCGACAACCCGCCCCCTCAACTCGGCAGCACCGTACTTCTGGATCGCGCCGGCTTCCCCGTAATTGGACGCGATAACAACGGCACGCCCTCGGTCGACCTCTGGAATGCGGTTCCATGCCTCGCCGGTCGCCTCCGCCATGGCCTGCCAGCCAAACATGTCGGCGAACCCGTAAATCTGGCTGTAGCCTCCCTTCTCCGTGTCTGGTGTCTGGATCGGCTTGAGCGCGTACACCTTGGCCAGCGTCTCGACCGGCAAAAGGGGAAGCGTCAAGACCGCCATGACTGGCATGGTCGCCACATACAGGCCGGTATAGACCTTGGAGAGCGTCTGCCGTTTGCGTAGCCAGGCCTCAAGCGCCACAGCACCGGGTGCGATGGCAAAAACGTAAGCCGGAGTCAGGTAGTTCTCTCTGCTCCGCCCGTTCAACAGCAACACGGCCATGACCGTCAGGAACACAAGGACAGTCCCGCGCCACTTGGGCTCGCGCAAGCCAGCCACGATGCCCACGGTCCACAAGGGGACGGCCAAGGGGTTCATCACCACCGCTTCGCGAGCCAAGAACATCCAAGGGGCGATGGGCGTCAACTTCGTGTCATTGGCGTTGCGTGCAAATTCCAAGGTGGGAAAACCGTTCTGTATTTGCCAATAGACAAACGGGCTGGCGATCAAAAGGGCAGTCACAAAACCCAGCCAGGGCCATGGCGTCCGGAGTTCCTTGCGGCGGTCAGTGGCGACAATCGCGACAGCCAACCCGGCCAAAAGCCACAACACACTCAGCTTGTTCAGCAGCCCAAGGCCCAAGACGACGCCGAGCGCCATCCACAAGGCCGGCGTGCTGCGCTTCGACAGCTTGGCAAAGAACAGGGCGCCCAAAGACCACAGCAGGACGTCGATCCCGTTCATCGAATACAGGTGCGTGACCACCAAGACGGTCGGAGAAGCAGCGACCGCCAGTCCCGCGATCCCCTGGGCCCAGGTCTTGCCCCCGTACTCCTTGGCCACCGCCCCGGCGACCCAGACCGACAAGAACCCCGCGACCACACCGATCAAGCGGACCGCCCAAAGGGCGTCCCCCAACCAGTCGGTCATCAGCTTCAATAGGGTGACAGAAAGTGGCGGGTGGTCGACGTAACCCCATGCCAGGTGCTGGGTACACGCCATGAAATACAGTTCGTCACGGAAGAAGCCGTATTGACCCAGGCTGGCCAGGTGCAATCCGGCCTGAGCCAACGAGATGACAGCCAAAGGCAGATAAGCGACGGCGGATCGAGACCGCTCGATCCTCTCGCCGGAAACCGCCGCCCGGCGTGTCCGGTCTATCGTCTGTGACAGCCCCATCGCCCTGAAACCCTCATCACCGTAGACGTCCTAGCGTGGGAAAACGCGCCGGAACCCCGACTGACGGACCGCGTACAATGACTGGAACCCAACGTCCACCTTGACCTGAGTTCCTTTGTCTAGCATGACTGATTCGCCTTCCCACGTGCGTGCGACCTTTGTCTCAGATATCCACCTGGGCTCCCACGGTTGCAAAACCGAGCGCGTTCAGGACTTTCTGCGACAGGTGACGTGCGACCAGTTGTACCTAGTGGGCGACATCATCGACGGCTGGGTCGGCAAGGGCCACAAGAAGTGGACCCAAGACCACACCGACGTCATCCTGGCCCTGCTCGCCACGGCCAAAGGTGGCTGCGAGGTCTACTACACCCCCGGCAACCACGACGATTTCGTCCGCAGGCTGAACGGTGGCGAACTGGGAAACGTCACGATCGACCACTCGTTCATCCACACCACGGCCGATGGCAAGTCGTTGCTCGTCGTGCACGGCGACCTGTTTGACACGACGGTCACCAAATACCGCCCGCTGGCCTTCATCGGCGCCTATCTCAACGAGTACATGGCAGTCATGAACTCCGTCGTCAACAAAAACCGCAAGGCCAAAGGCAAACGCCCGCTCGACTTTGCCGCTACCGTCAAGAAGGGCGTCAAAGGGTTTATCGCCAAGAAGACAGACTACGAGTCCGAGATCATCGCCTTTGCCCGCGAGCACGGCTTCGACGGCGTCGTCTGCGGCCACGTCCACCGGCCCCGGATCGACGTGATGGCCGACGGGTTCGTCTATGTCAACACCGGCGACTGGGTCGAGCACTGCACGGCTGTCGTCGAACACGCCGACGGCAGGCTGGAACTGCTGAACTGGTCGCCGCCCGCCGCCCCAGAACGCGAGCACGACACCCAACCGATTTTCAAGCGGTTCCGCTCGGGGATGCGGTGAAGCGATGCTGTGGCTGCGGATCCTGGAGCTTGTCGGTATCCGGTCGCTGTACAAGCTGACCGGCGGCGGCCTCGCGGAACCGGGGCTGCCCAGCCTCAAGGACGCCAAACAAGCAACCGGCTGGGGCGAAGACCACCTCCGTGACCTCTTTGAAGGCGCCCGCTACTTCGGCATCGCCAATGCTGTCAGGCTGGTCTTGCATGTCCCTGTGGTCGTCTTCCTCTGCCTAGTCCACGCCTGGGGTTGGGTGGCCGTCTTCGGTGTCGTCTGTGCATTCCACATTCTGTGCGTCGTCCTGGAGGTCTACAAAGCGGGCATCGGACGCCTGATCACCGCCGACCACGCCGCTCCCAAAAGGGTCGAGCAGTCCGTCCTCTCGGTCAGCGAGGCCATGCCCTGGGGCAAATACCTGTGGGGACAGAAGCCCTGGGAGTCAGAAAAGTTCTACAAAGCCCTCGGCATGGATTGGTTTCAGGAATATGTGGTCATCTACGTCGAGGCCACCCGCCTGAACCGCTTTGAGCGACGCTCCGGCGAAAAGGTCGAGTACCTCGGCAAAATGTCCCCCGCCGAACTAGCCCAGTTCGAGGTCGGCACGCGGCTCGGTGAATTCGCCCACCTGGTCTTCGCTGGCCTCGACTTGGCCCCAGTCGTCGTCTGTGTGGCTTTACATCAGTGGCTGTGGGCACCGTATTTGCTCTTCTTGCTCTGGGGTGACAGCTGGCTGGCCTTACTCCAGCGCTATCACCGCATCCGGATCACCGGCTTGCTGGAGAAGTACAGAGCCCGGGAAGCCCGCAAGCAAAAAAAAAATGAAAGGGTAGGGGCCGTGACTCTGCGATGAGCGGGCCGAAGCTCCTTGTCCTGTCGGCGTCGACCGGCAATGGCCACCTCAGCGCCGCCGAAGCGATTGTCGCCGAAGCCAAGTCACGAGGCCTGGCGGCCCGGCACGTCGATACCCTTGATTTCACGCCCAAGGGGTTCCAAACCTGGTACCGAGGTGGCTACGAGACCTTGGTCCGCCGTCGCCCGGCCGCCTGGGGGCACCTCTACCGGACATCCGACCGGCCGCTTTTCAACTACTGGTTCCAGACCAGACTCGACGCCGCCATGTGCCGGGGAATCCGCAGGCTCCTGCAAGCCGAGAATCCCGACTGGGTGGTCTGCACCCACTCCTTGCCCCAACCGACTCTGGCGACATTGCGCCGGCAGTTCTCCTACCGTACGGCCATCGTCGTGACCGACCTCTATCCCCACCGCATGTGGCTGCGCGGTCGCCCCGACTGGTACTTCGTGCCGCAGGAGTATTCTCGGACGATCCTGGAGCGGAGGATTCCTTGGTCAAAGGGCCACATCACCGTATCCGGCATGCCGATTTCGTCGCTTTTCAAGCGCAAGTCATCGCCAGCAGACGGCAAGGTGACGGCCCTCATGACATCGGGCGGCATTGGCGGCGGCCCTCTCATAGAAGCAGCCCGCGCCGTCGCCGAGGCTGGCGTCCACTTGATTATCGTCGCCGGCCGAAACGCGGCCCTGCGCGACGGGCTCCAGGCGGCCTTTTCACAGAGCCCCGAAGTCGAGGTCTTCGGCCATGTCGACCAAGCGACGATGGCGGGTCTGATGGAACGCAGCCACATGCTCGTCGCCAAGCCCGGTGGCCTCACGACATTTGAGGCCCTAGCCATGGAGCTGCCTTTTATCGTCTACAAGCCGTTCCTGATCCCTGGCCAAGAAGAGGGCAACGCCGACTTTCTCGTCCAATCCGGTGCGGGAGTCAGCGTCGGAAATGCCGAAGAACTAGGCTCGGCCGTCAGCCGCCTGGCCGCCGATCCGGCGAAGAGACAACAAATGGCGGCCGACGCCAAATCCCAGTCGATGCCCGACGCCACCAAGACCATTGTCGACGAACTCATCCGCCTTCACGGAATCCGGCTTGGCCAGTGAAACCGTTGCGTGCCTGGGTCTGCCCGCGCCTGCCGCCACCAATAAAACCAACCACACCCTAACGCGGGCAGACCGAGTTCCGCACATACCCTACCTCGACCCTAGACCGTCATTCCGGGCTTGATCCGGCTTCCATCCGGATCTCCGGTTCCCCCAGAAAAGAATTGGTCACGCGCACATAAACCCCGGGTGCCCCGGCCCGCTCACGTCGACAGCCAACAAGAACCGGTTGACCAACTCCCCCCAGCCCGCCTAGGCTACGAACCCCAACAATCACAAAAAGCCAAGAACAGTGGCAAAAAAACCATTGTGAAAACAGTGAAAACACAAACCTAGACGGCTTCGTGCTTCGCCTGGTGCTCCAAACAGATCACCCGGTACCGCTCTGCGATCACCGGCGCGTACTGCTCAAAGAAGTCGCTCATGTTCCGTACGAACGGCGCGCTGATCATCAGGAACTCGACCAGCGTCATGATCACCGGGAACGGCACCCTTTGGGCGACCTTGTGGCTGAAGCTGTCCACCAGCCAAATCACGATCGGCTGCGTGACGCTGAGCAAGAAGTAGAAGAACAGCGCATAACGGAACGAGGCCTTGTGCACTGGCCACAAATCGCGCTCCATCGCCATAAACCGCGTGCCCAAGTTGCCCGGCAACCAGCCATAGAGCTTCCGGTTCTCGTGCAACCAAACCGCCTGATAAGCGACCGCTGTGGTGAGATAGCAGATGACAGGCATGAACAAAGCAAAGTAAGGGTTGCCGCTCGCTACCTGAAGCCACGAAGTCAGACCGATGCCGACCAAGTTCGAAGGCCCACTGATATAAAAAGTGCCGAGCAGCCGCCCCCGGAAAAGCTCTTCCAGGTCGCTATGGTCGCCCTCATGCAGCAGGCGCTGCCGGTTGGCCATTGCCAGCTTGAAGGCACCCATGTCCTCCTTCATCTGGCGGATGTGATAGGCCGGGCTGAGCATTTCCCCAAGGCGGCGCAGAGACTTGCGGAACGGGTTCTCGGCCTGGGCCGCGTGTGGATAGTCCACGAAGCTGCCAGACGCCTCATTCCGGGTCGGCCTGTCCTCGGCTGGGTTGCTCATTTCGTGTTCGACAAACGCCATCGCAGTGTGGACGGCCACGGGCCCCACACCAATTGTCGGAGCGCGGGCATCTTACCTCCCCCTCCTCACTACGACCGTCCCGTCTTGAGGCTGCAAGCCGGTCCGCCCAGGGGTATTGTTACCCAGTGCCACCAGCCAAAAAGCCGCGCTCCCAGCTGACGCGGGACGACCTCTTGGGCCTCTATCGCCAGATCGTCCTCATGATGCGGTTTGAGGAGCGGCTCCTTGCCGAATCCCAAGCCGGCAACCTCCGTGGGTCGCTTCACCTGGCCAAAGGCCAGGAGGCGCTTCCCGCTGGTGCAGGCAAGGCCCTCCGGCCCGACGACTACCTGACCATGACCTACCGTGGCCATGGCTACGCCCTGGCGAAAGGTGTCGACCTCGGCCGCATGGCCGCCGAGATCCTGGGCCGCCGCGACGGTCTTTGTGGCGGTCAGGGCGGCAAGATGCACCTTTTCGACCCCGCCCACGGCCTCCTCGGCGCAAACGGCATTGTCGCCGGCGGCATCCCGACCGCGGTCGGGGCAGCTTGGTCGTCGCAACATCAAGGCTTGGGCCGGGTGGCGCTCACCGTCTTCGGCGACGGCGCTGTCAACCAGGGTGTCGCCATGGAGAGCTTCAATATGGCCGCCGTCTGGAAACTGCCGGTCATCTTCCTTTGCGAAAACAACCTCTATGCTGAAATGACCCCCCTGGGCCGCAGCACAGCCGAGACCGACCTCGCCCACCGATTCGCAGGCTTCGGTATGACGACGGCCACATTTGACGGCAACGACGTCCTGGAGGTCTACGACCAGGTCGCCCTAGCCGCTGCCGCCTGCCGCGCAGGCAAAGGGCCGGTCTTCCTGCAAGCCATGACTTACCGCACGTGCGGCCACTACCAACTTGACCCCGGGCTGGGCTACCGGACCAAGGAAGAAGTCGCCGAGTGGGAGGCCAAGTCGCCCGCACACCGATACGCCGGCTGGCTGACCAAAGAGAAGCACACGGACAAGGCCGGTCTAGCAAAGCTTGAGTCCGAGGCCTTGGCCGCCGTCGACCAAGCCTTCTCGTTTGCTCTGGCTTCTCCGGAACCGCCGGTTGACAAGATGCTTGCGGGGGTCTTCGTATGAGCGTCGCTGGTACATTAGAGACCTTAACCTTCGGCCAAGCCGTCAAGGCAGCTATCGCAGAGGAAATGCGCCGTGACGAGCGAGTCGTCCTCCTGGGCGAGGACGTCGCCCACCACGGCGGCATGTTCCAAGTCACCAAGGGGCTCATCGACGAGTTCGGTGACGAACGTGTCCTCGACACGCCAATCTCCGAGTCCGGCTTCATCGGCATGGCCCTCGGTGCCGCGCTGACCGGCCTCCGCCCGGTGGTCGAGTTGATGTTCTTCGACTTCTCCCTCGTCGCCATGGACCAGTTGTTCAACCAATTGGCCAAAACCACGGCGATGTCGGGCGGCCTGCCTGTGCCTTTGGTCATCCGCACCCAAGGCGGCGGATACAAAGGCGCGGCCGCACAACACTCACAGATGCTGGAGGCGCTGTTCCTGCACATGCCCGGCCTCAAAGTTGTAGCGCCAAGCAGTCCCGCAGATGCTCACGGCCTTTTACTCTCGGCGATCCGTGATGACAACCCTGTGTTCTTCATTGAGCACAAGCAGCTCTACGCCGCATCGGGGCCCGTGGCCCTGGGTGCCGAGCAACCGATAGGCAAGGCGCATGTCGCCCGCGAGGGTAGCGACGTCACTATCGCCAGCTACTCCTACACTCTTCAACAGGCTCTGCAGGCCGCCGATTTACTGGCTGCGGATGGAGTCGAGGCCGAGGTGGTCGACATCAGGACACTCAACCCACTCGACCTCGATGCAGTCGGCGCAAGTCTGTGCAAAACCCACCATTTGGTTATCGCCCACGAAGCCCACGCGCGCTGCGGCTTTGGCGCTGACCTGGCCGCCCAAGTCCAAGAGAAATACTTCGATGAGCTTGACGCACCGGTCTTGCGCCTCTGCGCCGCCGACGTGCCAGTGCCGTTCGCCAAGAACCTAGAAGACGCTGTGCTCCCGTCACCCGATAAGATCAAGTCCCGCGTCCTGGAGTGCCTCGGCAAATGAACGTCGCCCTCGTGACTGGCGCAGGCCAGGGCATCGGCGAGGCAGTCGCCTTGAAGCTTTCCGCACTCGGAGCCAAGGTCGCCTGCGTCGATCTGGATGGCGCGAAGGCGGCCGCCGTAGCTGCAAAAGCTGGAGGCAAAGGCTACAAAGCCGACGTGTCCAACGTGGCAGGATTCTCTGACCTTCTCAACCAGATCGAACAAGACCTCGGCCCGGTCGACGGTCTGGTGAACGTCGCCGGAGTCTGCCTCACGCGCCCAATCGGCTCTGTCACGCCTGATGAGTTCGCCCTGACATTCGCTGTCAACGTCCAAGGCCTCTTCTTCCTTAGCCGGTCTGTTGCTGACCGTTTGGTTGAACATGGGGCAACCGGAGCAGTCGTCAATATGGCCTCGGTCTCTGCCTTCCTCCCCAAGCTCGAACAGATCGACTACGGCGCGTCCAAAGCGGCCGTGGTCAGCCTGACCCGCTCGCTAGCCCTGGTCTATGCCGCCAAGGGTGTGCGCTTCAACGCCGTGGCCCCGGGGATGATCGACACACCCATGACCCAAGCCAACGCCCAAAACCGGGCCAAAGCCCGCGGTACCACGCCGCAAGAACAACTCGACCTGCTCCTCAAAACCGTCCCCATGGGACGCGTCGGCACTCCCGACGACGTCGCCCAGACAGTGGCCTTCCTGCTCAGCGAAGAGTCCAGCTACATCACCGGCCAGACGCTTGACGTCTGCGGCGGCACCCTCATGAGGTAACCAAGATGGCGTTCAATGGCGTTTGGCACACCAGCTTCACGGTCTCCGACATGGACACCTCCGTCGCCTTCTACAGCGGCCTTTTGGGCATGGAGATTTTCCACCAACAGGTGCAACACAATGAGTACACGGCCAAGCTCGTCGGTTACGAAGGTGCCCATCTCAAAGTCGTGATGCTGCGCATCCCCGGCGCGTTTGTCGGCCCGTCGAACCACCATCTTGAGCTGGTCGAATACGTCCACCCGCGCGGCGAAAAGACCGACGTTTCGACCAACCGACCTGGCTCACCGCACCTCTGCTTCATCACCGACGACATCCACGGCGAGTACAACCGGCTCAGTGCCGCCGGAGTCCGGTTCAAAGCACCCGCCCCGGTCGAGATCGTCGCCGGTGTCAACAAGGGCGGCTACACCGTCTACTTCCTCGACCCCGACGACATCACCCTCGAGATGCTCCAACCGCCAGCGGGCCGCCCCTGGGGCACGCTAGACGGCCGCGAAGTCACCAAGCCATGACCCTTCGCCAGCATCCGGACCTTGCCGTCACACCACTTCCGATCAAGTCCATCGGAGCCGGCGGCATCGTCAAACACGCCCACCTCCCCGCCTACGCCATGTGCGGCTGGCAGGTCGTCTCGGTCTTCGACATCGACAAGCAACGAGCAACCGTGCTAGCCAAAGAGCACGGCATTGAACACGTCGCAGAAACCGTTGAAGAGATCGTCAAGACGGGCCCACAAGACTGCGTCTACGACCTGGCCGTCCCCGCCAAAGCCACCGCCGCGGTTCTTCGCCAACTGCCAGACGAAGCGCTCGTTCTTATGCAAAAGCCGATGGGCGAGGACTTCACCCAGGCGCAAGAAATCCATGAAGTCTGCCTGACCAAAAGGTTAAGGGCTGCCGTCAACTTCCAACTGCGCTCGGCCCCCTACTCTCTAGCGGCGCGCGACGCCCTGAGCCAAGGCCTCCTAGGAGACCTCGTGGAGGTCGACATCAAAGTACACGTCCACACGCCCTGGGCGATCTGGTCGTTTCTTGAACTCTCTCCCCGCATGGAGATCGTCTACCACTCCATCCACTACCTCGACCTGATCCGGGCCCTGCTCGGCGAACCCCAGTGGGTAAAGGCGACGACCCACAAGCACCCCGCCAGCCCCAAACTCCATTCAAGCCGTTCGGCCGTGCTCATGGACTTCGGCACGTCAGCCGAAGGCAACCAAGTCCGCGCCCAGGTCGTCACCTACCATGCCCACGACTACGGCCTCAAGCACCAGACCAGCCGCATCGCCCTGGAGGGCACCAAGGGCGCTGTCCACTTCCAAATGGGGCTCAACATGGACTATCCCACTGGCGCTCCAGACTGGCTGGAGATCAACACCGGCGAAGGCTGGCAGAACATCCCTCTGGAAGGCAGTTGGTTCCCCCACGCCTTCCGAGGCCCGATGGCCGCCATGATGCGCTGGGCCGCTGACCCATCGGCCAAGCCCGACACCCATTTCGAAGACGCCTTCCGCACCATGGCTTTGGTGGAGGCGGCCTATGAAGACGCTGCCACACCGGGCGTCGATCCCCGCCGCTACTGGCCCAGGCCGTAAAACCGCGCGGCGTTCAGCCCCATCACAGCTTCGCGCTCGGCCGAGGACAGACACGACTCGAGGGCAGCCATAACCCGTCCATAGTCGCCCGCCGGCAGACAAACCGGCCAGTCCGACCCCACCATGCACCGCTCCGGTCCAAAGCAAGACAAGACGTGTTCGATGTAGGGTCTAAGCACCGTCGCGTCCCAAGTCGCCCAGTCAGCCTCAAACGACAGCCCCGAGACCTTGCACCACACGTGCTCTCTCCGTGCCAGCTCCCGGATCTGGCTCGCCCAAGGCTCCCACATCCCGCTCCGAATGCTCGGCTTCGCGCAATGGTCCAGCACCATCGGTGTCGAGACCAAGTCAGCGAAAGCGCAAGACTCTTCTAACTGGTTAGCGTAAACCAACAAGTCGTATGTCAAACCATGGTCAGCCAGCTTGTTGACGCCCGTGACAAACGTCGGCCGCAGCAAGAACCCCGCCGCCTGTCCCTGCGCGATCTCGCGGACCCCTTTGAACCGAGGCGACGCAGCCCACCTGGCCAACTGGTCGTCGACGTCGGGAGCAGTCAAATCCACCCACCCCACAACCCCAAGCACCGGCAAACCCAATCCCAATAGAAAATCGTTCTCAGCATCTAAGCACCGCGCCTGCACCGCCACCGTGCCGTCCATCCCCGCCTGATTCAAATGCGGCAAAAGGTCGGCAGGCAGAAAGTCGCGACGGCAAGCCGCCATCTCGTCCGAGATCCAGCCGAACTCCACCGGGTCGTAGTGCCAGAAGTGTTGGTGCGCGTCGACCCGCACGGTCACTCCGCTCCCTGCGCCGCCGCCCGGGCAAGCCGCCACCGGTCTAGCGCGACGGCAGTCAAAATGATTGCCCCAGTGACAATCTCCTGGACCCAGTTCGGCCAGCCGCACTGCGAGCCGCCCGAGGCGATCGTCGTCATGATCAGCGCCCCAATCAGCGAACCGAAGACCGACCCTTCGCCGCCGTTCAAACTCGCCCCACCGATGACCACGGCCGCGATGACCGACAGTTCCAGCCCCGCCGCCACCGTCGGGTCACCGACCGTCAAACGCGAGAACTGAGTCAGGCCAGACAGCCCGAAACAGAGCCCGGCCAAGATAAAGACCAAAACACGCACGCGGTCGGTGTTGATGCCACACATGCGCGCGGTCGCCTCGTTTGAACCCGTCGCCACGACGTGACGACCAAAGACCGACGAGTTCAAAACCCAATGCGCCACTAGCCCAAGCGCGATCACCATCCACCCACCCGGCGGCAGCAACTGCCACTTCTGCCCGTCGGGCAGGGCACCGGTCAACGAGCGCAGCCAGTTCATTGGCACGTCGATCTTCTGCTCGTTGGCCACCCCTTTGGCGATGCCGCGAAAGGCCAACAGGGTCGCCAGCGTGACGATGAACGAGCCGACCTTCAGCTTGGTTGTCAGTCCGCCGTTCACCAGCCCCGCCACACCTCCGGCCAGCACACCGACTGCGGCGGCGGGCAACGGCGGCATGCCTGCCTTGAGGCAAAAAGCGATCACAACAGTGACCAACGCCACCAGCGAACCGACCGACAAATCGATCGCCCCGGTGATGATGATAAACGTCATCCCTATGGCTGCAAAACCGGTCAACACGGTCTGTCGGATCATGATCTCCAGGTTTTGCGCAGTGGCAAAGTTGCCCTGCAACGACACGTTGAACGCGATGACGATCGCCACCCACACCAGAACCAAACCAAGAGCCTTCTTCCACGCCTTCATGCGCCTGTGCACCACCCGAGCAACGTATGCTCGTCCGTCCTCCGCCCGTCCAAAACCGCCACGACCTCGCCCCGGCGGAACACCGCGATCCGGTCGCAAAGCCCCAGCAACTCGGGCAAATGGCTACTGACCAGCAGCACCGCCTTCCCTTCGCACGCCCCCTTGTCGATGATCTTGTAGATCTCTGCCTTGCTCCCGACGTCGATCCCCCGCGTCGGCTCGTCGAGCAACCACACGTCCGAAGACTGGTCGAACAGCCGCCCGATCGCCACCTTCTGCTGGTTCCCCCCGCTCAGCGACCCGATCGGCTGCCACGGCGACCGACACTTGACCGACAACGCAGAGACCACCGCGTCAGTCCGCTGGACCAAGTCGGCGTCCCGCACCGCTACCCGGCCGGGCCGCGGCAACGTGAGGTTGTCCGCGATGCTCAACGCCTGGGCCAGGCCCTCAGTTTTGCGGTCCTCGCTGACCATCCCCGCCCATGGCCAGCCCATTCGGCTACCCGCTCTGGGCGAAATCCGACCGGACTTCAACCGATCCAAGCCGAAAAGGCACCTGACAAACTCCGTCCTCCCCGACCCGTTCAGGCCCGCCAGGCCCAACACTTCCCCGGTCCGCAGTTCCAAATCCACGCCCAATGGCAACCGTGGCCCGCGTAGTCCAGCAGTCGACAACACCACTTCACCCGGAGTCCGCGCCGACCGCACATACATCTGCCCGACCTCGCGCCCCGCCATGAGCCGTGTCATGCCGTCGGTGTCCGTCTCCGCGACGGCCACGTTCCCG
>JAFDWT010000099.1 GCA_018268335.1 Armatimonadota bacterium | reverse complement strand
CCGACCCGGCGGTGCCGTCGGCCAAAACGACAAAAACGCGATCCGAGGAATAGGCTTCGACCGGCCCATATGGCTCCTGCGCTAGAGGCAGGACGCCTTTTCCCAGCTTGCCCGTGCTCTCTGCGATGAGTTGCTCGGCCCAGAGGCCGAAGGCCGAGAGCCTGTCGCTGGTGAAGAACGTGACCTTGTCTCGCCCCGCAACCGCCAAGGCACCCAGGCTTGCACCGAGAACGACGCCCTCATGGTCGGCCGTGCCTGTCTCGGCGGCGGGGCCGAGTGATCCGGCTGCCTCGAGCATGGCTTGGACATCGATGCCCATCAGCGCCGCAGTCACCAGGCCGAAGACCGACAACACGCTGTACCGCCCCCCGATTTCGGGGATGCCCAAAAAGATCCGCCGGTAGCCACGGGCCTGGCTTTCCCGCTCCATCTGGCTGCCCGGGTCGGTGATGGCGACAAAGCGGCTTGTCGCCCTGGCACCTAACGCGGCCTGAGCCTCGCCCCAGAAGTAGTCCTCAAAGGCCTTCGGCTCCACGGTGGTCCCGCTCTTGCTGGCAACGACGAAGAGGGTTTTGGCCAAGTCGAGCTGAGACCGCAAGGCGATCACCGTGCCCGGGTCGGTGCTGTCCAGCACGTGGACGCGCACACGCGACGCCGCGCCGACCGCCTGCGCGAAAACCAGGGAGCACAGACTGCTGCCCCCCATGCCGCACACGACCACGTCGGTCGTGCCGTCGGCCCACACTTCCTCGGCGAAGGCCTTGAGGTCGGCCACCTGGGCCAGAGAGGCGTCGACGACGTCCGTCCAACCCAGAAAGCTCCGAATGAAGTCGGCCACCGACGGGTCGTCAGTCCACAGCGACGCGTCGTGTTCCCAGAAGCGAGGAAGAAAATCGGCTGCGCCAAGTGCTGCGACCTGGTCGTTCACCGACTGCCGGTAGGTGCCAAGCAGCGACGTCACGAACCCACCGAGACCTTGCTGCGTTTGGCTTCGATGGCGGCGAGAAGCGACTTGAACGGGTCGACGAACTTTTGCACGGCCTGCTCCTCGAGCTCGTCAGCCAGCTTCTCGAACGAGAAGCCCAGCGCCTCGATTTGATGGAGCGTCTTGGCAGCCGCCTCCGCCGTGCCGGTCAATCGGTCAGCCGGGTCTCCTGCCGCACGGTAGTCCTCCACGGTCGCCAGCGGGATCGTGTCCACCGTGTCTGGCCCGACCAAGGCGTCGACGTACATGGTCTTGGGGTAGGCAGGATTCTTGGTCGACGTGCTGGCCCACAGCAGCCGCTGTGTCCAGGCACCCTGGGAGCGCATGTCGTCGAAGTCAGGGCCGAACACCTCGCCATAGATGCCATAGGCGACCCGCGACAGCGCGACAGCGGCCTGGCCCTGCATGGCCTCATGGCCAGCCAACTGAGGGTCGAGCAATGTATCGAGACGGCTGACGAAGAAGCTGGCCACGCTCGCCACCCGCAGGTCTTGGCCGCGCTCGGCCCGCGTGCGAATCGCGCGAACATAGGCGTCGGCGACGGCTCGGTACCGCTCAAGGCCGAACAGCAGCGTGACGTTGATATTGACGCCGTCGGCCAGAAGCCGCTCGATAGCCGGGACGCCGGCGCGGGTCGCGGGGACCTTGACCATCACGTTGGGGCGGTCGAGAGCCGCCCACAGTCGATGGGCGTCGGCAATGGTGCCTTGAGTGTCATGGGCCAGCAAGGGCGAGACCTCCAGGCTCACATAACCGTCGAGACCGTTAGTCTCCTCATAGACCCCGCGGAAGACGTCGGCGGCCTCCTGGACGTCCACGATCGAGAGGACGTCATAAATCTCTTCCGCCGTCCTGCCTTGGGCGGCAAGCTCGGCCACCGCGCCGTCATAGTCGTCGCTATGCGCGATGGCTTGCTCAAAGATCGCCGGGTTGCTGGTGACACCCTTGACGCCGTCCTCGGCGACAAGCCGGGCCAGGGAGCCGTCGCGGACATAGCCGCGGCGGATGAAGTCGAGCCAGGGGGACTGCCCGAAATCAGACAGGCGACGGACGGGGTTCATGGGCCCCGCAGTTTATACCGGGGGCCCAAAACGACGACCGGCCCCAAGGGACACCTTGGGGCCGGTCGGTTTGGTCAGTTCACTTGACGATAGTGCCGATCGCTGCATTGAGGCTGGCGAGCCCCTTGGCATCGGCTTTCAGGTTGATCATCGTGTTCTTGACTTCCCAGTCCTTGTACACGTAGACCGTGTTCTTGACGTCCTTGGACGTGCTGATCTTGTAGGCCTCGATAGCCTCGTCGCTCGGGTCGATCAGGGCGATGCCGATACTGGTCGTGCCGTTCTTCTCGGCGCCGGCCTTGATCTCCTTGGCCAGGGCGGCGTGCTTCGCCTTTGGCGCAACGAACACCACGAGGGCCTTGAACTCGGCCTTCTTGTTGGCTTCCATGGCCTTCTGGAGGTTCCCCTCGATGGCGAGCACGTTTTCAGCGCTGTCGCCGTTAACCCAGACTTGGACCTGCGGGCGCTGCTGGAACGTGCAGGGGAAGCAGTTGCTGGTGCCGGCCAGCGGGCCGACGACATGGCTGGGGTGGAACGGCGTCACGCGCTCGCCGGGCTTAAGGCCCGCGCCGGCGTTACCTGTCATGGCGATGGCAAGTGCGGCCGAAGCAGCGACGGCTCCAACCAAAATCGTGGTCTTCATAATTCCTTTCCAACGGCGGGAAGAGAACCTCCCCAGTCCGATAACGTCCAAAATGCTTCTTCCCGCGTCAAGATTGCTCAGGACCTAGGACCTTTTTGCCGCGATAGCTCCTTTGGCGGCCTGGACGACTCTATCCACAGACATGCCGATTTCGGCATAGACCACCTCGCCCGGGGCGGACTCTCCAAAGCGGTCGATGCCGACCGTGACCGTCCCGGCGCCGAGGATGTCCGACCATCCAGTCGTCACGCCTGCTTCCAGCGACACCTTGGCCATCGCGCAAGGGGCGATCTCGTTCCGGACTTCCGGCGTTTGGCGAGCCCAATTCTCGGCGCAAGGCATCGACACAACGCGGACGCTGACCCCCTCCTGGGCCAAAGCGTCACGGGCGGCCAGGGCCAGTGAAACCTCAGATCCCGTCGCGCCGATAACCACGTCGCTGCCGTCGGCGACGACATAAGCTCCACGTTCGACCCCTTGGCGGACAGCCGCCTGGTCGACCGGCAGAAGGAGAACGTCTTGCCGGGTCAGGGCGAACGCAGCCGTCCGACCAGAGGCCACGGCGTTCCGCCAGCACTCGACAGTCTCCACAGCGTCGGCGGGACGGTAGACGTCGAGTTGCGGGACCAACCGCAGAGACATCACCTGCTCGATCGGCTCGTGCGTCGGCCCGTCCTCGCCGACAAAGACGCTGTCGTGGGTGAAGACGAACAGGCTCGGCTGATGGCTCAGGGCCGCGACCCGGATGGCCCCGCGCATATAGTCGCTGAAGACCAGGAACGTCGACCCATAAGCCCGCAGCCCATGGGCGACCATCCCGTTGACAATCGCTCCCATCGCGTGCTCGCGGACGCCGTAGAAGATGTTGCGGCCGCCTGGCTTGGCCGGGCTGAGCGTCGGCGAACCGCCAATGGTTGTCTTGGTGGAGCCAGAAAGGTCGGCAGCACCGCCCAGGAGCCAGGGCAGACCCTTGGCAACGGCGTCGAGGGCTTTGCCGCCCGCCGTCCTGGTCGCCGTCGGGCCGCTGAAAGTCAGCGCGTCCAGAGCTGAGTCCCATCCGGCTGGCAAGCGGCCAGAGGCGATGGCGTCGAGCTCGGCGGCCAAATCGGGTTGGTCGCCACGATAGGCGGCCATCTTGGCGTCCCAGGCAGCGGAAAGCTCGGCACCGCGGGCGCGAGATTCCGCTTGGGCAGCCTTGGCTTCGTCGGGAACCAGAAACGTCGGCTCAGCCGGCCACCCCAGGGTCGCCTTGGTCTGCTTGGCGGCGTCCGCCCCCAGGGGTGACCCATGGGCCGAACTGGTGCCTGCCTTGGGACTGCCGAACCCGATCACCGTGCGCACGACAATCAAGCTGGGCTGGTCGGTGACCGCCTTGGCACGGTTGACGGCGTCCGTCACCGCGTCGATGTCGTTACCGTCGCCCACCGTCTGCACGTGCCAGCCCATCGCCTCAAACTTCTTCGCCGCGTCTTCGGTGTAGCTGAGATCGGTCGGGCCGTCGAGGCTGATGTCATTGGCGTCGTAAAGATAGACCAGCTTGCCAAGCTTGAGGTGGCCGGCCAGCGAAGCGGCTTCCTGAGCGACACCTTCCATCAAGTCGCCGTCGCTGACGATGGCGTAGGTGTGGTGGTCGATGACGGTGTGCCCGCCGACGTTGTACCGGTCAGCAAGCCATGCCTCGGCGATCGCCAGCCCGACGCCGTTGGCGAACCCCTGTCCCAGCGGGCCCGTGGTGACTTCGACGCCCGGCGTGACGCCCAGTTCCGGATGACCGGGAGTCTTGCTACCGAGTTGCCGGAACTTCTTCAGCTCGTCCAGAGGCAAGTCATAACCGAAGACGTGCAAGAGCGCGTACAGCAGGGCTGACCCGTGCCCCGCCGAGAGGACAAACCGGTCGCGGTCGAACCAATCAGGGCGGGCAGGATCAAATTGGAGAGTCCGCTTATACAAGGCGAAGGCCATGGGCGCTGCGCCTAGCGGCAGCCCTGGGTGACCCGACTTGGCCTGCTCCACCATGTCGACGGCAAGGAAGCGGAGGGTGTCGACGGTCTTCTGGTCGGTGGAGGTCGCGGTCATGCAGGGTGTTTTTACCTGGCATCAAGTTTTGGTCCAGGCTCGCCTTCTGTTGGCCCTACGGCACCAATAGGACTGACAATCACGCCGACCAGGCGTAAAGTAAGCAGACGTGCCCCGCCGCGCCTTCACCCTGATCGAACTCCTCGTCGTGATCGCCATCGTCGCGATCCTGGCGGCGATACTCTTTCCTGTCTTCGCCAAGGCCAAGGAAGCGGCCAAAAAGGCGGCCTGCCTCAGCAATCTGAAGCAACTAGGCATCGCCTTCCAGCTCTATCTGGACGACAACGACGACCGCATGCCGGACCGTCGCGACCTCAAGGTGTCGCTCGGCTACAAACCCTGGACAGGCTGGCCACCCAGCGACCCACGGGCCGGTTGGTCCGTGCAGATTCTGGAGCCCTACAAGACGAAGGCCATCATGGCCTGTCCCTCCGGCACTGGGCTCTTCGCCAACGAAGTCCGTGTCAAGCAAGAGGGGGCGAACTACTGGATGTGGCGCTTCGACCGGCCCGACGACCCAGTGCCGCTGGACAACTTTTGGGGCAAGTCACCGGAGCAGGCCGTCCGCGACCTCCGTTTCAGCGGCAATCCGACGACGGGCGTCCCCGATGGCCCCGCCGACGTCGAATTGGCCGTCGACCCCTACTTCCCACGGACGATCCCCAGTGTCCCGGCGGGGCTGAAGGGCAAAGCCGTCCACTCCCGTGGTCGCAACCGCCTGCTCCTGGACCTACACGCCAAGTTCTTCCACGACCCACGGATGGACTGAGACCAGGTATATCCACGCGCATGACCCGGGCTGTCGCGACCTTGCTCTCGCTCGCCGTGTGCGCGCCACTCTGTCTGGCCGACTACTCGCTGACCGTGCTGCACACCAACGACATGCACGCCCATGCCGAGGCTACCAAGGTGCAAGGCCAGGTGCTGGGCGGCTACGCGAGGCAAGCGACACTGATCCTGCGCGAACGCGACAAGGCCGACAACACGCTCCTCCTGAACGGCGGCGACACCTTTCAGGGGACGATGTTCTTCAACACCTATGAGGGCCTCGCCGACCTCGCCTACATGAACGTCATCGGCTACCAGGCGATGGCGGTGGGGAACCACGAGTTCGACCGCGGGCCAGCCACCTTGGCCAAGTTCATCAAGAACGCCGGGTTTCCCGTGCTGTCGGCCAACCTGGACGTCTCTGGCGAGCCCCTCCTGCGCGACCTCGTGAAGCCGAGCACCGTCGTCGAAGTCGGTGGCCAGAGGATCGGCATCGTCGGCGCGACGACGCCCGATGTCACCAACATCAGCTCGCCCGGCCCCAATGTCAAAGTCAAAGACCTTGTGGCCTCGGTCCAAGAAGCCGTCGACGAGCTGATGAAGGACAAGATCGACAAGATCATCCTGCTCAGCCACTGCGGCTACGACGTCGAGCAGGATCTGGCCAAGAAGATCCACGGCCTGGACTTGGTCGTCGGCGGTCACAGCCACACCCTGTTGGGCGATACCGGACTCAAGAACATCGTCAGCAAGTCGCCTTACCCGACGGTCGTCCAGGGTGCTGACGGCCAGAAGGTGCTGGTTGTGCAGGCTTGGGAGTGGGGCAAAGTCTTGGGCCGGCTCCAGGTCACGTTCGACGACGACGGACACGTCAAGTCGTGGGACGGCGCGCCGATCCCCGTGACTGAGGACGTCCCCGAAGCGCCGTTCGTCGCCTCGCTATACGCCGCCTTCGCCAAGCCGATCGAAGCGCAGCGCAAGGCCGTGGTCGGCGAAGCCGCCACCGCCCTGACCCGCAACAACGCCGACGGAGGCTCGACTATGGGCGACGTCATCGCCGACGCGATGCTGGCCGCCACCAAGAAGTACGGCGCAGTGGCCGCGTTCACCAATGCTGGCGGGGTCCGCTCCGACCTGGAACCCGGGCCGGTGACGTACGGCAAGCTGATCGAGGTCACGCCGTTCGGCAACACCCTTGTCGTCCTCGAACTCACCGGGGCCGAGCTCAAAGCCGCGATCGACCACGGCGTCAGCGGCGGTGGGATGCTCTATCCATCGGCCGGAACGAGCTACCTCTACGATTCAGCCAAGCCCGCCGGGCAACGCACGGCCGACATCATCATTGGCGGCCAGCCGCTCGATCCCACCGCGACCTACGTCGTCACCTTCAACAGCTTCACCGCCGGAGGCGGCGACAACCATGACGCTCTCAAGGCTGCCAAGGGCAAACGCACCGACACCGGCCTGGTGGACCTAGACGCCATGATCGACTACTTCAAAGCCCACAACCCCGTCGAAGCGGCCAAGGAACGCCGGACCAAGCGCGCCAAGATCGACCCGGCCCAGGCCAGGCAAGCATCTTGACCAGGAGACGGAGTAGAAAGAGAAACCGCTATGCCTGAATACACCCTTGCCCCGCTCCCCTTCGCGCACGACGCGCTGGAACCCCACATTGACGCCAAGACCATGGAGATCCACCATGGCAAACACCACCAGGCCTACGTGAACAACCTGAACGCGGCCCTGAAGGACTTTCCCGCCGTCAGCGAGCTTCCGGTCGAGAACCTCCTGGTCGACCTCGACGTCCTCCCCGTGCCCGACGCCACCAAGAACGCCGTCCGCAACAACGGCGGCGGCCACGCTAACCACACGCTGTTCTGGGACATCCTGACTCCCGGTGGTTCAAACGTGCCCGTGGGCAAGCTCGCCGACAAGATCAACGACACCTTCGGTGGCTTGGACCAGCTCAAAGCCCAGATGAACGACGCCGGCGCCAAGCGCTTCGGCTCCGGTTGGTCATGGCTGGCTACCGACGAACTCGGCAACCTCCAGGTTCTCAGCACGGCCAACCAAGACTCGCCGCTCTCGCAGAACCTCGTCCCCCTCTTGGGCATCGACGTCTGGGAGCACGCCTACTATCTGAGCTACCAAAACCGCCGCCCCGACTACCTGGCCGCCATCTGGAACGTGGTCAACTGGGACAAGGTCGGCGCCCGGTACGACGCCGTCCTCGCTGGCAAGTAGGATCCTGACTTGGGCGGCTGGTTCAGCCGCCCAAGAGGTCTCGCAGGCTCAGCTGCCCGCCGCTACTGTCCTTGCCGGTGACCGCCCGGTCGATGCGGGCCAGACACTCGTCGTAGTGCAGCTTCGTCGCGCCTTTCGCCTTGGCCTGCGCGGCCTTGACCTTCTTCGAGATCTCCTTGAGCTGCCCCCAGGCGATCGCTCGGGTCTCTTCGGGGCCTGATCCCTTGCCGGTCGCTGCGTCGATGATGGTCTGCAGGTGGGCGCGTTGCAGCTGCCTGCGCATCGGGTTCACGTCCTGCGACTTGGCCGTCTCGGCCCAGACACTCTGCAGGACGTTGTCATAGAGCTCTGACAGCGTCAAGGTGGACGAAGGGTCCTTGGCCTTGAACTCCTGCTCCAGGACGCGAGACGTCGTACCGGCGCCGAGCACGGTCCGCAAGATGAGCCGCTGGACCAGCATGTACCGCTGGACGACGGGGAAGTACTCGCCTGTGTTGACCATGCCCTCCTCTTCCGTCACCGCCGGGTTCGACTGGAAGTAACTGTAGAGCTCCTTCGGAAAGTCGAAGGCGTCCGGGCCTAGATAGAGGCGGTTCAGGGTCGACAGTGCCAGGCGCTGTGTTTCGGCCGCTACCGGTCGGATAGGTGGCCGGCCATGGGCGTCACCCTTCTTGAACGGAGCCTTTTCGACACCGCCGACAAACCGGGTCAGTTCGGCTGCCGCCGAGATCGACTGGTTCAAGTAAGCGAAGTACCGTCGGGTCAGGTCGAAGTAGCTGTCGCCCTGTCGAGGTGCCTTGTCCTTCAGGTTGACGGTCAACGTCCGCAACAGGCCCGCATATTCGGTCCAATATTTGATAGGGTCCTTGGCCAGGTCGAACCGAGAGACGTCGGGGTCGACGCCGTCGGCAAACTCGTCGCTCAGATAGGCCTTGCCGGGCTCGCCGGTCTGCGAAGCCAGTCGGTCCAAGAAGCCCTTGTCGTCTTGGGCCGAGGTCGTGGGGAACACGGTGTAGCCGTAGGAAATCGCCCACTCGTCATAGACGCCGGGCTTAGCGACGTAGAACGGCGCGCCCTTGTGGGTGACGGCCGACAGGTTGAACGGCAAGTAGTCCATCACCGAGCTGGCCGCGCCGGTCTGGCTCACCTGCTTGGCATCGCCGAGTTCGCTAAGAGTGTATGTCGTCGAAGCGGCAAAGTTGTGCCGCAGGCCGAGGATGTGCCCCATCTCATGGGCCACCGTGTGCCGCAGGGCTTGCCGGACATACTCTTGCTCGTCCACGAGGCCGAGGTCGGAGGCGGCAAGCATGCCGACTGTACGGATCATCTGTCCGTCGGGCCCGATCTCACACCTGGACCGGGCCAGCGGCATGGGCCGGTTCGGGTCGAGGCGGTTGAAGATCGCTTCGGGGTTCACGATGAACTGCTTCTCAGCCGAGACGCCTCGCGTCATGTTGGCGTCCACAACGATCTGGGCGTTCAAGATTTGGCCAGTCAGCGGGTTGACGCGGGGATAGGAGACCGCATAGGCGTCGTCTGGCGACGTGACCCAGCGGATCACGTTGAAGCGGACGTCGGCGGGATCCCACTCAGCATTGTCCGGCATCTGCTGGACGGTGATCGCGTTCTTGAAGCCAGCCTTCTCAAAGGCAGGGTTCCAGGACAGGATGCCCTCTTTGACTGCGTCCCGGTATTCGAGCGGCACGTCGTTGGAGATCCAAAACTCGATCGGTTTGACCGGCTCCGAAACAGCGGCGGCCGGATCCTTCTTGCGCATGTCCCAGCGGACGATCAGTTGCTTTTTGCGTTCAAGTTTGGTGTCACGGGAGTAGTCGTCAAAGTCAGCCGTGAAGTAGCCGATGCGCTGGTCGTAGGCGCGGGTCCGGTAGCCGTTACTCACAGGTAGCGGGGCTAGACTGAATTCGACGGCTGCGATGGTGCCGCGCGGGTCGGCAAGGGTAGAGCTGCCACCTTGCGCCGACGGCCCACGGCCGCCAATGAAGCTGTAGACGGTGCGCACAGCCAGGTTCGCCGGCAAGGCCTTCATCGAAGCGACATACGTCTTTTCGCGGTCCATCACGTACGGCCCACCAGGAGGGCCGCCGAACATCGGAGTGCCCATCAAATGGGCGGTGACCTGGCCGATGTCGTTCATGAAGAGATTGCTGATGTCCACCAGCAGGCTCTTGCGGTCGGGGTTCTTGGCCTCGATGCCAAAGGCGTCCAAGTTGGTGTCGGCAAAGGAGCGTTTGAGGGCCCTCGCCATGGGGGTGTCGTCCGCGGTGCGGAACCGAGAGTTCGGCACTGTCATGAACAGCTTGTCCGTCGGCGACTTGCGGAATTCGAACACCAAGTCGGCGAGCGGGTCGCCGGCGGTGAGCCGACCGTCCCCCGTGCCCGTCGCAGCCGTGGCCTGCAAGAGCAATGGCTTGTTCAGTTGGTCTTCCTTGATCTCCAAATATGCCTTGGTGCGACCGTCTTTGGTCTGCTTGTAAAGCGTGAAAACCCCCTCGGACTTGTCAAATCCCTTGACTTTGGCGTCAAAGGCTTCGGTCGTGGGCTTCGCCTGTGGGGCGGTGTCGGCTGGCTTGGTGGGTGCCGCCTGGCTGGGGGCTCCGGCAAGTAAGGTCCCAGACTGACGGCCCGACCGACCGGCGGCGTCGCCGCGCATGTCGCCGTCTTCGGCCTTGATCGCCAGGCCGGCGATTTTGAACTCGTCCTGCAAGGTGTCGCCGCTGGCGATCTCGACGAGAGCGACCCCGGTCTGGTGGATCGGCAGCTCGCCTTCAGTCTCGGTGTAATCCAGCTTGATCTTAAAGCACTTGGCGCCCTTCAGGTCCTCCGTGCCGATGATCTCGTAGTCGGCTTTCGCCGCTCGTCGGCCGCTCGCCTTGTCCGCTGCTAGTGTGATCTTCCACTTATCACCGACGCCGACCGCCTGGTCGGAAAAAACGATCGTGCCAGCCTGGGAGAGCCGGATGTTTAGATCCTTGTTGGGATCGTCAGCATCAGACTCAGAATCTTGGTAACTCACGATGGACCCGTTGGGAGATTGCTTGATCGTCGTGGTGCCGTGCGACTCTTCTTCGGGCTGCAGTTGGCCGTTGATCGTGGTTTTGGAGGAAAGCGTTTTGTGTTCGGTCGTCAATCCGCCGTCGGCGGCAACCTCTTTCACAGTGACCTGTGTCTCTTCGGCGGTGCCGATCACGACCTTGCCTGGGCCCGCCTGCAGCGACATCTGCCACTCGGCCTTGTAGACGGCGGACTGCCCGACGGAGCCTTTCAACCGCAAGACGACCTTGTCGTCTCGACGCAGCGGCGCGGTGGGTGCGGCCACGACAGTAGCGGCAAAGATAAGCGCGACGGTTAGTGCGGCGGCGCGTGTGCGGGGGCGGCTGGCCTGGTCCATGGTCTTGGGTGTCGCCGAAAGGCGCAAAGAAGGCATAAGCAGTCTCATTTTCGGTCGCCGTGGCTGCCCGGCATACTCGCGGGCCACATATTCTTACGGGCCTGACCCTTTGAACGTCAGCCAGGCCCGAATAGTTCTGCCGAGCAGCCTAAAACTTGGCGATTCCGTACTTGAGGCTAAGCGACAGGCCGTTGAAGTTCAGCCCGTCGTGCTCGCTGACCAAGTCATAGCGGGCAGCCAGGCTCAGGTTATTGTTGAACAGGACGCCGATCTCGGCGTTGACGTCGTATCCCAAGCGCTTGCCGCTGATCCGGCCACCGTTCGCGTTCACCGCGTAGTCGGTGTAGGAAAGCCCGCCGCGGTAGGCGAAGTAGGGCGTCATGCTCGACTTGGACAAACCTGTTCCCTTCAACGACTGGACGACGCCGAGGGTGTAAGAGACGATCGCCACCTTGCTGCCGCCGCTGTCGCCGGTGATGATGTTGAAGTTCGGCGTGACCTTGGTGCGACCATAGTCGTTGAGGTTCAAGCGGCCGAGCCCGAAGCTGAACCAGCTGGATCCGATGGCGTCGCGCAGGGTTCCGCTCGACGGATAGAACAGGCCGACCTCGGGGCCGACGAAAGTCTGGGCGAACGAAGCGGCCGGGGCGGCCAGTGCCGCCAAGGCGCAGACAGGGGCGAGGCACCGTCGCATCTGGTCATATTACCGGGCTTTTGCCTGTCCCGGTGCCTGAGCAGCCAGACTACAGGCCCCGAAAGCCGATGCCCTCGTAGAGTGCCGAGACAGCTTGGGTCAAACCACCCACCGCTGAATCAAACAAAGCTTGGCCCGTCTCGGCGTTGGCGTAGCTGGCAAACCCGATTGGGCCTTGCTCGCTGCGCTCATGGAACAGGGCCACGACCCCAGGCACCGCAGGCTCGACCGACAGCCCGTCGTCTGTCAGGCGGTCATTGCGCACCAAATGGGGGGCCAGGTGCATCATCAGGCTGGT
>JAFDWT010000098.1:42164-43164 GCA_018268335.1 Armatimonadota bacterium | reverse complement strand
CGGGGAGGCTATGGCGCTGCCCGCCTGCTCGAGCACCTCGACCTGGACGCTATGGCTGCCAGCGGCAAGCCGTTCTGTGGGTTCAGCGACATCACCACTCTGCACCTGGCGTTGAACCGGCGCGGCCTGGTGACATTCCACACACCCATGATGATCACGCTCTCGGTCCAGCGCGAACCGTGGGTAATCGAGTCGCTCTGTCGGCTCTTGAGAGGCGAAGACCCACTAGCCGTCGACTGGCCCAGGGCTGAGACGCTCGTCCCTGGCCAGGCTGAAGGCGTGACGACCGGCGGCTGCATGTGCCTGCTCAGCGATAGCCTCTCCACCCCCGACCCGCTGGAGACGGCGGGCAAAATCCTCCTCCTTGAAGACGTGGACGAGAACCCCCACCGGGTCGACGCCCTTTTCACCCACCTCCGCAACGCAGGTCTACTTCAGGCCGCCACTGGCATCGTCATTGGCGAAATGACGCGCACCGACGAGAAAAGCGATCCGACCATCGGCGCTTGGCCGTGGCGCGAGATTGTGGCTGACCGAGTCGCCGACCTCGGCGTCCCCACTGTCACCGGCTTTCCGTTCGGCCACATGCCGAACATGCTGTCGGTGCCATTTGGAGTCCGGGCCCGCCTGGATGCCGACGCGGGTACGCTCAGCCTTCTGGAGCCCCCATGCGCAGACTAGCCGTCCTCATCGCCCTCCTGCCGGTCCTGGCGGGAGCCCAGATACAAAAGTGGGAAAAGCTCGTCGTCCCCGGCCTGACGTACCGGATGGAGATCGACTATGCCGCGCCCCGCGTCGTGCACATCTTGCGCTGGTCGCCGACGTCTGGCAGCGTCACCGCCAAGGTGGAAGCAGCTGGCAAGCCCATGCTCGCCCCCAAGAGCGTCGACCCGGCCCAAGGTCGGGCACAGATCAGTTCGATGGTGATGCGCGGCAAGGGGATCGCCGGGCTCAATGGCGACTTCTTCCCCTGGCAGGGCAACCCGCTGGGCTGCATGGT
>JAFDWT010000098.1:0-42034 GCA_018268335.1 Armatimonadota bacterium | reverse complement strand
GGCGACGACTCCGTCGTCTTGCAGACCGCTTCGGCCGGTTATGCGATCGCCAAGTCTCCCGCCACGCACATCCTTTTTGAGGCCAACCAAAAGCTCGGCCCGATCGGGTTGGTCCGCGGCAAGATCATCGGCATCGTGCGCGAGAAGCCGTTTGTCGTGATCGGCCCTGGCCAGGCGGTTTTGACCCTGACCGGCAAGCGCACCGAGCGCGCCAAAGACCTGAAGGTCGGTGACGAACTGACCGCCAGTGTCGGCGTCGAAGGGTTTGACTGGAACAAGGTGGACAACGTGGTCGGAGGCGGCCCGCTCCTCGTCAAGAATGGTGTCGTCAGTCTGAATCCCCTGAAAGAGAAGTTCGGCGACGCCTTCTCCAATGCCCGGCATCCCCGGACGGCCATCGGCGCCAGCAAGGACGGCGACATCTACATGGTAGTCGTCGACGGACGGCAAGCCATGAGCCGCGGCGCGACCCTGGCCGAGTTGGCCGAGATCATGGTCCAGGTCGGCTGTGACAAAGCGATCAATCTCGACGGCGGCGGTAGTTCCACTTTGGTCATTGGCGGGCTGGTTCTCAACCGTCCGAGTGATGGTGTCGAACGGGCGGTCGCCAACGGCGTGCTCCTCTCCGGCGAGCTGCCTTCCTCCGACGTGCAGATGGTGCTGAAGGGCTCCAAGACGGTAGAGGCGGGCAAGAACTCGGTTTACACTGTAGTCGACGAGACGGGCCAGACCGTCGCCGACGGCGAGGTCCTTTGGGCCGCGACAGGCAACGGCTGGATCGACCAGAGTGGGACTTTGCGCACACTCAAGGCCGGAAAATGCACTGTCAGAGCGCTGGTGCGCGGCAAGATCGTGGTCGGTGAAGTGACCATCGAGTGATTGGCACAACCTGTCGCCGACTAGGCAAGTAGAATCCCTGGGCGTGCCAGACCACTGGCACGCCCGGACTCAATTCTCATGGTCATCTCATCGATCTGCCTGATGGCGATGGTGCAGTCGGGCGGCATGGAAGTGCGCCTGGCCCGGTACCCGGCCGTCTATGGCGACACCGTCGCCTTCAGCTATGCCTCCGACCTCTGGGTCAGCGACCGCAAAGGCGGTTTTGCCCGGCGTCTGACTTCCCATCCGGGCATGGAGGCGATGCCCAAGTTCTCACCCGACGGGAAGCAGATCGCATTCCTGGGTCAATACGACGGAGGCATGGAAGTCTATGTCATGCCCTCGCAGGGCGGCTCACCCAAGCGGCTGACCTATGACCCCAACAACAAGATTTTGTTAGGTTGGACGCCGGACGGCAAGGTCGCCTATGGCTCCACCACAGGAAGCCACACCAACCGGATGATGCGCCTGTGGCTGGTCTCGCCCAAGGGAGGCGAGCCCGAATGGACACCGGTCAACGAAGCGGCCAATGCGAGCTTCTCGCCTGACGGCTCGAAGCTGGCATTCAACCGGTCTTCTTCGTTCAACTACAACTGGCGGCGCTACCGTGGCGGCACCCAGGGCAAAGTCTCGTTCTGGGATTTCAAGACCGGCGCCTACTCGGAGGTTCCCACCGGCCGGGAGCAGAACTACTTCCCCATGTGGGTCGGCGACGCTGTCTACTTCATCAGCGACAAGACCCAGCAGAACTTAAACCTCTATCGCTACGACACTGGCAGCAAGCGGGTCGAGCAGATGACCAAGTTCTCTGACGGCGATATCAAGAACCCGAACACCGACGGCAAGACCATCGTGTGGGAGCGCAATGGACGCATCGAATCGTATGACATCGCCACCAAGCAGGTGAGCGGCATGACCCCCTGGGTCGCCAGCGATGAGACGGCGTTGCGGCCGCACTACGAAGATGTTTCTGGCTATGTGGACGGGATGGCGCTCTCTCCGAGTGGGAAGCGGTTTGTCGTCACGGCGCGAGGCGAGCTCTTCTCCGTGCCGGCCAGGAACGGCGAGACCCGCAACATGTCGCAGACCGCAGGCGCCCGTGAAGGCCAGCCCGACTGGTCGCCCGACGGCGAGCAGGTCGTCTTTATCAGCGACCGGACTGGTGAGGACCGCATCTACTTGCAGAACCAAGCCGGCGGTGCCGCCGAGGAGGTCAAGATCCCCGCTGGTCAGAGCGTCCGCTCAGTCGGTTTCAGCCCGAAGGGAACCTACCTGACGTATCAGGACCGCCAATACAATTGGTTCCTCCACAACCTGAAATCGGGGGTGACCGAGCAGATCACGTCCAAGCCGGTGCCGCAGTCCAGCTTCGACATCTCGGCGGACGAGAAGTGGATTGTCTACACGGCGCAAGGGCCGAACGAGCTTTCGAACGTCTATTTCTACGAAGTGGCAACCAAGAAGACCACGCAGGCCTTCTCTGGCGACTACAGTTCGGCCCCCGTTTCGTTTGACGTATCCGGCAAGTACCTCTATCTGGTCTCCAACCGGACGTTTGGGTTCTTCCCGACAGACTTGGAAGTATCCCTGGCCCAGAAGAACACCGCGCGGGTCTATGCCGTGCCGCTCTCGGCTGACACGACTAACCCACTCGTCCCCGAAAGCGACGAGGAGCCAGGCAAGGAGAAGCCGGCCAAGCCAGAGCAACCCGCGCCAACCAAGGTCGACTTTGAAGGCATGGAGCAGCGCATGTTCCCGTTGCCGTATGCGCCCGGGCAGTACAACGGCGTCATCGGGATCAACAACGGCGTCTTGGTCTTTACCCAGGCGGGTTCGACGATCTTCAACTTTGCCAGCCGGCAACCGGCGCCCTTCATCAATGGCCCGGCCAACTTGACGCTCAACGCTACAAGGACGAAGGCGCTCTATATGCAAGGTGGAGGAGCGTTCATCGTGGATGTCAAGCCCGGTATCCAACCAGGCGAAGGCAAGACGAGCCTGGCCAACGTCGGCACCACCATCGACCCGGCCGCTGAGTGGAAGCAAATCTTCTGGGAGGCCTGGCGGCACGAGCGCGACGAGTATTACGACGCGAACATGCTGGGCATGGACTGGGACGCGATCGGCAAGAAATATGCCGCTCTCTTGCCGTCCGTCGGCCATCGAGCTGACCTCCAGTACGTGCTCGGCCTCTTGATCGGAGAGCTGGGCACCGGCCACTCCTATCTGCAGGCTCCGCCCGACCTGTTCAACCTGGCTCCCCAACCAATGCCAAGCATGTTGGGTGCGGACTTTGAGGTCTCAGGGGGCAAGATCAAGTTCAAACGGATCCTGCGCGGCAACAACTTTGATCCTGGTGCGGTTTCGCCGTTGGGTGCCCCTGGGGTCAAAGTCCAGGAAGGCGAGTATCTGCTGGCTGTCGACGGCGTCGCGGTGGACGCGGCGACCGGTGTCGGCCCCGCCCTGCTGGGCAAGGCTGGCAAGCAGGTCGTCCTGACGGTCGGTACGACTGCCGACATCGCACAAGGCCGCAAGGTCACAGTGCGCCCGATCGGAACCGAGACGTCGCTGCGCTACAACACTTGGGTGGACGAGCGCAAGGCGCTGGTAAGCAAGCTCTCCGGCGGCCGGATCGGCTACATGCACGTTCCCGACACGAACCTGGCTGGCATCACCGGCTTCGTCAAGGGCTGGACCTCCGAGGCAGGCAAGGAGGCCAACGTCATTGACGAGCGGTACAACGGGGGCGGCTTCTTGCCGACCTTCTTTGTCGAGTACCTGTCGCGCAAGATGACGACGGCGGTCGCTCCCAGGCATGGCGACATCAGCCCGTCGCCGAACTACCTGCAGGGACCGATGGTGATGCTCATCAACCAGCACGCCGGATCGGGCGGCGACATGTTCCCGTTCCTGTTCAAGAAGGCCGGTCTTGGCCCCTTGGTCGGAAGGCGCACCTGGGGCGGCTTGGTCGGCATCAACGGCTACCACGGGCTGGTCGACGGCAGCGGTGTCACCGCTCCTGGATTCGGCATCTATGACCCGGACACCAAGCAGTGGATCGCTGAGAACCGGGGTATCGACCCCGACATCGACCTGGACGACCGGCCCGACCTCGCCGCCCAAGGGCGCGACGTCCAGTTGGAGAAGGCGGTCGAGCTCCTGATGAAGCAGCTGCCAGCGACACCGAAGAAGCTGGTGAAGCCACCGTTTCCAAACGTTGGCAAAGGCGGCTAGTCGCAGCACACGAGGCGGGCATCTATAGAAGAGATTCCCGCCTTTTTGCTGGGCCGGGGACTTTTCCAGGTACCGAGGATTACACGGGGTCCCTATGGCAGAACAGTTCGATTGGTCCAAGGTGCTGGAGCGCATGCGCGAGGACGACGGGTCGTCGCGTCCCGCTGCCGCCGCGCCTGCCGTGGAGCCAGAAGTGGCCGAGGCGCCTGCACCGCCACCGGCTGTCGAGGCTGCTCCGCCGGTCTTTGAGCTGAACCATGTCTTTCCCGTGGAGGCCGAGGCTCCGGCTGTGGTTGAAGCCACGACCGAAGAAACCGAGACGCCGACCGCTGGGCTGGCGTGGGATGAAGACGACTACGTCGTGGAACCAGCGGTCAAGGCGCAGGCGTTGCCTGAGGACAAGCCGACGCCGGTAGCTCCGCTGCTTGACTGGGATGATGATGATGCGCCTTCTGCTGAGCCTGCGGCTATCGCTCCTGAGACCACCCATTTCGTGGCCGAGGCGCTGGCACCCATGCTGGAAGAGACTGTCGAACTACCAATAGGCCCAGCAATCGGTTTCGTTGAGGCCGACGAGCCTACGAGTGTAGTTGAGCCAGAGCCGCTTGTCCTTACGGCACCTACCGCAGAGCAAGCCTGGCCTTGGCCGAGTGTGGGGACGACTGAGCCTGCCGTGGTGCCTGCCGAGGATACGCTACCATCTGCGCCGGTCGCGGAATATGAACCTCCTGTCTTGGAAGCGGCTGAGTGCTTGCCGCCACCGTTGCCAACCGTAGAACCCCCGACCATCGAGGCAGATGAGCTGTCATCTCCAACCATGCCAGTGGCGGAGCCAGAGCCGCCAGTTATGGAGGCCGTCGAGTGCTTGCCTCCCCCGCTGCCGGCCATCGAGGCTGTTACGCCGACTTCGACCTCGGTCGTTGAGGAACCTGTCGTTGGCGAAGTCGCCAGTGAGCCGATGGAGGAGTCCATCGTTAATGCATGGCCCGAGCTCAAATTGCTGCCCACCGCGTTTGACAACGACTTAGTTGAAGCCGCGGCATCGCCAAATGCCGAGGTAGCTCCGGCTGCAATCGAGGATACGAAACCGCAAGAGCCAGTTGCCGAGGTGACGATTCCTCCTGTCTTTGACATGGCCGACTTTGACGCCATGCGCCAAGCCCGGCCGGAGCCAGAGACTCCGGTCGTGGAAGTTGCCAGGGCCAGCGAGCCAAAGGCCGAGAAGAAGCCCAAGGCCTCTAAGAAGGCAGCCGCCCCAACTTCCGAGCAAGAAGAGCCGAGCGTGCCGGAACTCAAGCTGGTCAAGCGCGCGACAACGCAGTCGTTCGGGCTCTCGGACAAGCGCCTGGGCTCCGCCCTGATGGATGTCAAGGCCATCACCCGCGAGCAGCTGGAAGACGCCCTGGCCCAGCAAGTGGATAGCGGCGAGCCGCTCGGCCGCATTTTGGTCCGACGCGGTGTGGTCAGCATCAACAGGGTGCTGCAGGTCGTTGCGATCCAACGAGGTATCGATGCCTGGGATTTGGAGGCTGATCCGCCCAAAGGCGATGCGGCCGCCTTACTGGCAGGCGAAACCTGCGCAAGGCTAGCCGTCCTGCCTGTCCAAGTCAAAGGTGACCTGCTGGTGTTGGCCATGGCCGACCCTGATGACACTGCCGCCATCGAGGAGGCACGGGCTGAGTCGCGGATGCGGATCCAGCCGGTCTTGGCCGACCCTGAGCGGCTGGCCTCCCTGGTGCAACGCAACTATCACCTGGACGCCAGAAGCTCGTCGGTCATGGACTCCCTGGTAGCCGAAGCCCTGCAAACCGCCAACGAGAGCGGCCACGCTCAGTTCGCTGAAAGGGCAAATGTGACCGAGGAGGAGGCGCGGCCGGTCGTCGGGTTTGTCAACCAGATCATCCACGACGCGATCCGGATGCACGCTAGTGACATCCATATTGAGCCTCGGTTCGACCACGCTGAGATCCGCTACCGGTTGGACGGGCAGCTGATGACGATGCGCGAGGTGCCCCAGGCCCTGGTGCCGATGGTCGTCACCCGACTGAAGATCATGGCCGAGCTCGATATCGTCGAGTACCGGGTGCCGCAGGACGGGCGGATCTCGTTGCAATTCGGTGCCAACGCCATCGACCTGCGCGTCAGCTGCTTGCCGTCTCTGCACGGTCAGCGGTTGGTGATGCGGGTGCTGGACAAGAGCTTTGGGCTGCGCCGACTGGACGAGCTGGGGTTTGACGCTGAGAACCTCTCGATCTTGAGGTCGCTGGTGGAGAAGCCGTATGGGCTGTTCCTGTCGACCGGGCCGACGGGGAGCGGGAAGACGACGACCCTTTACGCCGCCATCCAGGAGATCAGACAGGAAGGCATGAACATCATGACCTGCGAGGACCCGGTCGAATACGACCTGGAGGGCGTCAACCAGTCGCAGGTGAACGAGCGGGTCGGGTTGACCTTTGCCGAGCAGCTCCGCGCGATCTTGCGGCAGGACCCGGACATCGTGCTGGTCGGCGAGGTGCGGGACCACGAGACGGCTGAGACGGCGGTCCGTGCGGCGATGACCGGGCATATGGTGATGAGCACGTTGCACTGCAACGACGCGCCCAGCGCCATTGCTCGGCTGCTCGATTTGGGCATCGACCCGTTCTTGCTCAGCACGTCGCTGATCGGCACCATGTCGCAGCGGCTGGTGCGGCGGCTGTGCCCGCATTGTCGCCGCGAGGAGCCGCCGACGGCCGACGAGACGGAGATGATGGAGAAGCACTTCGGCGTCCACGGCGTCGACCGCATCTGGCAGGCGACGGGGTGTGACAAGTGCCACAAGACCGGTTACAAGGGCCGTGTGGCCGTCAGCGAGATCATGCCGGTCGTGGAGGAGATCGCCGCGCTCATCGCCGCCCGTGCGCCGCTGGAGCAGATCAAGTCCGCCGCCTCGATGTACGGGTACCTGCCGATGCAGAGTGACGCGATGGTCCGGGTGGCGCGGGGCGAGACCTCGCTGGAAGAGGCGCGGCGCACCGTCTTCTTCGACACCATCCAACGCCGGCCGGCTCCTCGGCAGATCGCTGTCTAGGGGTCGGGCCACCCAGGCCCATGTGGGATGAACCTGTCTTCATCCATTCATCGTTTTCACATGGGTTTTTTGGGGAATTTTTTTCGAGTGTTCAGCGGTTTGGGGAGAACGGGTGAACCTGTTTGAGTCTGGGTTTCCTGGTTTTCCCGGTCGGTTTGTTGCCAGATGTTGCGGGTGGTTTGGGTGGGGCTTGATGGTCTCGCCTTCTAGAGGCGGTGGGAAGGGGATTTGTCAGCTTAGGTTGGTCGAGGCCGTTTGGGAGCGCCCGGTGGTCGCACTGGTTGCACCAGTGGCACCCATCTGGAGTCAAGGGGTCGGTCGGGCCACCTGGCCCTCCCCCGGCCAAAGTATTCTGTGGCCATCGCAGGTCGTTCCACCCGGTCAATAGCGACCAATGTGGACAGCAAAGTTGACAATATCATTCTGTAAAGTCTGCAACTGCCGCGTGTATTCAAGCGGCTCCCAGTCGCTATCATAGCTAGATCGCTCTGCCAATTTTGATCCAATAATCTCGTTAACAAGATGTTGAATTTCGCTTTTGGTCGGCAATCGATGTGACAGATGTCTAGCAATAGGCGTCGGTGAATCATTAACTAGCGCAAAACCTTCTAACCGAGTCAATATTCTATTCCATTCAACGATATTTTGATAGACGTCTAATTTATCCTCCGGTTTCATAGCGGTCACCACTGTCGCCACCATCGTATATGTCTTTCATATGCGCGTCAAGTCTTCGGCGGTACTTAATTACGACTTTCAACCCATCAACTAAAACTTCCACGCCCACCAATATCGTCGTGATGACTCCAAGGCCACCACCACTTCCTATACGGGTTCCAGCCTTTGAAGTGGGCCAAGCCGTGACTAGCACATTATCTGCATTCATAACTACCGTTGCTCTGGACCCCACAAAGCGAATAGTGCCATTTGCTGCTTTCACGATTCTTCCATTCTTTATGGCGTCTAGAATAGCTTCATTTGCTACTCCAATTCCTTCTTCACGCCCGATAACTTGGTTAATCCCATGTTTGGTAAACCCTTTAATGACTCGCTCGACCGGATCAAGTCCTAGATTATCGATGAGAGTTAAGGGACTCTGCCGACAATATGAATACCAATTCTTACCTCTTTTAGCAATGTCCCGCGTCAAGAACCGCCCGGTGCTGGAATCGTAATATCGATGCCCCAGGAGCTTGAGACCCGTGTCCGGGTCTTCTTGGTAGCCGAACTGGCCGGCGTTGCCGAAGGGAGACTTCCAGGTGCCGGGGGAGGCCAGGACGTTGCCCCAGGCGTCGTATTGGGCCGGGTGGCCGTACCGTCGGGTGATTCCTCTGGATGGGTGCCACTGGTGCTAACCAGTGCGTCTGCCGAGCGGTTTGTCCGAAGCTTCTCCCCCATTCTCGTCATCATAATCGATCCGTGGCCGAGAAGAGGAAGAAGCGTGAGACGTTCAACACGCCGGGGCATCTTCACGGCTTGACGTTCTCGACCTACCGGCGCCTTCCGTTCCTAGCGGACGCAGTGCTGGCCGACCTCGTAGCGGGCGCCCTCTTCTCCGCAGGCAAGCGACTGCGCTTCGAGGTGCGGGCCTTTGTCGTCATGCCCGAGCACTGCCACGTCTTGGTGTGGCCCCGGGAAGACGTCTACGATATGGCGGCGGTGCTCACCAGCATCAAGTCTGAAGCGGCGAAGGCGTGCTTCACTGCCCGGCCGGAGCTGCGGGAGGTCTGCCGTGTGCCGAGGCGCGGGAGGCCGGACGAGTTCAAGTTCTGGCAGCCGGGCGGCGGCTATGACCGCAACTACTGGTCGCGCGCCGAGATCCGAAAGTTCATTGACTACCTCCACAACAATCCTGTGAGGCGAGGGTTGTGTCTCTATCCAGAAGACTACCGCTGGTCGTCAGTCTTGGCGTATATGGGCAGGGACTGTCCTTGGCCGGTGGACTTGAGTCCGGAGTGAAGGGTTTCTGGTGATGGCGGGAGCGCTCGGTGGACGCACTGGTTGCACCAGTGGCACCCAGCCGGAATCAAGGGACGGTCGGGCACGGTGTTGCTTCAAGAGACGAGAGCCAAGGCGCGTTGGGCTCGGGCGTGAACTCGGTGATCGCACTGGTTACACCAGTGCCACCCAGCCAGCGCAGCCATGATTATCGCGCAAGTCCCGCCTCTAGACAGATCCCCGTCTAGAGGCGGGCAGTTCTACTAACCTAGCCGATGATCCAGTTCAGCTGGTCGATGCCGGCGCTCCAGGCGGTTTTGACTCGGGTGCTGGCGAGTTGCCAGGTGGCGCGGGCTTTGATTTCGCGCGTTCCTGGCTTCACAAACCGGGTCGGGTTTGTGGCCGACACTTCCACGGTCGAGTCCGTGGTCGAAGCCTCGCGTGAGCTGACCTGGACGTAGGCGCCGGCGACGTAGTCCCACAGTTCGATGCGCTGCTTCAGGCCGATTCCTGAGACGACCTGGGCTTCCATGTGGATCTTCATGGTCGTCGGGTTGGCCGTCGGTGCGGTCGAGGTGAACAGCACCTGGACGATCGGCTCCAATCGTCGGACGACCAAGCGTTGGTTGTCGCTCTGCAGCAGCTCGGGCAAGCCGCCGGACAGCAGCGTGCCTTGCACCACTTGGAACGAAAGGGGCGGCACGACGCCGACGGCGAACTGCCGGTCGACCGAGGTGGTCATTCCCGCGCCGTTGGTGTAGGTGGCTCGCAGATAGTAGGGAGTGCCGAGAGCGAGGGAGAGGCCGTTGATCGTCGTCTCGGTCGACTCGGTGATTTGCTCAGTGTCCGGGTACGTTTCTTGGCCGCCCGGCGTCGTGCCAATGCGCACGACAAACTTGTCGATGCTGCTCTCGGTGTCCAGGCCCCACTGGGACAGGTTGACGCTGGTCGTGCTGGCCGAGTTGACGGCGAGGATGGGCACCGTCGGCGGTGTGGAGTCCCACGGGTCACCACCGGCCCAGAAATCGACGCCCGTGGCGTCGCTGCCGGCCGAGACGATGGTCTTCCTGGTCTTGACGCTGCCGAACGGCGCGGCGGTCATGTTGTAGGTGCCGGGCGGCATGCTGTCGAACCGGAAGGTGCCGTCGGCTTGGGTCGTCGTGGAGAAGATCGTCCCGCCACTGGTCTTCTGGGCCCTGACTTGGACGTTTGCGACCGGGGTGCCGCCGAAGTAGACGATGCCTTCGGCTGAGCCGACGCTGGCGCCTCGCGGGTTGCCGTCGAATAGGAGGCTGTCGGCGTCCAGTGCGCCGTAGCCTTGGAAGGGCTCCCAGGCCCCCAGCGGGGCGCCCATCGCGCCGATGGCCGTGCGCTCCAGGGCCCGGTAGGCGCGGATGTTGGCGTGGCCCTGGTTCTGCCTGAGCCCAAACCGACCGTAATAGAGCGCGGCTGCCCCGGCGACCTGCGGGCACGCCATGGAGGTGCCGGCTAGATAGGCGTAGTTGAGGTGGTAGGGCGGATAAAGGACGCCCTGCTCGCTGAGGTCGAAGAGGCTGCCCGGGCCGCCTGGAGTGGTCATCGTGGTCGACCACATGAACTGGAGCAGGAAGTAGTCGGAACTCTGGACCAGGTCGCCGCCGGGAGCGGCGATGTCGACGTAATAGCCGATGCCGGAGTAGGTCGAGGTCGCGGGAATGTAGTCGGGGCCGTTGGCTTCGACCGCGAGGGCTCCGCTGCAGGCCGCTGGATAGATCGGCCCCAGGTCGCCGCCGCCACTGCCGCTTTCGTTGCCGGCGGCGACGACCAGGCAGCCCTTTTGCCAGGCATAGGTGACGGCGTCTTGGAACGCTTGCGAGAAGTTCTCGGTGCCGAGGCTGAGGTTAATGATGTCGGCGCCGTTGTCGGCGGCGTAGTAGATCGCGCCGGCGGCGTCAGTGTCGGTGCCGCTGCCGCCTTGGCTGATCACTTTCAGGATCATCCCCTGGGCGACGTAGCCGAGGCCGGGCACGCCTTTGCCATCAAATGTCCCGTTGTTGGCGGCCGCCAGGGCCAGGCCAGAGACGTGGGTGCCGTGGCCGTTGTCGTCGTCCCAGGGCTCGGCGTCGGGTGCACCGAAGGAGAAGTGTTTGCTGAGCCCCCAATTCAGCTGGCCGCCGAAGAGTGTGTTGGTGCTGAAGCCGCCGGCATTGATGAAGTCGGGGTGGTTTTGGTCGCAGCCGGAGTCGATGATGGCTATGATCGGCGCGTTGAGCGGCTTGTTCGCGGCCGTGTAATAGACGCCTGGGTAGGTCGTCCAGGCGTCCAGGGCGAAGTTGTCGGTCATGTGCCAGAGTCGGCGGAACGACGGGTTGACGTCGCCGAGGTCCAAGACGACTTCGGGGTCGGTCTCTTGGACGTACCAGTCCGGGTCGTCCGGGTCGCCGGGGCCGAGGGCGTAGACCTTGTTCACCGGTTCGGCATAAGCGACGCCGGGGTTGCGCATGGCGGCCTTGGCGGCCTGTCGCGGGTCGGCGGAGGCGGGGATCGTCCAGGCGCTCCACCCGCCGGTGCCGATCCAATTCTTGAACTGCGCGCCTTTGGGAAGGCCTACGATCGACGTCATGGCCACGTCTTGTCGGTACTTGATGCGCAGCTGGCCCTTGACGATCTCATTCTTGGGGCCGGAGGGGATGCCGAGCCGTGACCGGACTGAGGCACCTACGACGGCGGAGAGGGCCGCAGCCATGACTAACAAGTGGAACCTAAGCTTCATCTGATCAACTCCAAAGCACTAGTATAGGGCAGCTACCCTAGTACTATCGCCTGATTTTCGCCAGTTGCGGCCCCAGATTGCTCGTCTTGAGGTGTTCTTGTTGATGAACCCTGGGAAAATTACCGGGCACTTTTTGGCCACGTGGAGGTGAATGAGGGAGCCGGCCTGTAAGCCGGATTCTGTCTTTGTGCGACGATTTGACTGATGCGGCCAACCCGGAGGGTCTGCGGGCCACGTCACCCCCTCCCTATTAGGCCTTGCTTCCGGTGGGGTTTGCCAAGCCGACCCGGTCGCCCGAGCCGCTGGTGCGCTCTTACCGCACCGTTTCACCCTTGCCCCAGCGAGCTGAGGCGGTCTGCTTTCTGTTGCACTTTCCGTCGGGTCGCCCCGCCCCCGCTTGCGCGGGGCACCGTGCCCTATGAAGTCCGGACTTTCCTCCCCTGCCCCGAAGGGCCAAGGCCGCCGCCCGGCCGACTCCCAGGCCATTATGCCCCCTGGTACCATCCGGCTTCAGCGATGGGCCCGGAACATGTCGTAGCGTTGATCAGTGCGGGCAAGCGCGACGAGGCGATCGCTTTGGCCCGCCGCTGGACGGAGGCCGAGCCCCAAAGCGCTGATTCTTGGCGACACCTTGGCGTGGCCCTTGCCCACGCCAATGACCTTGAGGGTGCCGAGGCGGCCATCGACCGGGGCCTGCAGATCAGCCCTGACGACCCTTTGGTCTTGGCGGAGAAGGCCTTTGTCTGCTACCACGGTGGCCGACCCAACGAAGCTGCCCGTTACTACGCGATGGCACGTGAACGAGGCGACCACCCCGTGTATGGCAACGGGCTTGGTTCGACGTTGATGCAGATGGGGCGGATGATCGAGGCCCGTCAGGTGCTGGAAGAGACCCTAGCCGCGCACCCGACCTTTATTCCCGCCCATTTCAATTTAGTGCAGGCGCGGCTTCAGTCCGGAGACCAGGCGGGGGCCAGGGCCATAGCCGACCAAATGATCGCCACGGCGCCACGGGAATACTTGGTGCGCGACGCGGCCGTTTGGCCGTTGCTCTACGACGACCAGACCCACCCCGACGAGTTGGCGGAGCTCCACCAGTCGATGGGACAGTTGCTGCCGAAGCAGCGCGACCCCAGGTCGTTTCCTAACAACCGGAACCCCGACCGCCGCCTGCGCGTCGGGTTCGTCTCACCCGACTTTCGCGAGCACTCGGTCTACCGGTTTGTTTGGCCCGTCTTGGAAGCACTTGCTGACTACGATGTCGACCTGTATGCTTATGCCTCTAGCGCCAACGAGGACTTTGGCACGCGGCACATCGCGTCGCTTGTCAAGAAGTACACAGAGGTCACGTCTCTGTCGGTGGACGAATTCGCGAGGCAAGTCTCTGGCGACAAGATCGACGTCCTCTTTGACCTGGCTGGGCACACACTTCTTAACCGGTTGGTTGATATGGCGCACCGATTGGCGCCGGTACAGATCAATTGGATCGGCTATCCGTATTCCACTGGAGTCCCTGCCATGGACTATCGGATCGTTGACTCCTTCACTGACCCTGATGGCTCCTGGATGAGCGAAGCCAAGGTCTGGCTGCAGCCGTGCTTTCTGTGCTTCGGGCTGCCACGCGACTTGCCGCCGGTCGCCGACGCAACAGACGGGCCGACGTTTGGCTCGTTCAATGTCTTGGCCAAGATGAGCCCTACGACGGTCGAGTTGTACAGCCGCTGTCTTGCTGCTGTACCGGGATCAAAATTGATCCTGAAAGCGCAGGCGCTCGACGAGCCGGCCAGCCGCAAGCATCTGCTGGCTCAGTTTGCCGCCCAAGGCGTGACCGCCGATCGCATCGAGTTGTATGGGAGGTTGGAGAGCTATCAAGCTCACTTGGAGCTATACAACCGCGTCACCGTCGCGCTGGATCCGTTCCCGTATCACGGCACCACGACCACTTGTGAAGCTTATTCGATGGGCGTCCCTGTCGTCAGCTTGGTTGGCGAGACGCACCAGGCGCGTGTCGGCCTTAGCCTAGCTCATGCCATTGGAAGACCGGAGTGGGCATGCTTCGACCCTGACTCGTATGTTAACCAAGCGGTTAAGCTGGCGAGCCTTAACTCTACTGGAGACCGAGAAGTCCTGCGGGCCAGATTGTCCGAGTCAGCCTTGACCGACGCCGACTCCATGGCCGAGCGCCTGATGGAGGCAGTCCGGGCCGCCTGGCAGCGCTGGTGCGCTTTGCGCTAGGTCATCAAGTGCGGCACGAAGCTGGAGAGATTGTCGGTCACCAGCCCTGTCGACTCGCGGATGCCGATTCCGGAAGAAGAATGGTCGACAACCCAGCTTCCCACTACTGGCCGGTGGCCGTCGAAATCTGGTAGCTCGACGAATTGTTGGAAGACATACCCCTCCTCGCCATAGTCGCCCGGAGTCTCAAGTACGGCTTTGCCACCCTGATAGACGCTCACATTGGCGCCCTCGCGGGAGAGCAAGGGTTTACGGACATAGTCAGACATCCCTTGTGACCCGCCAAAGTAGGACGGTAGTAACAGTCGGTGACCTGGAAACATCTCCCACAAGATGGGTAGCAGACCCTTGTTCGAGAGCACCAACTTCCAGACCGGCTCGATCCAGTCTGTTCCCGAATCGGCGGCCAATGCGTGCGAGCCGAATTCTTCTGCTACCATCCACTCCCAGGGATAGAGCTTGAAAATCGTTCCGATCGGCCTGCCCAGAAGGTCCACAAAGCGACGAGCGCCAGCGTCCCAGCCGATGTCCTCCATAGCAAGCGTCTGCGTCCGCAGGCCAGCCTCTTCGGCAGCCTCACGCAGGACTGTGACCGTCATCACGTCTTCGGCCAAGTCGGCACTCGCAAAGTAAACGGGTTGCGAAATGATCCCATTTTCGTCGCGTAAAGTTGACCATTTGGTTACAAGTGCCTCCCAAATGGAATTGAACTGATCCGATTCTGGCGCGACGTCTTTCAGCCAGTGCCATTGTGCGATGGCGGCTTCCAGCAGCGCCGTCGGTGTGTCGGCGTTGTATTCCAGCAGCTTCACGTTCTGGCCGTCGAAAGCCAGGTCGAATCGGCCATAGAGCGATGGCGGGTCGCGCTCCCATTCGCGCCTTATGGCATCGGCAGCCTTGTCTGGGATCGCTAGCTCGGCAAAGCGATTGTTGTCGATGACGAAATCGACGGCCCGGAGGCACAGTTCTGCTAGCTCGTTGGTGGCTGCCTCTAGGAGATCCACTTCGGCAGCGGTCAACTCATAGTGGGCCGATTCGTCCCAGTAGGGGCCGTCGTCGGTGGTGTGATAGACCAATCCGACTGCCTCGACCCTGGCCTGCCAGTCGGGCCGCGGGTCGTGGGCGACCCGCCTCACGAACTGCTCGAGCCGCCGAAGCTGCCGCTGGACCCGGTGGTGCCGAAGCCGCCCCGCGAGGTGCCGCCATAGAAACCGGTGCCGCCGTAACTAGTGGACGACCGATGGGTCACCCAATGCGGATTGGCGGTCAGGCCACCGCCATTGGCGATGCACTCCGCATCAGGACGCTTCATGCCGAGCCGGTCTTCGCAGGTCCGATAGGAACTGGAGCCGCATCCGCTGGCCATCAGGGCTGCCCCCACGGCAGCCACCAACTTGGCGGGGACGTCTGCGGACTTCTTCATGTTTCTATTTTGCGATACGTGGGGCGCAGAAGAGAGGTTTACTCGTCCAAAAGTTTCTCGACCATGACGTCGTCGCGCCAGATGCCGTCGAGTTGCGCTTGGCGGACAAAGATGCCGACTTCGCGGAAGCCGAGGCTCTTCATGAGGGCCCGGCTGGCGAGGTTTTCGGGGAAGATGCCGCTGATCATTTTGTAGACACCCCTTGCGCGCAGGCGGGGGAAGAGGGCCTGAAGAGCGGACTTTCCGATGCCTTGGCCTCTGTGTGTGCCCGCCACGTAGACCGAAAAGTGGACGACGCCCCGGTAGCACTCGCGTTTGGAGTAGGGGGTCGTCCAGGCGAAGCCGACGACCACGCCATCAACCTCGGCGACCACGAAAGGCAGACCCTCATCCGCGATGTCTGCGACGTCTTGGGCGTTGCGGAGCCTGGTTTCAAAGGTGGAGTTCCGGCCCAGGATGCCCTCGTTGTAGATGTCTGCCACGGTGGCGAAGTCGTCGGGCTTGGCGTCACGGACGTGCATGTTCGACTTTGATCCAAAGCTCCTGAAAGAAGCTAGCCTGGTGGGTAAGGTGTCTCCTATGATCGACCCCCGTGTCACGCGACTGGCACAGAACATCTGTACGCACTCGACCAACCTCTCCTCTGCCGACAACGTTCTCGTCCACGCCGTCGACATCCCGGACGAGGTGGTCGCTGAGTTTGTGCGGGTCGCCCAGGGGACTGGTGCCAACGTGGTCGTCCGGCTGGAGAGCAACCGCGTCAAGCGCCGCATGCTCCTCGGTATGACCGAGGCGAACGCCAAGCTCATCGCCGCCGCCGAGCTGGCGGAGATGGAGAAGATGACCGCCTATATCTCCCTGCGGGGCGGGGACAATACGAACGAGCAAGGAGACGTCCCAGCCGAGACGCTCAACCTCTGGCAGAAGCACTACGCCACGCCAGTCGTCTTTGAGTGCCGCGTCCCCAAGACCAAGTGGGTCGCCATGCGGTGGCCCTCCCCCAGCATGGCCCAACTGGCCAAGCAGCCGACAGACGCATTTGAGGACTTCTACTTCGACGTCTGCACGCTGGACTACTCCAAGATGGCCCGGGCAGCCGAGCCGCTGGTTGACCTGATGGACCGCACCGACCGCGTGCGCATCACGGGGCCAGGGACAGACTTCTCCTTCAGCATCAAGGGTGTGGGCAGCAAGAGCTGCCATGGCGAGCGCAACATTCCGGACGGTGAGTGCTTCAGCTGCCCCGTCGACGGCACGGCGAACGGGACGGTGCAATACAACACCGTCAGCCTCTACCAAGGCACCGAGTTCAACAACATCCGGTTTGTCGTCAAGGACGGCAAGATCATCGAGGCCGAAGCAGGCGAGCAGACTGCCAAGGTCAACGCTATTCTCGACACCGATGAAGGCGCACGGCACTTCGGCGAGTGGTCGCTGGGCTACAACCCCTATGTGCTGCACCCCATGAAGGACACGCTGTTCGACGAGAAGATCGCCGGCTCTTTCCACCTGACCCCGGGCAACGCCTATGAGGGCAAGGGCGGCGGACAGAACAAGAGCGCCGTCCACTGGGACATCGTCTGCATCCAAAGGCCCGAATACGGCGGTGGCGAGATCTGGTTCGACGACGTTTTGGTCCGCAAAGACGGCCTGTTCACCCTGCCAGAACTGCAGGGATTGAACCCTGACCAGCTTCGTGACGCATAAAACTCGATAGAGGATTTGTCGGGCGACCCTGAGCAGTCCGGGGTCGCCTGTCCGACAATCTCCCTAGGGTCGGTCACCCCGGCAGGAGAACGTCTGGATGCCACAGTTTGCATATGTAGCCTTGGATAGCAGCGGAAAGGAAATCAAAGCTGTCTTGGACGCCGAAAGCGAAGCTGGCGTCGTCAGCCGCCTGCGGGAGCTTTCACTCCAGGTCGTCGAGATCAAGGAGACCAAGCGCAAGGTCAGCACGGGCAAGGCGCGCGGCAAGATGAAGCCCAAGGCGCTGGTCGTCTTTTCGCGCCAGTTCGCGACGATGATCGACGCCGGTATCCCGATTTTGCGGTGCCTTGAGATTCTCACGACGCAATCCAAAGACCCGTTCCTGCGGCCTGCTCTAGAGCAGATCACGACGGACGTCAAGGGTGGTTCGACGCTGAACGAGGCGATGGCCAAGCACCCGGTCGTCTTTGGCAAGCTGTATGTGAACATGGTCCGCGCCGCCGAGATCGGCGGTATTTTGGACGTCATCCTCGACCGCCTGTCGGGCTTCCTCGAATACGAGAACGAGGTCCGCAGCAAGATCAAGTCGGCGATGATGTACCCCGTCCTGGTGTTGTGCTTCAGCCAGCTCATGTTGTTCGTGCTGTTCAGCTTCGTCTTGCCGAAGTTCAAAGAGATTTTCACCGGCATGGACGTCAAGCTGCCGTTTGTCACCGCCGCACTCTTCGCGATGGGCGACTTCATGGCCGCTTACTGGTGGGTCATCCTGTTGGCCTTCGGCGCGATGTTCGTCGGCATCAAGATGTATGGCAAGACGCCTCGTGGCAAGGAGCAGTTCGACTACTTCAAGCTCAAAGTGCCGGTGATCGGCGAGCTGTCGCTCAAGATGAGCGTCGCCCGTTTCTGCCGCACGTTTGGCACGCTGATCAACAGCGGCGTCCCCATGATGCGCAGCCTGGAGATCGTCGGCGAGACGCTCAACAACGTCTGCCTGACCCACGCCATCGACGCCACGCGGAACAGCATCCGCGAGGGTAGCAAACTCAGCACTCCCCTGGCCCAGAGCGGCCTCTTCCCGAGCATGGTCACCCACATGATCGACGTGGGTGAAGAATCGGGACGCCTGAGCGAGATGATGGTGAAAGTCGGCGACTTCTACGACTCTGAGGTCGAAGCGGCCGTCAAGGGTCTGACCTCGATGATCGAGCCAGCGTTGATCATCTTCCTCGGCCTCGTCGTCGGCTTTATTGCGATTTCGGTCATGACACCAGTCTTCACACTGGTCAACGGCGTCAAGTGACGCGAACCTAGAGACAACTGCATATCAGGTTGCGGTCGGCAGGACGCTGGCTGCGCCAATCAAACCGGAGGAAAAGGGCAGGATGCCCAGAACACCTTTGGGCGCGGGAAAGGATTCCCGCGTGACGGTCACGGAGCGAACATGTCGGATGCTTTGGCAAAGAAGAGTCATATAGACGCAGAGAACCTGGTGCTTGAGTACCTGGCCGATCCACGGCCAGACCTCAAAGACCTGGTGATCCTGCACTACGCTGGAATGGTCGAGCGCATCGCCCGCCGGTTCAGCGGGATCGAGTCCGTCGACGACTTGGCGCAAGTGGGCTACATCGGCCTGCTCAACGCGCTGAGCAAGTTCGATCCGAACGCCGGCGTCCGGTTCAACACTTATGCCACCCACTTGGTGGCCGGTGAGATCAAGCACTACCTCCGCGACCGCGCCCAGACCATCCGCCACCCAGCCTGGCTGCAGGAACTCCGCCACAAGGTCAATAAGGCTTCCAACATGCTCCAAGCTGAGCTGGGGCGCACACCGACCGAGCGCGAGATCGCGGAGAAGATCGGCGTCAGCGAGTCTGCCGTCCAAGAGGTGAACGCCACCCAGGACATGTTGCGTGTCGCCAGCCTGGACGCCACTCCTAACGATGACGACGAGGCCGACAGCGACGTCGAGCGGCTGGACGCCAGCCTGGTCCAGGGCGCCCAGACCAGCGTTGAAGACCGCGTCGTGTTGGAGACCGCCATGCAGCAGCTTCGCGACCTGGAGCGCGAAGTCTTGGTGTTGTTCCACTTCGACGCGTTGTCGCAGACAGAGATCGCCTCTCGCCTTGGCATCTCGTGCAACTACGTTTCGCACATCTTGCGGCAGTCGCTGTCCAAACTCCGCCGCATCTTGACGGCTGAGGAAGACCAAGACCGCTTGCTGCGCATGGCGCAGCCCGAAGACAACAGCCGGGTCATGGACGCCGAGACCAGCGCGTACGCCGAAACGTACTTCCGGTCGCGGCTGACTGAGGAGCTCCACCGAGTTTGTAGCTCCAATGGAGTGGTCAGCGTCATCACTGTCGAGATCACCGGCGTGCAGGCCATGCGCGGCTACTTTGGCGAGCAGGGCGTCCGTGACTTCCTGGTCGACACCGCCGAGTTCTTCCGGACGAGCGTCCGGGCTCTGGACATCGTCTGCCGCTACGGCCAGCATGGTTTTGGCATCATCTTGCCGGGGACTGGCGAAACAGTCGCGATAGCTTGCGAGCGGTTAGAGGCCAAGTTCCAGCGCTGGTCGGTCGGTCGGATCGCGCCGAACAGCCCGATGCGGGTGAGCTTTGGTTGGGCTATCGGCCCGGACCATGGCAGGTCGATCAATGACCTGCTGTCCAAAGCCTCGGCGACCGGAAATCCGGACCAAGCACAAGCGGCCTAAGCCACGTCGGCCAGTCTCGCCACAATCCTGGCGTGGACGGCGTCTATCCGGGTTTGCGCTTCGCTGATGCGCCTGCCGACCGGCCCTACGTCGTCATCAACATGGTGGCCACCATCGACGGCAAGACCGTGACTGGCGGTCGAGACGAGGCGGTCGCCGACCTTGGCTCCGATGTCGACCATGCCACCATGCGGCAGATCGAAGCGGCGGCCGACGCGGTGCTCATTGGCGCCGGCTCGCTTCGGGCCACGAAAGGGCTGTGGTATCCGGCCCGCCTGAAGCGCTATGTCGCGACCCGTGGCGGTGACCTCGACTACGGCTCGAGGTTCTTCACCGACGCGCCAGGCTCGGCATGGGTCGTCGGCCCGCGAGACTCGGTGCCAAACCAAGTCCAATGCCTCGACACGACAGGACAAGAGACCTGTTGGAGCAATGCGCTCCGAACGATCAGGCGGGAGCATGGCGTTATGTCAATTGTGGTCGAGGGCGGAAGCGAGCTCAACGCGGCATTGCTACACGAGAATCTGGTGGACGAGCTCTTCCTGACCCTGGCCCCCAAGATCAAGCTAGGCCGCAGCACGCCGACCTACGCTGGCGGCGATCCGCTCAGCCGAGAACAAGTGCAGCGATACAGGCTCGTTTCCTGCCTTCCTGTTCAGGACGAGGTGTTCCTGCGGTACGCCCAGCGAGGGGACGCCTGACCGTGCCCACTTACGGGCCGCTGCGGGCCGGCACTTATCTCTGGCGCAACAAGGGGAAGTCGCTTCCCCTGGTGGGCGTCATTGTGCTGGCCGTGATGCTGGTCAGCGGCATCGTGGCGATGATGGACTCCATCCCGCTCAGCATCCGGACGATCTACAGCTATTCGCGCCACTACGTCGGCCTGACTCCGCGCGGTGACCCGGAGATGACCGGCAAGATCCGCCAGACCATTGAACAAGAGGCCCCAGTGCCGCTCGACCGGGTCATGGCGGTGCGTGGGCTTGACCTGAACGTGATGAGCATCGTCGGCAAGTGGCCGTTCGTGATCTTAGCTCTGAAGCCCGAGGACATGAGCTATTACATGGACCACGTCGGCCCCGGCGAATTGGAAGGCAGGATGCCCAAGGACGGCGAGCCCGAGGTTGTCCTGAGCGAGCCCGTGATGCGCAACCTCGGCGTCAAGATCGGGGACGTCGTGTTGGGGCCGGACAAACCCGAGGCGTACTCGCCTTATAAAGTCAAGATCGTCGGCAAGGTGCACAGCCAGGAATGGACGGCGGTGATCCCTTACGACTATGTCGCCGCCAACCACTTTCCGCCGGTCGACGCTCTGCTGGCCTTTGCCAAGACACCGGTCGAGCAGGCCAAGCTGGACCATTGGGCGGAGAAGCGGTTCACCGGCGAGCGGGCGCGCGTCTTCGCCTTTCACAAGCTGGAAAAGGACACGAGCGAGATGTTCCGGATCCTGTACAAGATCCTCGATGTCGTCGTCGGCATGCTGGTGGTCGTGATCACGATCATGATGGGGATGCTGATCAGCATCTTCCTCTCGCAGCGCGTCCAAGAGTTCGGCCTCTTGCAAGCGTTGGGCTATACCAAGAAGGCGATTTTGCAGCGGGTGATGGGGGAGATGACGGCGGTGGTCGTGGGTGGCTGGGTGGCCGGTGTTCTGTGCGCCTATCTTCTGCTCAATGTCGTCCGCGCCACGTTGATGGATCCCAAGGCGTTCATGTTGGACCCGTTCGACCGCACGGCTTACTTCTACACCTTGCCGGTGCCGGTGGCAATCTACACGGTGGCTTTGGCCACGGTCGTCGCCCGCTTCCGTCGGTTCGACCCGGTGGCCGTGGTCGAAAGGAGGCTGGTTTGACCTCGCTCGAATCCGCCTCGCTTGTCTATGCGGACAAAGACGGCGACGTCTTTGCCTGCCATGACGTGAGCCTGGAGGTGCGGCCAGGTGAGTTCCTGGGCATCTTGGGGCCGAGCGGGTCGGGCAAGTCGTCGCTGCTCTACTTGCTCAGCGGCCTCAAGGTGCCGACCCAAGGCCGCGCCCTCTATCGCGGTCGCGGGCTGGACGAGCTCTCAGACGCCGAGCGCAGCCGGCTCCGGCTGCAGACTTTTGGGTTTGTTTTCCAGCACCCGTTCCTTGTCGGCTACCTGTCGGCGTTGGAGAACATCATGGTCGCCCGACCGGACCAAGACTGCCGCGACGAATCGATGGCGCTCCTCGAGGCAGTCGGCCTGGGGGAGAAGTCCCACCGTCTGCCCCACGAACTGAGCGGTGGCGAACGGCAGAGGGTCTGCGTCGCACGGGCGCTGCTTGGTGGTCCAGAGATCGTTTTTTGCGACGAACCGACCGCCGCACTCGACCACGCGACCGGCATCAAAGTGATGGACCTGCTCCGTAGCCACCGGGGGACAGGCAGTCTGGTGGTGGTCACGCACGACCCGACGATGCTGGAAGGCGTCGACCGCGCTGTCCACATGGCCGAGGGCCGGGTCCTTTAGCGGACAAAGCTGCTGTTCGGCATTGTTTGTGCCGTCAAACAAGTGGTGCCTGTCCGGGCTATGTGAAATGTAGGCCGACACAGGGACCATCGCTTGATTTCGAACCTAGCGTTTGGTATCATGCGTCCGCGCGGCAGACGACGGGTTTTCCCCAAGACTGGCGCCGAAAGCTGAGGACCATCCTGTCTTAATCGAGACGGGAACAGGTCAGGAGGAAGGTGCTCTCAAAGCGGCGTTCTCCTGGTTTGTCGGGTTACGAACGGCCTGCAGGGCCTCAGTTTTGTCGTTCGGTCGGGTTTCTTCGCCGACCTTGCCCCACCAGGGGTGAGTGCGGCCTAGAGCAACGTGAGGGAAACTTGATTGACTACCATAGTAATGACTTCAATGAGTGCCGCGATCGCCGCGGTTGTCGTTCCGTTGGCTAGCGCGCAGCGCCAAGCTTGGTTCCGTCGGATGTTGGGCCGGCGCAACCGTAAAGACATGGTCGCGGCTCCACCGCGCATCGAAAACGAAGCCGGTTGGCAGCTCGTGCACAGCGAGGACGCCGACGATTTCAACCATTGGCTCGGCCGGGACTCTCAAGGTCTGCCGAACGTCAAGGGTGAAGAACCGTCGCTGGGCTCGCATCTCCTGATCGAGATGTTTGACTGTGACCACGAGGCCTTGGAGAAGGAAAAGACCGTCGGGACAGCCATGCTCGACGCTGCCAAGGCCAGCGAGGCGACCATTGTCACCGATTCGTTTCACGAGTTCAAGCCTTTCGGCGTCTCTGGCGCCGTGATCATCCAGGAGTCGCACTACACCGTGCACACCTGGCCCGAGCACGGCTATGCGGCAGTCGACCTGTTCTATTGCGGCGGCACCATCCATGTCGACCGCGCCATCGAGGTGCTGCGCGACCGCTTTAAGCCGGGCCGCATCAAGTTCCTCGTCGTCCGCCGCGGCATCCAAAGCGAAGTCGAGGTTTGACTCAGGTCTTCAGTCGTCGGTCTTCAGTCCTCGGCACAACTCTGGGGACTGAAGACTGAAGTCTGAGGACTTCCCAGTGCTATCATCCCGCCGTCCATTCCCATGAGCGAGAAGCTGTTCTCCCAAAGCACCGGCATGTTCATTGCCGAGACGCACACTGAGGGCGTCACGTGGTTCTTTTCCGTCGACCGCTTTCTCGTCGAGGGCAAGTCGCAGTACCAGCAGTACCAAATCGTCGACATCCCGGTCTGGGGCAAGACGCTCTTCTTGGACTACAAAATCCAGTCCAGTCTGCTGGACGAATACGTGTACCACGAGTCGATGGTCCAGCCCGCCATGACCGTCCACCCGAACCCCAAGAAGGTGCTCGTGGCGGGTGGCGGCGAAGGAGCCACCTTGTGGCAGGCCCTCCAACACAACACCGTTGAGAAGGCCGACATGGTCGATCTGGACGAGGAGCTGATCCAGTGGGTGAAGGTGCACATGACCGAGTGGCACCACGGTTGCTTTGACGACCCGCGCGTCACGCTGGTGCACCAGGACGCCCGCAAGTGGATCGAAGACCACAAGGGCCACGGCTACGACGTGATCCTGAGCGACCTGCCCGGCCCGCACGAAGGCAGTCCGGCGCGCATGCTCTACACCAAGGAGTACTTCCAACACGTGGCCGAGTCGCTGAGTGACGACGGCGTCTTTGTCCTGCAATCTGGTGCCTGCAACGAGACGTATCCCTATCTCTTCAGCCAGATCTTCGCGACCCTGGACTCGATGAAGGACACGTTCGCCTATGTGCGTGGTTACTACGGCCTCGTGACGACCTTCCAGATGCCGTGGGGCTTCATTCTGGCCAGCAAGAAGCACGACCCGATGGCGTTGACGCAAGAGGACGTGGCTGCCCGCCACGCTACCCGAGGGGTCAGCAACCGCTACTACACGCCGCGGTTCCACCAAGCGATGTTCACGTTGCCCGAATACATGCTACGCGCCATAGAAAAGCACGGAAAGATACTCACCGACGCCGAACCATTCCTGTGGACTGCTTAACTTTGGTACAATAATTACCCAGTAAGGGTAGCAAACAATGAAGTTTCGCAGACTGTACTGGGTGACCGAACAGGTCGGCCTCGACGGCACGTCGCATATTGGCGGCGTCTACACATCCATCAACGACCTTCTCGAAAGAGGGCTGCATTGGGACGCCGATTCCGACAAGACAGCCAGCTTTCGGGTCAGCCTAGTCAAGCTCGATTCCACCAAGCCTCCGTTGGGCCAATGGTCGTCGCCCGACTTCAGCGGCATGCGCGCCGCACTTCAGGAGTACGTCGAGACCGACGAGTTCAACGCTCAAGAATGTGAACTGTTGGTCGACAACCTCCATCAGTTCGCCAAGGCCAGCTAGAGCTGCGACCCAGACGAAAGCAAGCGGCCCGCTCCAATTTGGAGCGGGCCGCTTTTCATTTGATGACTGGTTGCCGTCAGCCGGTCGTGGTGCCAGTAGTCGTTCCTGTCGTCGTCCCGGTGGCTGGCGCGGTCTCGCCAGCGGGAGCCGGCGCAGGTGTCGAACCGGTTGTGCCTGGAGCCGGAGTCGTTCCGCCGGAGCCTCCAGTCGTGGTCTCAGGCAACTTGGCGTTGGAAGCCGACTGCTTCAGCTTCTCTTCAAACCGCTTCCACATATCTTTCAGCGCGTTGTCCTGGACGTCGATCTTGGCGTTGCGGAGCTTCTCTTGGACGCGTTTGGTCAGGTCGCTGGCTTCGCTGCCGCGCTTGATCGCCATGCGACGTCGGAGGAGTTCTCTGCGTTCTTTCGTGATCTCGATTTTCTTTTCGGCCGTCTTGGAGTTGACGAAGAACTTGGCGGAGCCTTCGGAGGCGACGATCCAGTCGGTTGTCTTGCCCGGCTCAGTAGCCTCAAGCTTGGTCCGGAGTTCTGGTGCCAAGGCGCTCAAGTCACGGACAGGAAATTTCCCGTCGGTGGCCGCAGCGTTGGGTGCGTCGCTATATTGTCGCGCCGCCATCTTGAAGAGCATGCCGCTGTCCAGTGCCTTTTGGGCTTGGTTCTTCTTGTCTTCTGTCTTGGCAAAAATCCAAGTCAAGTCGACTTGCGCAGGCTCCTTGAACTGGTTGGGGTTGTCCGCAATGAACTTGTCGACTTCGGCATCGGTAACGGTGATGCCTTTGGTCAGCAAGCGCTCTTGCGCCAGTTCGGACATGACGTTTTGGCGAATGCCTTGGAGGGTAAAGCCCATGGCCTGCAGTTCCTTGATGAACGCCGGCTCGAGCTTTGTCCGAAATTCGATTTCTGCGTCGACTTCCTTCTCCGTGGGCGCGACCTTCTCGTCCTTGGCCAACTGCATGACGATTTTTCGCGTCACCAAGTCCTGCATGGCTTGGAAAGCCAGCGTGTCAGCGACGCGGGCCTCGACCACCTGGCCGTTGTTGCCCACGACGCGGACAGTCCGCTTGGTCTGCAGCTGGTCGATGAACTCGTCGCGGGTCAGGCTGTCGCCCGAGACATTGGCGACGCTGCCGCTGTTGTTGTTGCAGCCCGCAGACAGAATGAGCCCGGCGAGCACCGCCAGACCACAAAAGGCACGAATCCTACTCATATGTCCTTCCTTGTTTTCGGTTCCTCAATGCATGTTAGACAGGGCAATAGACCGACGACACTCCTTGTCGAACAACATGTCGCTGCAAAGTGTGCCACAGCCCTAGGCCGAAATATCGACGTCGTGGTGTTCGGATGGGGCTTCGTGCGGTTCGGGCTCCACAACTTCGTCGTGGATTTCCACCACGTCTCCGTGGTTGTCCTTGTGTTCTTCGGGCTGTTGCCGGGGCCGTTCTTTCCTGTCGCGGTCGACGCCATAGACGTTGGCCGTGTTGACTGGGGTGACAGGAACGATACGGTTGATTGAATCCATGGACGCCGCTAGGCGACGTGAGCCGCCCCCTCATCGCGCATAAAGTTGCGCAACCTACCCATCGCTTGCGTGTGCAGTTGGTACACACGGCTTTCGCTGACACCTAAAACTTTGCCGATCTCCTTAAAGGTCAGGCCCTCGAAGTAGTACAGGGCGATGACCAAGCGCTCGCGCTCGGGTAGCCGGTCGACGCCGTTCGCCATGATGCGGCGCAGCTCTTTGCCCTCGATCTCGCTGCCCGGGTTGGCGTCCTCGTCGACGATCATCTCGACAAAGTGGATGTGGTCGTCGCCGTCTTGGCTGCCGCCGCCGACGACGTCGTCCAAGCTGTACACATTGGTCCGGCCCACTCGGACGAGCAGGTCGTTGACCTCTTGGTCCGACATCGACAGGTAATCACCCAGTTCGCGGACTGAGGCGGGACGGCCGAACTCGGTCTCCAATTTTGTCTGCGCCCTGTCGAGCGCCTTCAGCTTCTCGCGGATGGAGCGGGGCACCCAGTCCTCGTCGCGGAGCATCTCCAGGATCGCACCCCGGATGAGGGCGATCGCGTAGGTCTCAAACTTGACGTCCCGTGTGGGGTCGTATTGGTCGACGCTCTTGATGAGGCCAATGACGCCGGCGCTGACCAGGTCGTCGCGGTCCAGTCCGCCAGGGACACTGGTGACCAGCCTTCCTGCCGTGATCTTCACCAAGTACGAATAGTGGTTGATCAGGTCGACGCGGGCGGTCGGGTTCTTGTAGACCTTGTAGTCGATCCAGGTCCGTTGCAAGAGGTCGGGTGACAGAGGCATGTGAAAAAAGGGCTCCAAGTTTTAGGCGGCCAGCTGTTCGTCCAGCAATTCTTCCGCCTCATCGTGAGCGGCCTGTTGTACGACCGTGGGCACTCGTTTCGCGAGCGCTTCCCAAAACGCCCCCGCCACGTTGCCTACGACATACGCGATGGCCCCGCGCGCCAGGCATGTCCAGGGCTCCGCCCCCGACAAGACACTCGCACCCAGAGCGACCATAGCCATCAGGCCGGCTACGACTTTAGCCATACCCACACCCGGAAGCCGTGATCACAAGCTGCCACAGTATGAATACTGGCTATTGTAGGGACGCTCATTAGGGCAAACTTGACTCACCTTCTCAAGTATTCTTACCTGGATGCCTAAAGCGGTATGTCAAGGCCGTCGTAGGCTAACCTGATCTGAGCAGGGAGCCGCGCTTCGGTCTCCGCGTGGTCAAAGTCGTCGCACAGGTGGGTCAGATAGGTGGTTTTGGCCCCCAGCTCGAGGGCGACCTCCACCGCTTTGTCGAAGTGAAAATGGTTTGGATGGGGTCTGATCCGCACGGCGTCGAGGACTAGCGTGTCCAGCCCCATGAGTTGAGCGGCCGACTCGGCGGGGATGCGGCTGACGTCGGAGAGATAGGCAAAGCCACCGACTTTCACGCCGCAATAGGCGAGCGGGCCGTGTTCGACCAAGACGCACTCGATCGTCAGCCCGCCGGCCTGATAGCTGTCGGGCATCGTGACAATGTCAAACCGAGGCACCATGATCCCCTCTGGAAACGGTGCGAAGGCATAGGGGAAGATTCTCTGGATGTCGGCCTGCGTCGGCTCGTCGGCATAAATCCGCATCGGCCCGCCCTTCTTGAGGCAAAAGGTGCGCAGGTCGTCCATCCCCATGATGTGGTCGGCGTGGCCGTGGGTCAGGTGGACGCACTCGAGGCCCATGCAGCCCGCCCGCAGGAGTTGGGTGCGGACGTCGGGACCACAGTCGACCAGGACGTTGCCGCTCGGCCCGCGCAAAAGCAAGGAGGCGCGCATCCGGTGGTTGCGCGGGTCGGCCAGATAATCAGGCGGATAGGATGTTCCGAGGCTGGGGACGCCCGTGCTCGTCCCCGAGCCCAGGATGGTCGCGGTGCCGCCGCTCATCCCTCAAACGACTTCTCGAGCACCATCATCGCGACCATAGTGCTGGGGACTTCGCTGTACTGGGCGACGCGCTCCAGGCACCGCGCGTAGTTCCGCTCGGCCATCTCGTCGCTGATCGGGGTGTCGATCAGGGCCTGGGCGACGATGGCGATAGCCTCCTGGAGGAACCTGGCGCGGTTTTGCGGCAGGCTGCGGTTCGGCGTGGTCGCGTATTGCCGACTGAGCTGCTCGTAGATCGACTCCCAGCTTTTGCCCGCCAGAACCTCGGCGCGTTGCCGGGCCAGGGCTTGCTCTTGCAGGCGGCGTTTCTCTACGTCGCGCTTTTTCTCGGTCTCCCAGTCGTGGGCGGATGTCCCCGCGATCACGCGCAGCACGACCGGTGAGCCGAGGCGGGCGGAAAGGGTGTCCTCCACCATCTTGCGCGGGGCGGCGAGCTTGAGGTGGCCGGCCAGGCCGCTCGATGCGTCCGGCAGGCCGAGGACAAGCAGGCCGTCTTCGGCGGCAATCGGCACCGCCGTCTTCAGGGCCGTCCAGACGCCGACGCCCGTCACGCCGCCCATGATCTCGGGAAGCGCCTCGTGCCAAACCGCGGCAATGTCGGCCATGGGCTCCATTATGGTTCTTGGGCTAGCTTTGAAGCTAGGGTCAGCCCGCCAGGCAGGCTGAACCGAGGTGCAGATTAGCGACTAGCCTGACCTTCTGCCGCTCATGATCACATCGGCCACCGCGAACGAGCGGCGGATGTCTTGGAGGACGATCTTGGCCCGTTGGCCGATCAGGTCGCGGCCGTCCAGCAGCTCGACATAGAAGCCCTGGTCGGTCCAGCCGATCGCCTTGTCCGCGCCTTCCACCGCCGAGCGGCGGATGTTGGCTTCCAAGACCTGTGCCCGGCGGTAGCCCATGTGTGTGGCGTCCATCTCTTCGATAGTGCCGCCGACGATCTCGAACTCGTCAATTTCAAAATCGACGTTGGCTCGGATATAGAGGCCGCGCTTGAGGTCGTGCTCCAGCTCCTCGATGAACTCGCCGTCGCCGCCGATCAGCGCCTCGACGACCGCCGGGTGGCACTCGACATAGAAGGCCGTGCCAGGCTCGCGCAGGCGGCGGCGCATCTCGCGCTCGATCCAGACGCTGACCGTGTCGGTGCTGGGCACGCGGCCCCGGCCCTCGCAGGTCGGGCAGGTGTGGGTGATCGCCTCGGTGACGCTCTCGCCGGTGCGCTTCCTTGTGATCTCAACGAGGCCCAAAGACGAAATCCGCCCGACGCGGGTGCGGGCGCGGTCCTTGGCCAGCACCTTCTCGAAGTGGTCGAGCACCTTCTTCTTGTCGTCGGCGCTCTCCATGTCGATGAAGTCGACGACGATGATGCCGCCCATGTCGCGCAGGCGCAGCTGGCGGGCGGCCTCGTCGGCGGCCTCCATGTTGGCCTTGAGGATGGTGTCGCTGAGGCTGGTGCTGCCTACTTGTTTGCCCGTGTTGACGTCGATGGCGGTCAGGGCCTCGGTCTCGTCGATGATCAGGTAACCGCCGCTGCGGAGCCACACCTTGTGCTCCAGCAGTTGGTCGAGGTCTTTCTCGATGTTGTAGTGGTCGAAGATCGGCTGCTCTTTGTCATAGAGCGCGATCTTGTCGAGCAGCTTGGGGGCGACCATCCCGGCGACCAGGCTGACCTTTTCGTATTCCTCGGGGTCGTCGATGACGAGCTTGTCGATCTCTTCGCCGAAGATGTCGCGGATCGTGCGGTACAAAAGGGTCTGGTCGCGGTGGACGACGGCGGGGGCGCGGAGGCGCTTGGCCTGCTCGAGAACTTGGCTCCACAGTTGTTGCAGGAACTGGATGTCAGCGCGGAGTTCGGCCTCGGTACGCTGCTCGCACTCGGTGCGGAGGATGAGGCCGAAGCCGTCCGGCACCAGGGCGTCGCCGACTCTTTTGAGGCGGTCGCGTTCGCGGCGGTCTTCGATCTTGCGGCTGACGCCGACGTGGTTGCCCTCGGGCATTAGCACGACGTAGCGACCGGGGAGGCTGATGCGCGTGGTGACGCGGGCGCCCTTGGTGCCACGCGGGCCCTTGGTGACTTGGACCATTAGCTCCTGGCCGGGGCGGATCAGTTCCTTGATCTTGCGGCGGCGCAGTTCGGAGCGGCGGACGCTGGCCGGGCTGTTGTCGGTGGCGTCGTCGGGGATGATGTCGGCGACGTAGAGGAACGCGTTGCGCTCCAGGCCGATGTCGACGAAGGCGGCGTCCATGCCGGGCAGGACGTTTTGGACGATCCCCTTGAAAATGCTGCCGACGACGCGCTCTTCGCGCTCGACGCGGTATTCCATCAGCTGCCGGTCTTCGAGGACGGCGATGCGCGTCTCGCGGCTACTGCAGTTGACGAGGATCTCGATCTCATCGGGCCGACGGGCATTGTTGCGCCCGGCGGGGGCGGATTTCGAAGTGCGGACAGACGGCTTGCGCTGTCGTGCGGGGGCTTTCTTCATGCTGGTTGTAAGTCCTTTTAATTTTCACCCGGCGGGCCAGCAGGTTCGGCGGAAGGTCAATTCAACGCGACGCCCCACGGCTCTCAACGACCAGGTGCAAAGAAGGATACCTGGGCTCGCGAAGGCAACCGAGGCTTCAGGGTCGCGATCGTTAACACGGAAATCATCACTTCTCAAACGCATAAACCGCAGGCAGGGCCTTGCCTTTTGGGTCGAAGCAACCGCGCGTGGAGATCTCGGCCAGGGTCGGTTCCCACCAGAAGACCCCCGTCCCCAGCCCGCCTGGCACCTCTTTAACCGCCTGGGCCACCGACCGTAGGAACGACGCCTGTCCCTCGGGCGTCTCGGGGAACGGCATTTTCTGGCCGCGCGTCTCGGGGCTGGCCGCCATGTGATAGGCAGTCTCGACCGCCCAGACTTCCTTGCCGTACTTGCGGGCCGTACCGTCGAAGCACTCCTTCATCTGGGCCAGTGTGCCATGCCACCAAGGGTAGTAGCTGTAGCCGACTACGTCGAGGGTGATCCCGTAGGAGAACAGCTTGTCCCAGAACTGCTCCGCGCCCTTCCAGTCAGCGCCGTTGTCGTAGTGGACCATGATCCTGGGCTGGCGACCCTTGCCTGCGCCCTCCCGGACGCCGGCGATCCCTGCCTTGACATAGCCTGCAAAAGTGTCCCAATGAGCCGGCAGTTTGCCGCTTGGCCACATCATTCCCACCCGCACCTCGTTGCCGACTTGCACCATTTCGGGCAAGACACCGGCCTGGCGAAAGGCGGCGACGGTTTCGGCGGTGTAAGACTGCACCTTTTGAGTGCGTTCCTGGTCGGTCAGGGGCAGCCAGGCGTCGGGGCAGGGCTGGTGGCCGGGGTCGGCCCAGGTTTGGGAGTAGTGGAAGTCGAGCAGGAACTTGAAACCCAGTCTTTTGGCGTCTTTGGCCATGGCGATGGTGTAGTCCAGGCCGTTGGGCAGCCCGTCTTTCACTGGCTCGACAAAGGCGCGCAGCCGGATCCAGTTGTGCCCGTGGTCGCGGTAGATCTGCAGCACCGGCTTGGCCTTGTCGCCGTCGTAGAAGACCCGGCCTTGGCTTTCGTGATGGCGGGCGAACGACAGGTCGGCACCGTAGGCGAAATCTTGTGGCTTCTCGGCCATTGTGTTCAGCATGGCATGGGCTCCGACCAGCGCGACCAGCGACAACAGCGTCATGGCCCTTTGATCTTACACCCGGGTCACCGGCCGCTGAGATTGTCGCCGAAGAGCTTGAAAATGAGGACGAGGTCGACGATCGCCTGAGGGATGATGACCATGATCCGGGCATTCGGCAACAACCCGTAAGCGATGAAGAAAGCCAAAGTCAGGGCACCGAAGACTGCCGCTTCTTTGCCGTAGAGCTCCTCCTGTTTGAGCCCAAGCACGATCAAGATCACCGCGAGAAGGAAGATAAAGCCCAAGGAAATGACATCTCCAGCTGTCACTACTCAGGCTAGCGACGGTGTCGTTGCATGCGGCGTACACAATCAAGGAACCCATGGAACATCGCTTGCTCGGCCGCTCGGGGCTCAAGGTGCCGGCCCTCACGCTGGGGACCGGCACATTTGGAGGCAAGGGCGTCTTCTTCGAAGGCTTCGGCTCTAACCAGCTGGCCGAGGCCACGCGCATGGTCGACGTCTGTCTGGAGCACGGCTGCACCATGTTCGACAGCGCCGACGTCTACAGCGGCGGCGTGGCGGAGGAGATCCTCGGCGCGGCCATCAAAGGGCGGCGCGACCAGGTGCTGATTTCGACTAAGGCCACCTTCACCTTTGGGCCGGGGCCGAACGATGTCGGCTCGTCCCGCCAGCACCTGATTGCCGCAGTCGAGGGCAGCCTCAAGCGCCTCGGCACCGACTACATCGACCTGTTCCAACTGCACGCTTTCGACGCGCTGACTCCGGTTGAGGAGACTTTGCAGACTCTCGACCTGATGGTCAAGCAGGGCAAGATCCGGTACCTGGGCTGCTCGAACTTCAGCGGCTGGCACCTCATGAAGTCGCTCGCCGCCGCCGACCGGCTCGGCCTGGAGCGGTACGTCGCCCACCAGGCGTACTATTCGCTGGTCGGCCGTGACTATGAGTGGGACCTCATGCAGGTCGGCCTCGACCAGGGCGTCGGGGCGGTCGTTTGGAGCCCGCTCGGCTGGGGCCGCCTGACCGGCAAGATCCGCCGGGGGCAGCCGATGCCCGAAACGTCGCGCCTGAACAACCAGGTCGCCAAAGACGGCGGCCCCCAGGTGCCCGACGAGTACCTGTACCAAGTCGTCGATGCCCTTGACGCAGTGGCGGCCGAGGTCGGCAAGACGGTGCCGCAAGTCGCCCTGAACTGGCTGCTGCAACGTCCGACGGTGAGCACCGTCATCATCGGCGCCCGGACGGAGGAGCAGCTCGTGGCCAACCTCGGGGCCGTCGGCTGGAACCTGACCGCCGAGCACGTCAAGAAGCTCGACGCCGCCAGCGCGACGCCGATGGCTTACCCGTACTGGCACCAATACGGCTTCAGCCGCAACCCTTGGCCCGTGTAGGTGTCTGGAGGCGAAATGTCAGAGCTGATACCGCAGCCAAGCCAAGAAGGTGCTACTGCCAGGTATCTGGCTGTAGGATTCTATGTAGTTGCAGGCCTCTTCAGCGCCGTTGGCTGCCTTTTGGCTCTGGCACTTGCTGTGGCCTTGAATTATCAAGCCTTAGCACGGTCGGGCATTGTTGCCGCGCGGCCATATTCTGAGTGGTCAAACTTTGCAGGACTGGCGATCACGACTCTAGTCATTTGCGCTGCATTCCTTTGCGGATTCGCCGGTTCGCGCTTACGGCGCGGTCACGGCCGCAAGGTCGCGGTTGTTGCTGCACTCGTCACTCTATTGCTGGTTCCGATTGGCACCATGTGCGGCATTTGGATGCTTACTGTCCTTGCTCGCCTCAAAGCACGATCAGAGATATCGGACTGAAGGAGTTGGCCAAACTGGCAAGATGCTAGCCGTTGCCCTCTTCTTGCTCCAGTCCAAAGAGACTCTAGTTCACGCCCACGCTCACAACGACTACATGCACCCCAAGCCGCTGACCACGGCGATGAGCCTGGGTTACGGCAGCATCGAGGCTGACTTCTACCTGGTCGACGGCGACTTGCTGGTCGCCCACGACCGGGACAAGGTCAAGGCCGGGAAGACGCTCGACGCGCTGTATCTGAAACCGTTGGCCGAAGCGGTGCGGTCGCACAAGGGCTCGGCGTATGGGGACGGCAAGGCGATCATCCTCTTGCTTGACGTGAAGGCCGACGGGGCGGCAGTCGTGCCTGTGCTGAAGAAGCAGCTCCTGCGTTACCCTGACGTCTACGGCCGCGGCAAGCCAGTCGTCCCTGTCGTTAGCGGCGACCGCGACATCCCTGCGATCACCGGCGACCTCGACAAAGTCCTCGCCCTCGATGGCCGTCCCGAAGACATCGGCAAAGACCCCGGAGCCGTGCCGCTGGTCAGTGACTCCTGGGGTGACCATTTCAAGTGGGTGGGCAAAGGGGAGATGCCGGTCGCCGAGCAACAAGCGATGCAAGACTTGGCTGACCGGTGCCACAAAGCCGGTCAAAAACTCCGCTTCTGGGGCGCGCCGGACTTTGAAAAGTCGTGGGTGTATCAGTTCAAGGCTGGCTGCGATCTTGTGGGGACCGACAAGCTGGAGGGTCTTTCTAACTTCTTGAAACAGTCGAAGACGTAGTCTGGCTTGAGTCCATCCCCATGACAGCCCTGGTAACCTGACCTAGTGGATGTTGACGGTGGTGGAACTGAATCTGGCCCCGGCGTCGACAAGCGGCTTGTCGTCGAGTTGCTGTTAGTCGGAGGTCTTCTAGCACTAAGCCACTTTGTAGAAAGGCTTCCAGGCATGGACACTAACGACTTCTTGCTTCTGGCCAAGATGCCGGGTCAAGAATTCTCGCGGGCATTCCAGATCAAATCCACACTAGGCGCTATTTCAGGCATGGTCATTTGGGTGGTTCTTATCTTCCGAATGACATGTTGGAACGGAAGTAAGATCAATTTTGGCCTCGGCAAGATGCCCATGCGAGACGCTACTCTATGGAGTGCCGTTGTCGGCTCGATCCTGGTGCTTGTCCAATTGGCGTTTTCATTTGCTACGCGAGGCTTGCACCCGTTTTCATCACATATTCCACGTACAAGTATTGAATGGTCATTCTTTCCATATTCGATATTGATGACACTGTTATCTGGGCTTGTCCCATTGAGGCTTGTGGCGTACACCCAAGGGCTGATGGGGCAATTGTTCAAGCACTCCGACATCGTGCCTTGGGTCATTGCGCTTGTCCACGGCGCAACGGCCATGGCTACCGGCAAGCCTGCCTCAGTAGTTCGGTCATTGGTGATCGGGGCGGTCATGGCCGTAAGCCGATACAAATCGGGGTATGCATGGCCAGCCATCTTTGGATTCATGCTTCCGAACTTGATCTTGGAAGTTGTTAGCTTTTAGACGAGGTGCAATGTCCGATTTGACACCGACGGTGGATGAGCGCCTCAGCATGCAAAATAGGCCGTTGAGCGAGGCGCCGGTCATGTACCAGCGCTGGCTGGATTTGACGTTCCTCCACTGGGAAGTCCCCGCCGCCGACTTGCAGCGCCTGATGCCGGCCGGGCTCACCATCGACACCTTTGAAGGCAAAGCCTACGTGGGCCTCGTGCCGTTCCGCATGCGCGACATTCGCCCCAGGCTGTGCCCGGCGGTGCCGGGGGTCAGCCACTTCTTTGAGACCAACGTCCGCACCTACGTGCATGTGGAGGGCCAGGGGCCGGGGGTTTGGTTTTTCAGCCTCGACGCTGCCAACCGGATCGGCGCCTGGCTGGGCCGTCATTGGTTCAAGCTGCCGTACCACTACGCCCACTTGGCGTTGGATAGCCTCAACGACGGCAGCCTGGTCTGCAAGGGCAGCCGGGCCTCGGACAGGTCGGCGAACTACGACGTGTGGGTCTCCGGTGACGGCCCTTGCCGCCCCGCCGAGCCGGGCACGCTCGAGTTCTTCCTTGTCGAGCGGTATCTGCTCTACACGGTCCAAAGTGGCCACTTGATGAGCGGCCAGGTGTGGCATGAACCGTACCGGTTCAGAGCAGTGTCGGCCGACTCGGTGCAAGAGTCTTTGCTCCAAGCATCGGGCATTGTCCGGCCGAATACCAAACCCCTGGCGCACTATTCGCCAGGGGTTGATGTGGAGGTGTTTGGGTTGAAGAGAGTAGGTGTGAAGTGAAGCACCCAATGACCAATCGGCCCCGGGGGGTGGCGCGTCCGGGTATCTTCTCCCCTGCTGTGAGTCGTTAGCTCAGTCGGTAGAGCAACGCCCTTTTAAGGCGTGGGTCCTGGGTTCGAGTCCCAGACGACTCACCAGCTAATCCCGGAACCGGTGCCCACGATGTCCGACGAAGCCCTGACGTACGCCTCTGCCGGTGTCGACATCGAGCAGGCCGAACAGTCGCTCCGTGGCGTCACCGAGGCGATCAAGCAGACCCATGGCGACAACGTCGTGGGCGGCATTGGCAGCTTCGGCGCGATGTACAACGCCTCGTTCGGCGACATGGCCAGGCCAATCTTGGTCAGTAGCATCGACGGTGTCGGGACCAAAACGAAGATCGCCGCGATGGTCGGGGACTACTCCGGCATCGGCCATGACATCGTCAACCATTGCGTCAACGACATCCTGTGCCAGGGCGCGAAGCCCCTGTTCTTCCTGGATTACTTCGGCTGCAGCCGCTTGGACGCGGCTGCGTTCCATCAAGTGGTGACTGGTGCCGCCGACGCTTGCAAGGCGGTCGGCTGCTCGCTGGTCGGCGGCGAGACGGCGGAAATGCCGGGCGTTTATGTCGACGGAGAGATTGATGTCGTCGGCAGTATCGTCGGTGTGGTCGACTCGGCCCGCCGCTTGCCACGCCCCAAGGCCAAGGCCGGTGACAAGCTCGTGGGCATCGCCAGTAACGGCCTGCACACCAACGGCTACTCTCTGGCCCGCCGGGCGTTCTTTGAAGTCGGCGGCTTGAGCGTCCGCGATCCACTGCCCGATGGTGACGGCGAGACGATCGGAGAAGCCTTGCTCCGACCTCATCTGTCGTATTTCGAGGCCGTCTATCCCTTGTTGCAAGAGACAGAAGCGGTCTTCGCTGCGGCGCACATCACGGGAGGAGGCATTTATGGCAACTTGCCGCGCGTCTTGCCTTCCGATCTGAACGCCACAATTTATCGGAGCAACTGGACGCCGTTGCCGGTCTTCACCGCGATCCAGGTGTTGGGGCAGGTCCCCGACGTGGAGATGTACCGCACCTTCAATATGGGCATTGGCATGGTGCTCGTCGTCGATTCTGAGTCGGTGCCGATGGTGCTCGGGCACCTCAACACGGCGGGAGTCCACGCTGCCGAGATCGGCGATCTGCAAGACGGCACGGCCGACGTGCAGATTGTCTGAAGTTCCTCCACAGGAGTCTACTGAAGCCGTGAATCAGCGGAAATGGACAGACTTTGTCCGGAGCTGGGTTCCTGCCTTCGCAGGAAGGACGAGGTGTAGCCAAGGCGTCGATGCGGAGTGCGGTGGCTCCGACACCGCTTTTCCCAGCAGGCTACGACCGCTTCCGGGTTACCCCTCTTGCCGCTTCGGCGGGCAGGCCTAAACCGGCGCTGTCCGGAAGACGAACCGGGCGTTGCCCAGGGCGATCTCGTCGCCGTCGGCGACCGGAGCCTCGTCCACCTTCTGGAAATCTCCGTCTCGCAGCACATAGGTGCCGTTGGAGGAGCCCAGGTCGACCACCTTGTAGCCGTCCTCGTCGTGGACGATCTTGGCGTGCTTGCGGCTGACATAGCTGCCCTCGGGGATGCTGCCAAGGTCGACGTCCACTGGCCCGACGGCGGGGTCAAAGCGACCGATCGTGGCAGGGGCGGCGAAGAAGAACACTTCTTCAGTCTCCGCGCCGGCGCGCTTGACGACCAGGCGAGGCAGGTCGGCGGCTGCGTCGCCAGGCACCGGCGGCGGCTCGGTCGCCACCGTCTCGGCGGTCATCGGTTCGGCTTCTTCGGCGGCGGTGGCCACGGGCTCGTCGGCTTGGCTCATGTTCTCCCTTTATCGGACGCTGTTCCGAGCGTCAAGAGCACAGCGGTCACGGCAAAAGCCGGAATCAGTGTGCCGATCCCGACATCAGTGCCCGCTGATTGCCCAAAGAGATTGTAACCGAAGATGGTCGCCGGTAGTTTGACGGTGAGGTTCGGGTTGTCGTGCGCCGTGCCCCACCACATCCAGGCCAGGCCGGTGGCGGCGCCTGCGGCCATGCTGACGGCCGTCCAGGCGTCCCGGGCGGGTTTGCCCCGATAGGCCACCCAGACCGGCCATAGAAGCGCCCCGACGATGGCACCGCTCCAGGAGTACCAGAGGGCGACGACGCTCTTGATGTTGAGGGCCAGGACGACTGCAGCCACCAATGAAGCGGCGATCCCCAGGCGGGTTGCGGACAACTCGTTGTGGCCGGGCCGCAGGCGGCAGAGCACGTCCCGACCCGCCGACGCCCCGCTGACAAGCGCATAGCTGACCAGGGCGGTCGTCACCGTCCCCGCCATACCGACGAGGAACAGCCCTTTCACACCCGGCGGAAGCACCGCTTGGGCGAACAATGGGAAGAGCATGACCTTGTTTTCCGGCATCGGGACGACCGCTCGCAAGGCCAATAGGCCGACGCAGACGCTGAGCAGGTCGAAGACCATCCAGCAGCCGACGCTGACCAACACGCCGCGGCGACCGACCCCGGGCGTCGCCGCGCTGGCGGCGCGTTGGTGGAACCCAGGATCAACCAGCGTCCACGCGCCCAGGATGAAGAAGGTCAAGACAGCCACCGGCCCGGCCCCGCCGTCGACCTTGGCGAGGTTCGGGTCGAGACCCCGCAGGTCGAGCGGCGACCCGAACCGCGAGACCCCGACCGCCAAAGCCACCGCGAACCCGACGTACATCAGCGTGAACGAGAGCACCGAGACCCGGACGTCGGCCAGCAGGCCGCCCTTGAAAAGAAACAGCGAGCCCACCGCCGTGGCCAAGACCACGGAGACCACGAGAGACTGGCCGGTCAGTGCCTGGGCTAGCGTCCCAAGCATCAGCGAGTGCGCCGCAGGGACGGCCATGAGAATGAGCAAGACTGCCCCGACCAGCGCCGAACGCCTGCCAAACGCCGCCTCCAGCCGGTCGGGGATACTGATCTGGTCGGCCTCGCGCACCCGCTTGGACAGCCAGACCGCGTAGACGATGCCGAAAACGTAGTAGGGCACTCCGAGCAGTAGCCATGTGCCGACCCCGTAGTAGGAGACCGACTCGCCGATCCCCAAAATGCCGCCGTACCACGTGGCGACCAGCGACGTGACGAAGAACGGCAGGGTCAGGGATCGGCCAGCGGCGAGGAACTGGAGAGCACTTGACTCGCGGAGTTTGGCGGAGAATCCCAGGCCGAGCAGCAGGACGGCGAAGACCGCCACCACCACCCAGTCGAGCGGGGCCAGCGTCACCACGGGATGACTCGCATCGGGTCTCGTTCGATTGTCAGGAGAACTGGCGTCCCAGAGACGCTGACCAATAACGGCCCAGGGTCGACGACGTTAGACAGGCTCCCGCGCGCAGCCTCTTCCAAGGGCCAGCGCACACCCGACATCGTCAACCTGGACATTCGCAGAGGGATCACGGAGCATCGTGCCCCCACGTCGCCGTCCCACTTGAAAGGGTGCGACTCTTTGACAAAGAAGCCAAGACCACGACGTAAGACCAACAGAACTTCCAAGGCGTCCTGCCCAAGGCTTTGTATGCCTGACAACACATGATCCAGCCGGTCGCCCTCCAAGCCGAGAACCACTAGTCTTGGGTGCCCGTCCGCCTTGACAAGTGCGAGCAGCTTGTCCAGGTCGCTCGTTTCTTGGTCGGAGTCCTCAACTACACGCAGGCCTTCGCGCAAGCCTTTGAAGCTGTCCATGTCGCCGACGACGGTCGGCCGGAAACCCAGAGTCAGGAGCCGGTCGGCCCCTGAATCAGCGGCGTACAAAGCAGTGGCCGAGGCTGCCCAAGCCCGCACGACATCGTCGGGCAGGTCGCGCCCACCCAGCATCGAGACCACGGACATGCAGACATTGTGGCGCGGGCCGCGAATTTTCCCGCAGAAGGGCCACGGGCCTTGACAAACAAATATCGTTCACATTTTCATCCGGCTGACCGAGGCAACCGCAGGGGACCGGCGCAGGAACCGACAAAGACCCTTCTGCCCCCCAGCCTCGGATCAAAAAAGTGCCAGTAAATGATGCGGGCACGGCGGGTCCGGCGTGTGTATACTCGCCCTCATTGCTTCCCCCGGTTTGGGGGATTTTTGCCTTATGGACCAGTTCTCTCTAGACGAACGCGAAGACCAGATCGTCCTTCGACAAGCGTGGGACCAAGTGTTGGCACGGGTCAAGGACAAGCTGCCGGTCACCAGTTTCGACCGGTTCCTGAAGCCCTTGAAGCCGAACGGCGTCCACGACGGCCGCGTCTGTTTTCTTGCTCCTGGCAAGTTCATCCAGGAGTGGGTCCAAGAGAAGTACATCGAGATGCTGGAGCAGGCCCTGGGCGACGAGTTGGGCCGCCCAGTGACCTTGGAATTGCGGGTCGAAGCCCGGGAAAAGCCGGTGATCGCGCCGTCTCCCGTCAAGGTGGCCAGCGCACCGATCTCGGTGGAGACGTCGGTTTTCAGGCCGATGGAGAAGTTCACCTTCGACCGGTTTGTCGTCGGCCAGAGCAACCGTCTCGCCTTTGCCGGGGCCAAGGCCGTCGCCGCCGCCCCAGGACAGAAGTTCAACCCGCTCTTCATCTACGGCCAGTCCGGCCTGGGCAAGACGCACCTGCTGCACGCCATCGCCAACGAGATCCTGGCCCGTGAGCCGAACTTTCCGGTGACCTACATCACCGCCCAGCAGTTCGCCGAAGAGTTCGTCCACGCCCTCCAGAACAACCGGATCGACCAGTTCCGCCGCGCCCAGCGCTCGGTCCATGTGTGGCTGGTGGACGACATTCAGTTCGTCGCCGGAAAGGACAAGACGCAGGAAGAGGTCTTCCACACCTTCAACTACCTGCAAGGCATGGGCAAGCAAATTGTTCTCTGCTCCGACCGCCCTCCGCGCGACCTCCTGTTGATGGACGAGCGTTTGCGTTCTCGGTTCGAGAGCGGCCTGGTTGCCGACGTGCAGATGCCGGACACCGAGACGCGTTGCGCGATCATCCTCAAGAAAGCTGAGCAGGAGAAGGTCGAAGTCGACCACTCAACCGCCATGTTCCTGGCCGAGCGCGTGCCGGGCAACGTCCGTATCCTCGAGGGAGCCCTGACGAAACTGGCTGCCCAAGCTAGCCTGGAAGGCCTGCCGCTCTCGCTCGACCTCGCCGAGGCGATGGTGGACCAGTACTACCAGAGCGTCGGCATCGCGAAGCCGAGCTTCGACCAGATCCTGCTCATGGTCGGCAAACACTTTCAAATCGAGGTTTCTGAGATCAAGGGAATCTCGCGCAAAGCGCCCATCGCCCATGCCCGCCACGTGGCTGTCTACATGACGCGGGAGATCACCGGTGACTCGTGGAAGCACATCGGGGCGTTGTTCGGCAACCGCGACCACACCTCGATGATGCACGGCTACCGTAAAATCCGCGACATGATGGACCGCGACAAGGAGCTGAACAGCTCTGTGCGGATGCTGATGCGGGACTTGTACCCCGAGGTTTGAACCCGTGAAGCTGGCCGAGGCGACCTGGACCGAAGTCCGCGACCTGTCGCGCGACGTGGTGGTCGTCATTCCGACCGGTTCGCTGGAGCAGCACGGGCCACACTTGCCGCTCTTCACTGATTCGATCTTGGCGACTGCGGTCGCTGAGGCCATGGAGGCCCGGATTCCCGGTCAAGTGGTGTTGACGCCGACGGTTTGGCTGGGCGCCTCGGGCCATCATCTGTCGTTCCCTGGTTCGCTGTCGGCGTCTTTCGGCGGCTATGGGGCGACCTTGGAGGCTATCGTCGGCTCGCTGGCGGCGCACGGGTTCTGGAAGTTTTATGTCGTCAACGGCCATGGCGGCAACACTGAGCCGAACGGCGTGGCCATGCGTGCCCTCAAGGAGAAGGACAAGGACCTTTTGCTGGGCCATGTCGGTTACTTTGAGTTCATCGACCCGGCTCTCCTTGCGGGACTCAAAGGGCCGCTGAAGAACATCGCCCACGCCTGCGAGGCCGAGACCAGCCTGATGATGCACCTGGCC
>JAFDWT010000097.1 GCA_018268335.1 Armatimonadota bacterium | reverse complement strand
GAACAGGCAGGCCGAGCCGATGCACATGCCGACGTAACCCGATCCCGCGTTGGCGTGGTTCAGGGCGTCGATGGCAAAGCCGATCGGGGCGACCATCAGTTGGACAACCGTCTCCGCCGAGTGCCAGACGCCCATGTCGGTGCCTGCGCGCTTGATGTTCGGCAGGATGTCGCTGACCAGCGCCCAGTCGGCGGCGGCGTAAATGCCGTTCCCCAGCCCAAATCCGAAGACGAGGAGCCAGATCAGGGTGAAGTCGCGGATGAAGCCGATGGGGAAGAGGACCACGAAGACCATGGCTCCAGAGATGACCAGCAGCCGCTTGCGCCCGATCCTGTCGGCGACGCGGGCGGTGTAGATCGAACCGAAGACGCCGGCCAACGAAATGGTGAGGGCGATGGCCTGGGCGGCGGTCTCGGCCTTGCCGAGGTCCTTTCCAAACAGGTGGTAGCTCGGGACGGCGAACTTGAGGAAGTTGAGCGCAAAGGCGCTGACCATCGCAAACGCTAGGGCTACAACGAACCGATTGAGCCAGACGAACAGGAAGTCGTTCTGCTTGAACGGGGCGACCCAGTCTGTGAAAAAGTTGGTCTTGACGTGCTCGGCGTCAACTGTCGCGTGCGGCACATGGCGGATGGTGTAGGTGGTCCAGGCGGCGCAGATCAGGTTCAAGCCGGCGACAGCCCCATAAATGATGATCGCATGCTTGGAAAACAAGATGGCCACGATCGCCGAGGCGATTTGGCCGAAAAGCTTGAGGCCGCCGAGCACCGAACTGGCGAAGCCGCGGTTCTCGCTCGGCACCGTCGTCGCCACCATGCCGGCATAGGGCCCGGTCGCGATGGAGTCGCCGATTTGCAGCAGCAGGAAGCCGATGATGAGGGCACCGTAGGTGGTCGCACCATAGACAGTGAAAGCGCCAACCGCCGTGATGGTCGCGCCCATCATCAGCCACAGGCCATGCCGCCCCCAAATGCCGCCTAGCGTTTCACAAAGCCGGCCCGAAATCGGTGGTCCGAGAGTGACGATGATCGCACCGATGCCCAGGACAAGGCCCCAACTGCTGTTCGGGTTGTTGGCGTCGCCCAGCTCACGGGCACGGGTCGGCAACAGGATAAACAGGAGGATGAACCACTTGTAGCTAGTGGCAAACCAATAGGCGCTGAAGCCTAGGTTCCATCCGAGAGTGTTCTTGTAGGGGCTTTGGGTGGCTGCGACGCCAGACGACACCGCTTCAGTATGGCCTAGTTAGCGACGACCAGGGACTTGGAATAAACCGTCGACAGGCTGTGCTTGTCGTGGTCGTGCGGTGTCAAGGCAACGGCGAGCACCAGCGCGGCGACCAACCACTGCAAGACGATCCGGAACTTACGCTCCTTGATGTGCCCCGAGCAGACCACACCATGGTTCGGGCAGACCTTGGGTTTCTGATAGGCCAGTACAAACCCGATGGCCAGAGTGAGGAACGAAAACGCCAGAAAGTAGGGCCGGTACGCCTCGAGCGCGACGAGCCAACCAGCGCTGATCGAGGCGCTGCCAAAGGCGAGCAGCAGGCTGGGCCCACAGCACGGGATGTGGGCGGCCAGGCTGGTCAGCACCGTCCCCAACGCCACGCGGCTCGCATTCATATTGCTATTATATTGCAATAAGGGATTGGTGTTAGGTCTCTGGATCAGTCGGCGGAGCGATTTTTCCACCGCGAGTGAGCAGTAGGACTCCGCCGACAAGGCCAAGCAAGCCCGCCATGCCGCCGGCAACTGTGGCGACCAGCGCCCAAGCGCGGACTGTCGCCATCCGCAGCGGGGCGACTTTGAACTTTAACAGTTTTTCTTGGTCGAGCAGTTGCTCTCCGTGCGGCCCTGAGTTACTCAAGATGGCCGCAGGTGCATCGACCACCATCTCTTCGGCGGGGCCGACCGGCTCATAGCCGGGCTTGCCGAAGAGCTCGTTAATGGCACTGACATGCACGATCTGCGACAGCTTGGCCCGTGAGGCCATCGTGGACTGGAAGACCTGTCCGCCCACGACCGCCGCCACGCCCAAAGCCGCCACCGCCCAGCACAGCACGGACAGGAGCTTCATGTTGTTCAACACTCAGAAAAGCCGGAGCCCTGCCAACGCAGGGCTCACAAGGAACTAGACGACCCGTGGGGGCGTGTGGGTGACAGCAATTTCGCCTACATTCCCGGTGCGATCTTGATCGCAGCACTCGTTCGGGCAGTGGTGAGCCTCTCGGCGCGGACTTTTGTTAACGAGAAGCTGGAAAGCAGATTAAGGATATTTAACGAGACCCTAACACGAAGTTAACATGTCGTTTCTCACACTCTCGCCGTGCCGGAGTGAAAACTCGCGGGCACGGGGCTTGTTCTATATGAAACGTCTTGCATTCACGCTCATTGAGCTCTTGGTGGTGATTGCCATCATCGCCATTCTCGCCGCCATCCTGTTCCCGGTCTTCGCCCAAGCGAAACTGGCCGCCAAGAAGACAACTTCGCTGTCCAACGTGAAGCAGCTGGGTACGGCCTTCCAAATCTATGTCGGCGACAACGACGACATCACCGCGACGATCCACGGCACTAACAACCCGAACCAGTGCGTCCCTGCGAGCGGTCTGGTAGATGGCTGCTCGAACGAGTGGTGGATGCCAATCCTCCCGTACTTCAAGTCGATCGACCTACTGTACTCAAGTGAGCGCAATGAGGCCGACGGCAGTGCGGTCCGCTGCGGTTACTACAAGGTCTGCAAACTTTCCGCGTACGGCTACAACTGGGGCCCGTTTGGTTGGCGCGGCGGCGGACTGCTTGAGAAGCAAGTCCTATATCCACGCAACGAAGGTGGCAATGGCAATATCAACCGCGGCAAGGCGATGACCTCCATCTCCGAGCCCGCCGGCACTTTCGCGTTCGGTGACACGAACGACACGCCTCGTGCTACGATCGGCATCGGTTTCGCCATGGACTCGATTGGCGATCTCTTCACCAATGCTGGGCTTCGCTACGGCGGCACGTACAACTATGCGTTCGCCGACGGCCATGCCAAGGCGACCAAGGTGAAGGCCGGTATCTTGCCAGGTGCCTTTAACGATCGGTTCTTGGTCGTTGCGGACACCAAGGGCCTTGGGCGAACCGCATATTGCTCGGATCCGGACGCCTTCATTGACAAGGAAGACGGCACGACGTCGCACCTCGACACCAACCCACTTCCACCCGGAATGGCCTGCGGCGCCTATGCGCAGTGGATCACTGACACGATCACGACTCCGTGCACGGCCAATAGCACCGCCAGCGCTTGCTTCTTCACGAAGTAAGGACTAGGCACATGACAATCGACGGGGTTCCCAAATGGGGCCCCGTCGTGTTCCTTCTAACCAATATGAAACGAATGATCCTTATCAGTGCCTCTGTACTCGTAGCCTTTGTCATCAGTGCGTGCGATTCTGCGCCTAGCACGACGCCGCCAGCTTCAAAAAAGATCACCAATGACCCATCCGGCAACAAACCAGGCACCGCCATCCAGCGAGACGAAAGTGGTGATAAATGATTTTGCCCGGTTTCAATAGGGATGTCACTACTTTTTATCTTGTTAACGTATAGATAACGAACAGTAGATACCATTCGCGACTGGAGTGCTTCGGTCAATCGACATCGAAGTGTAACCATGAAGAAGATACTTGCATTCACCCTCATCGAGCTTTTGGTCGTCATCGCGATCATCGCGATCCTCGCTGCCATCTTGTTCCCGGTCTTTGCCCAGGCGAAAGCTGCGGCCAAGCACACCCAGAACTTGAGCAACGTCAAGAACATCGGCTTGTCCGAGCACTTGTACACCGCCGACTACGACGACAGCTTTCACTGTCAGTTCAACCATGACTCGCTGAACGATTACGGCGAGTGGCAGTGGTTCCTGCAGCCGTACATCAAGAACCGCCAGATCGTCTACGATGTGAACCGGTCCAGGACGGGCTGCGACACCTACATTGACCCTACGGGCCGATGCATCGGTTTCGCGCCGAACTTTGGTGTTCTGAACTACCGTGGTGGCACGGGAATGTTCAATGTCGCAACCGCGAACTTCCAGATCTGCCGCACCGGCGGCAACCCGGAGTGCGACAACGGCCGCATGTGGGTCGGCAAGAGCATGACCTCGTTCCAGAACCCTGGCGACATGCAGATGTTCGTGACCACGGCCGACACGCCGATGTTCACCAACACCTACTACTTCCAGGATGGCGACGGGCAACTTAAGGAGCCCAGGAACGGTGGCCGCTGGGTCAACGTGTTTGTCGACGGCCACGCTAAGACTGTCATGTATGGCGCTTACACAGTGCCCGCGTTTGGCGGCATGTACATCCAGATGCCCAAGTCGATTGTGGACGCTAACAAGCTGTGCGCCGATGACTCGGTGACAGAAGGTGAATCGTCTGACAGCGGCGGTTTCCCGACGTTTGGCCTGAAGTGCGTCGACATCAACGCGCTGCTCATTGCCAACCGGGTGCCAAAGTAGTCCCTTGACCGGCCTAGGGGGCGCACGTATGCCCCTAGGCTCCATTCACACAATGAAACACACGATTGCATTACTCTGCCTTCTGGCTACTTTCTTTGGTGCCGGATGCGCTTCCTCCGATTCAGCCGACGAAAACAAGGAGACGAAGCCTGCGGACGTCAAGGTCGATATCCCGAAGGAAAAGCAGGACGAGATCGCTAAGAAGTTCAAAGAAGGCAACTTTAGTAAGAAATGACGAGGCTTGGGGTTCCGGCTGACTGGACTAACCAGGCGGCCCGCCCCAAGATAAACTCTCAGCCATGTCCACCCGCGTCGAACGCGACTCGCTAGGCGACGTCAACGTCCCGTCTGAAGCCTACTGGGGCAGCCAGGCTGAGCGCAGCCGCAACCTCTTCCGCATCAGCGGCCTGACCGAGCATCCTCGGATGATCGATGCCTTTGTGCTGCTCAAAAAGGCGTGCGCCCAGGCGAACCTCGACCTCGGCCTCCTGACTCCCGACATGGGCAAAGCCCTTGTGCAAGCCTCGGACGAAATCCTGGGCGGGCAGTTCCGTGACCAGTTCCCGGTGGACGTCTTCCACATGGGCGCGGGCACCAGCCTGAACATGAACGTCAACGAAGTGCTGGCCAACCGGGCCGAGCAGATCCTCGGCGGCAACCTGGGTGAGTACAAACTCGTCAACCCCAACGACCACCCGAACTACGGCCAAAGCACGAACGACACGTTCCCGACCTCGATGCGCATCATGGCGCGGCTGATGCTCGACCCGCTGCTCCACGAAGTCGACCGCCTGGCCGACGCGCTGGCGGCCAAGGGCGTCGAGTTTGATGGGGTCCTCAAGAGCGGAAGGACCCACTTGCAGGATGCTGTTCCCATCCGATTGGGCCAAGAGTTCACCGCCTACGCCGTCAGCGTTCGGCGCTGTAAGCGCTGGCTGGAGAGCGCGGCCGAGGAACTCGAGGAGCTCGGCATCGGCGGAAGCGCAGCAGGCACCGGGCTCAACACGCACCCCGACTACCGCTTCAAAGTCGTTGAGAACCTCCGCGCCTACACTGGCCACGAGTGGCGCAACAGCCCCGACATGCGCGAGGCGATGCAGAGCCAGATGTGCATGGGCGCCCTGGCAGCCGGTCTGCGGTTGCTCTGCCTGGAGCTGACCCGCATCACCAACGACCTGCGGCTCCTCTGCTCCGGCCCGCTCACCGGTCTGGCCGAGATCGTGCTGCCGCCCGTCCAGCCGGGAAGCTCGATCATGCCGGGCAAGGTCAACCCCAGCATGGCGGAGAACCTGAACATCGTGCTCTTCCAAGTGCTGGGCCAGTGCCAGACCTTGGACTATTGCGTCCAAGCCGGGCAGCTCGAGCTCAACGTGATGATGCCAGGCATGGCTTTCGCCGCGCAGTTCGCTCTGCAGATCCTTGCCAACACGCTGGACACCTTCACCGACAACTGCGTCGTCGGCATCACCGCCAACGAGGAGACCTGCCGTCACTACGCCGAGACCTCGCCGAGTCTGGCGACGGCGCTCAACCCGATCATCGGCTACAAGGCGGCGGCGGACGTGGTGAAGACGGCGCTGAAGGAGAAAAAGTCGATCCCTCAAGTCGTCCGCGAAAAGGGTTTGGTGGACGAGGAGACGCTCGCGAAGGCACTGGATCCGGCCCTGCTCACCGAGCCAGGTATTCCGGGTTCCTGACGCCTGCCATACTCCAGCCATGCTCCAGGTAAGGCAAGACGGCGCGGTTTTGCGTCTGACCCTCGACCGGCCCGACGTCCGTAACGCCCTGGACGACCGGCTGATCGCGGCACTGGCCGACGCTGTCGAGGCAGCACCGGCGACCACCCGCGTGATCGTGCTGAAGGGGGAAGGCAAAGCGTTTTGCGCTGGTGGCGACCTGGAGTGGATGCGCCGCGCCGCGGCATACACCCGCGAGCAGAACATCGCCGACGCCCTCGCCTTGGCCCGGCTGTTCCGTGGCTTGGTCGAGACTCCGGCGGTCGTCGTCGCCCAAGTCCATGGGGCGGCTTTTGGAGGTGGTGCCGGCCTAGCCTGCTGTGCCGATGTCTGTGTCGCCGCCCAGGGAACGCTTTTCGCCTTCAGCGAGGCCAAGCTCGGCCTTGTGCCGGCGACCATTTCGCCCTATGTGGTCGCCAAGATTGGGGCGGGCCACTCGCGGGCGCTCTTCACAACCGCCGAAGTCTTCGACACCGACCGAGCCCAGCGAATCGGCATGGTGCACCAGGCGGTCGAGTTGGACGTTCTCGAAGCCAAGGTCGAGGAAGTCGTCGCAAACGTCCTCCGCTGCGGTCCGCAAGCCGTGGCCGCCTGCAAGAGGCTCTCGCAAGCCGGGCCGCTGTCGGCAGAGGCCGCCGCGACGCTCCTGGCCGACGCCCGGGCCAGCGAGGAAGGGAAGGAGGGCGTCGCCGCCTTCCTGGAGAAGCGCACCGCCAGCTTCGTGGAGTCGCGCTGATGCGCAAAGTGCTCGTCGCCAACCGAGGTGAGATCGCCGTCCGCGTCATCCGCGCCGTACGCGAGGCGGGGCTCCGGAGCGTGGCGGTCTACTCCGACTCCGACCGCGACGCCATGCACAAGGACCTGGCCGACGAAGCAGTGGCCCTCGGCGGCGAGTCGGCGGCAGAGTCGTATTTGGACGTCGACAAGATCCTGGCCGCCTGCAAGGCGACCGGTGCCGACGCTTTGCATCCGGGATATGGATTCCTCAGCGAAAGGGCGTCCTTCTCGCGAGCCTGCCGCGAGGCTGGCGTCACCTTCATCGGCCCCTCTCCGGAAGCGATGGAACTGCTCGGCGCCAAGATCGACGCCAAGCGGCTGGCGGTCTCGGTCGGCGTCCCGGTAACGCCTGGCCTCTTCGAGCCCGGCGCCTCCGACCAAGAGCTCAAGGAAGCTGCCGACAAGGTCGGCTATCCTGTGATGCTCAAGGCCAGCGCTGGGGGAGGCGGAAGGGGCATGCGGGCGGTGACAGACCCCGCCGACTTCGACCAAGCGCTCACTCTCGCTCGCGACGAAGCCCAAAAGGCGTTCGGCGACCCGGCGATGATGCTCGAAAAGCTCGTCCGCGACCCGCGGCACATCGAGGTCCAGTTCGTCGCCGACTCCCACGGCCAGGTCGTCTGCCTCTTCGAACGCGAGTGTAGTGTCCAGCGGCGGCACCAAAAGCTGATCGAAGAATCGCCGTCGCCCGTCATGACCGACGACCTGTGGCAGAGGATGCGAAAGGCGACGACAGCGCTCGTCCAGGCGTCGGGTTATGTCGGAGCCGGCACAGCTGAGTTCATGTTCGACGAGCCGTCGGGTGAGTTCTACTTCCTGGAGGTCAACGCCCGGCTTCAGGTCGAACACCCCGTCACCGAGGCGGTCACCGGCTGGGACCTTGTCCGCGCCCAACTCCAGGTGGCAGACGGACAGAAGCTGGCGGCCGACCCCGGCGAGCGCTCTCGTATCAATGGCCACGCCATCGAGGCGCGGGTCGTCGCCGAAGACCCCGCCACAGGCTTCGTCCCCAGCGTCGGCCAGATCATCGGTCTGGCCCTGCCCCAAGGGCCTGGAATCCGCGTGGACACCGGCTACGGCCAGGGCTCCGAAATCAGTCGCCACTTCGACTCCTTGGTGATGAAAGTCATCGCCCACGGCCCCGACCGGGCGACGGCCCTGGCTCGCTTGCGGGCTGCGCTCCGCGACACCCACGTCCTAGGCGTCAAAACCAACATCGCCTTCTTGCTCGATGTGCTAGAGCACCCCGAGTTCGTCGCCGGTCGGTTCGACACTGGCTTTGTGGGGCGGGCTTTCGCCGACTGGAAGCGGCCCGAGCCGCCTTCCTGGTTGGCCAATCTTCTGCCATTTGCCACAACTGCCAATTCGACACAAACTGCGACGACAAGCCCTTCGGCATGGGACGCCACCGACGGCTTCCGCAACGGGCCGAAGGTGACAGCCTGATGTGGGCGGTCGCCCTGGCCCTGGCCGGGGACATGTTGGTCGCCGACTTCGAAGGGTCGACCTATGGAGCCTGGAAGACCACCGGCACTGCCTTCGGTCAAGGTCCGGCAGAAGGCACACTGCCCAACCAGATGGCCGTTTCCGGCTACAAAGGGAAGCGCTTGGTCAACTCGTTCTTTGGTGGTGACGCCGCGACCGGAACTCTGACTTCACCAAAGTTCAAAGTCCAAAGGCGCTACATCACCTTCCTGATCGGCGGCGGCAAAGACTTGGAAAAGACCTGCGTGCTGCTGAAAGTCGATGGCAAAGTCGTCCGCACCGCCTCGGGCCCAAATGACAAACCTGGCGGCAGCGAGGCGCTCCGGCCCGCCTTCTGGGATGTCAGCGAGTTTCTGACCAAAAGTGCTGTGATCGAGGTGATCGACAAGGCAACGGGAGGCTGGGGGCATGTCAACCTAGACCACATCGTGCAGACCGACACCAAGCCGCCTGTCGCCGTGCCGTTGGTCAAGCGCACGTTCACAGGCTCGGGGCGTTACTTGAACCTACCGATCAAGGACGGAGCGCCACTGAAGCGCGTGAAACTCCTCATGGACGGCAAGTTGGTCGTCGCCAACAACATCGGCCTC
>JAFDWT010000096.1:22122-22286 GCA_018268335.1 Armatimonadota bacterium | reverse complement strand
CAGGTCTACATCGACCAGCACGGCCAGGTCGGCACCTACTTCATGCCCCCCGAAGCGCAGGCGATCAACGAAAACGTCGGCCGCGAGCGCAACACCAAGTGGAAAGAAGTTTTCGGCCGCGCCACCGCCAAGGCGTTCGACAAGAACGGGATGTCCTATTTCAT
>JAFDWT010000096.1:0-22043 GCA_018268335.1 Armatimonadota bacterium | reverse complement strand
TTTGTTTCGGCGATGGCGGTTTTGGGTGCGACAGCAGCCAATGGATCCGCACTCGTGGCTGATTACGACAAATTCAAGCGCGACGCAACTGAAGGGAAGGCGACAGGGAAGTTCCAACGTGTCGTGATGCAAGGAGACCGCCGGGCGCTCGCCCGGGCACAGAGGCAACTGCAGTCGGCCGGTGTAGTCAGCCAGATCACGGAAGGCTCGTGGTCGCAAGACCACGCCCACGAGTACTGGACCGACAAGGTCGGCCGAGTCGATTTCAAGGGCTCGTCGTTGGTCGTCGACATGGACCAACCACAAGCCAGGATGGCCAAGGCGCTCTTGGAGCCCGACGCCAACTTTGAACCTGAGTTCGTCAAAGCTCAAGTCGCCAAGAAGGCCGCAGTTCCAGACGGCGAGACCTATCCCGGCCCGGAAGGGAGCGAGTTCTACGATATGACCGCGTGGTCGATCCCGCTGGCAAATGGGCTCAAAGCGTGGTGGTGCGAGTCACGGCCCGAGGTGCCCATGGGCGGAACCAGGGCGCAGGCCGGCGGCGTGTCCACTGTCGGCTTTGTCCTCCCGTATTTCGACCAAGAGGACGTCCTGGCGGTCGCTGAGGCCTTGGCCAGTGGCGTCCGCGGATCCTTGACCACAAAGCCCATCCAGGTCGAAGGCAAGGTCTATCCGACGGGGTCGTTCCTCTTCCTGGCCGATCGTAACGACGAAGGATACGAGGCCAAGCTGAAGCAGGCAGCCCAATCACATGGCGCCCAGACCGTTCCCCTGACAACGGCCTACCCAGACGCCGAGCGGTTTGGACCAGGCAGCGACGCCGTGGCCCTTCTGAAGCGGCCCAAAGTCGCCATCGTCATGGGGACACGCGGCAACCTCGCCGACTCAGGAGCCATTTGGTACCTGTTCGACCAGGTGTTCCATCTGCCGTTCACGCCGGTCGACCAATCGTTCCTCAACAGCCCCGACCTCAACAAGTACACGACGATCATCCTCCCTCGCGGCACTTCGGCCCCGAGCAAAGGCAAGTTCGCCGATTGGCTCGCCGCCGGTGGCACAGCGGTCGTTCTCGGCAACCCAGGCTGGGCGATCGGATCGGACAACTTCGCCGACCTTGACACGATCAAAGGCAAGTTCCGTGAACTCCCCGGCTCGCTGTTCCGAGCCCAGCTCGACAAACGCAGCTTCCTCACCTACGGCTACGACCGCGACGAGCTCGCCTTCCCGATGTCCGGCGACACGTTCTGGCATGTCAAGAAGGAAGGTGGCTCAGTGGTCCGGCTCTCCGACGACCCCAAGGCCAAGCGGCTCCTCGCCGGCTGGTCGTGGCCAGACGAGACGGAGAAGGGCTTGCAAGGAGCCGTCTTGGTCCACGACCAGCCGGTCGGCAGCGGGCATTTGGTGCTCTTCATGGAAGACCCCACCGAGCGCGCGATGTGGCCCGGCCTGTACAAGCTCCTCCTCAACGCCGCCCTGCTGGGGCCGTCGTTCTAGGTAAGGTTCACGACATGCTCGCAGTGCTCGCGGTGCTCGCCATGTCGGAACAGGACGCCCCCACCATCGCCGAAATCCGGTCGCTGATCGCGAGAGAGCCGTTTCAGGCCGCTGACGCGGTCAAGAAGCGTTTCAAACCAGAAGACCTGGCCAAGGGCGCGGTGGCCGACGAGTTCCTCGACTACGTCTTCGCCGTCCAAACCACGGGCAAGAAGGTCACCGTGACCAGCAAAGGCAAGCCGGTCGTGACCCTCACCGACGTCGGCGACGGCCTCAACATCGGTGCCGTCCACCTCGAAGACGGCCAGGGCTACCCGGCCCAGATCGAGGTCGACGGCAAGGTGCTCCGCGCGGGCATCCAGGTCGAAGGTTACAGCCCCAACCCCTATCAGTTCACACCCAAAGGCGGCCTCAAGGGTGAGCTCCGGGCGATGGGCGAGTGGAAGAGCAAGATCTACCCCGGCACGACCCGCCAGTGGTACATCTACCTCCCGCCCGGCTACACCAAGACCTCGAGCTACCCGCTGCTCGTCTGTCAAGACGCCCAGTGGGATAGGCAGTGGCACGCCGCCTTCCTCGACAATATGCGCGCCGCCGGCAAAATCCCGCCGGTCGTCGGCGTCTTCATCGAGCCGGGCCAAGACAAGCCGGGCAACTACAGCAACCGCAGCCAGGAATACGACCCGCTCAGCAACAAGTACGTGACCTTCCTGGAGAAGGAAATCCTGCCCGAGGTCGAGAAGATCGTCGGCCTCAGCCACGACCCCAAGGAGCGAGCCCTGACCGGTAACAGCAGCGGCGGCATCTGCTCGTTCACCGCCTGCTGGGAGCGGCCCGACCTCTTCGGCACCGCCATCAGCTTCATCGGCAGCTTCACCGACATCGCCAGCGGCCCGACCCTGATCGAGGGCGGCCACAACTACCCGTTCCTCATCCGCAAGTCGGACAACAAGCCGATCCGCGTTTTCCTCCAGGACGGCGCCAACGACCTGGACAACGTCCACGGCAGCTGGTGGGTGAGCAACCAGCAGATGATGTGGGCGCTCCGGTGGAAAGGCTACGACTACGTCTGGGCGCCTGGCAACGGCTTCCACAGCACCAAACACGCCCGCAAAGTGTTCGACAAGGCATTGCTTTGGTGGTTGACAGGAGAAAAGCCGAACCTCGGCGAATGATCGCGATTTAGCGCAGAAGGTCACGGGCCGTTCTGACGGTCTGACCTTGCCCGAGAGCCGATAATACGGTGGCCTCGACAGCCTCAGGCTCAGTCATAGCCAAGCTGAATCGCACCGTTGGCAACGGTACGATTGCACTGTCGGCAAAGACAGTGTCTCCTTCCGCGTGACTGATGAAGTGGAGTCCTTCGAGCCATGATTCCACAGCAACTAGATTCAAGTGCCCAACACCTTGCCAAGAGTGTCCCGTGCCAGCAAGGAGAGTCGCAGCATTTGCCCATTCCTCATCCAGCCGGTCACCAAGGTAGAGCCAGTCCAAGTCATGCCCGTCGCTCAGCACTGCGTCCACCAGGCCGGGCGAAGCCCGCAGACAGCGCGACGAGGCGAACACATGGAACTTGACCCCCGTCCGCCTTGCAAAGTCGAACAGACGAACGAGCCGCGCCTGTTCGACACCGTAGCCCGATCCGGCGTCCCAGGGCGTCGAATCGAGGTCCAGGCGGAAGCAGACTAGGCTCACTTGTCTTGCAGAGCGGCGATCCCGGGCAGTTCGATGCCTTCCAGGAACTCCAAGCTAGCCCCGCCGCCGGTGCTGACGTGCGACATCTTGTCAGCCAATCCGAACTTCTCGACCGCCGCGGCGCTGTCGCCGCCGCCGACAATGGTCGTCGCCGACGATGAAGCCAGCGCCTCGGCCACCGCCTTGGTTCCTGCGGCGAATGCGTCGAACTCAAAGACGCCCATCGGCCCATTCCAAATCACAGTTCCTGCGGTTGCAATGGCATCCATGAACAGGGCGCGGGTCTTCGGCCCGATGTCAAGCCCCATCTGGTCGGCTGGCAACTGGCTGGAATCGACGGTCGTCGCCGGCGCGTCGGCCTTGAACTCGGGCGCGACCACTGTGTCGACTGGCAGCAGCAGCTTGTCGCCGTGGTCGGCCATCAGGCCCTGGACAAACTCGATGCTCGCGGCATCGAGCAGCGAGGAGCCGATCTCCCAACCGCGCGCCTTGAAAAACGTGTAGGCCATGCCGCCGCCCACGATGAGCTTGTCGACCTTGGGCAACAGGTTGTTGATGACCGGAATCTTGTCAGCGACCTTGGCGCCACCCATGATGGCGACGAACGGCCGCTTGGGGTCTTCGACCGCCTGTCCCAAAAAGGCGATCTCCTTCTCGATCAGGAAGCCGGCCACGCCCGGCAAGATATGGGCGACCCCCTCAGTGCTGGCATGGGCCCGGTGAGCGGTGCCGAAGGCGTCGTTGACATACACATCGCCCAACGCAGCCAATTGAGTGGCAAAGGACGGGTCGTTCTTCTCCTCTTCGGGGTGGAATCGGACGTTTTCCAAGAGCACGGCCTGGCCGTCCGACAGGGCATCAACCAACGCTGCGGCAGCCGGCCCGACGCAGTCGGGAGCCAACGCCACTGTCTGTCCTAGGAGCGCCGACAAGCGGTCGGCCACCGGTGCCAAAGTGAACTCCGGTGTGACGCCCTTCGGCCTGCCCAAGTGGCTGCAGAGGACGACCCGAGCGCCTTGTCCCAACAGGTACTGGATTGTCGGCAGCGAAGCGGTGATCCGGTTGTCGTCGGTGATCTTGCCGTCCTGCAAAGGGACGTTGAAGTCACAGCGGACAAGCACGCGCTTGCCCTTCACGTCGATGTCGCGGACGGTCTTTTTTGCCAGGGCCATGAGGATGGCTTGAGTCTACCGGTGGTGGCTAATGGCCCTTGGGAGTGGCGGCATTGGGGAAGACCTGTTAACAAACTCTTCACAAGTGTGCTGAGGCTGTAGGTTCAAACCCGTGTCGCCTGGGCAAGCATAATGGACTTCTCCATGGCCCAACGCCGGATCGACAGTATGAGCGAGCACGTCCCGCCGCAGAACAACGAAGCGGAAATGTGCACGCTGGGCTGCATGGTCCTCAGCGAGAGGGCGGCGGAAGAGATCCGTTCGACCCTGAACGACGAAGATTTCTACGTGCCCGCGCACCGGGAGATCTATAAAGCCGTCCGGTCCCTGATGCTGAGTTCCAAAGCCGTCGACCTTGTCACGCTCAGAGACGAACTCCAGGCCCGAGGCAAGCTCGCCGAGGTTGGTGGCACCGACTACCTGGTCCAGGTCGTCGAAAGCGTCCCCAGCGCCCAGAACGCGATGCACTACGCCGGCATCGTCCTGGACAAGGCGACCCTGCGCCGTCTGGAAGAGGCGGGCCGGGACATCATCGGCATCGTCCACGAGCCCGAAGGCTCTGCAGACGAGAAGGTGAACGAAGCCGAGGCGACTGTCTTCGAAGTCGGCCGCAAACGGCTCGGCAAGTACTTCCGTCCGGTCTCGCTGATCGCCAAAGACTTCTTCAAAGACGTCGACCAGCTCATGGAGACCGGTGAGCCAGTCCTTGGTGTCCCAAGCGGATTCACCGACCTCGACAACGTCACCACCGGTTTTTATGGCGGCGACTTTGTCATCATCGCCGCCCGCCCGGCCATGGGAAAGACCTCGCTGGCCATGAACATCGCTTTGCACGTAGCGCGGCAGAACGTCGGCAACGTCGCCGTCTTCAACCTAGAAATGACTGGCCAACAGCTGGTCCGCCGTCTGATCTCGACTATCGCCCAGGTGCCGATGGGCGTCCTCAAACGCTCCAACCTGCATACCAGCGACTACCAAAAGCTGACCGACGCCTGCGAGGAACTCTACAGCCTGCCGGTCTTCATCGACGACTCCTCCGATATTTCGCCCCTAGAAATGCGCGGCAAGTGCCGCCGCCTCCGGGCCGATGGCGGACTGGCCCTCGTCGTCGTCGACTACTTGCAGCTAATGCGCGGCAACCGGAAGACGGAGAACCGCGTGCAGGAGATCTCCGAAATCGCCCGCGGCCTGAAGTCGATGGCCAAAGATCTCGACGTTCCCGTCATCGCCCTCTCCCAGCTCAACCGTGCGGTCGAAGGGCGAGACAACAAGCGGCCCATGCTCAGCGACATCCGCGAGTCGGGCTCCATCGAGGCCGAGGCGGACATGGTCATGTTCATCTACCGCGACGAGTACTACAAGCGCAAAGAACACAACGTCCAGGAGCGGTTCAACCCCGACGCCGCCGAGGTCGCCGAGCTCTTGATCGCCAAGCACCGCAACGGCCCGACCGGCACTGTTCTCGTCGGCTTCCAGCCCGCCTACACCAAGTTCACGCTGCTGGACGAGGGGAGCAAGGAAGAATATTCGCGGCGCAACCGAGGCAACGACGACTAAGTCGTGGGCCGCACCGGCGACAGCCGGCGCGGCCCACATCACAGCCAAGGGCGACGTCAGGACTTCTTGGGAGCCGGAGCCCCAGCAGCCACGGGCTCCTTCTTGTTTTTGTCCTGCACCATCTGCAGCAGTTGCAGTCCCATCAGCCCGTTCAGGCTGCCGTCGGTGCCTTCACCGCTGTTGACGATCAGGTCGGGGATCACCTTGACCTTGCCCTTGGCGATCTCTTCCGTGATCTTGAACCGGGTGAAGTTCTCCTCACCCATCGCGTGCACCTGCAGTTCGTAGGCTTCAGCCTGCGATTTTCCGATGGCGAGGATCTTCTCAGCCTCGGCGGCACCGGTCTTGGCGATCATCTCGGCGTCGGCGACGGCGTTCAGTTTAGTGAACTCGGCCTGTGCCGCGCCTTTGGCCTTGACCGCCTCGGCCTCGGCGGAAGCGCGCATCTTGGTCGCCTCGGCCTCGGCTTGGACCTGCACCTTCAGGCTCTGGGCGTCGCCCTCGGCCTTCTTGACCGTCGCGTCGGCCGTGCGCTGGCTGATCTCGACGCTCTGTTGCGCCTTGACGATCTCGCGCTGCATATCGGCGATGGCGGTCTCCTTCTCCATGCCCTGGCGTTTCTCCTGCGCCATGCGCTGGGTGTCGTAGGTTTTCTCTTCTTCTTGCGCGATCTTGCGGTCGGTCAGCGTCTTCATCAGCGCCTCGGGCGGCACGATGTCACCGATCAGGGTGTCGACAGCGTTCACGTTGTACTCCTCCAGTACCTCGCGGATGTGGTCCTTGGCCGAGTCCTGCCGCTCTTTGCGGGTGCTCAGGAAGCTGATGACGTCGCTGTCCTGGGCGCTGTTGCGGAAGTAGTTGCCGATCGTCGGCTCCAGCACCTGACTGACCAGGTTGGTCATCGACCCGAACCGCGCGATGACCTTCGGCGCCTCGGTAGCCGGAACGTGGATGATCTGGGCGACATCCAAGTTGAACGGGAAGCCGTCCTTCGACCGCACCGTGATCGTCGAGAGGTTCTTGTCCAGGGCGTGCGCCTCGCTACGGGCGTTCGCCCAGTTCAAGACAAGGTTGGTCGTTGGCACCAGTTCGACCTTCATCGTGTACTTGTTGACCGGGTACTTGCCCGGTCCGAGCGGCTCGATCCACACACCGCGGAACCCCTTCTCGACGATGTTGCCGTGCTTGAACATGTCGCCGGTCAGGTCCTTGCCGTCCTCGCCGACATACGAGATGACGACGCCGACGTGGCCGATAGGAACGTCCGTCATCGGGATCTCCTCGATCTGCACCGCCCACGGGTTGATGAAGTAGGAACCAGCCAGCATCACCTGCGGCTGCAGGCCTCGGTTGCCGCCGCTCGACAGGAACGTGTCGACGTCCTGGAAGTTGTTGTGGCCCTCGATGTAGTCGCCGGCGATCTGCCCTTGGCGGATCGGACGGCCGTCGAGCGCGGTGACGATGCCCACCATGTTCTCGTGGATGATCGTCAGGTCGGTCATCGTGACGGTGAAAGCGAGCGGGTTGATGCGGTAGGTACCCGGCGTCAGGATGTGCGTCTGCCGACCCTTCTGGCCGCCACGGGCTAAGAACTGCTCGGCGTCCTGGAAGTTGTCGCAGTCGACCTTGCGGGCCAGGATGTCACCGGTCGAGAGCGGGTGCCCGTCGTTGGCCAGGACGAGCCCGATCTTGCCCTCGGGAACAACGGTGAACGGTGCCATGGCCACCGAGTACTGCCACGGCCACATGAGCCAGTAGAGACCAGGAGCCAGACCGCGGGCCTGGATACCGGCCTCACCTTTGGTGGCCAGGATCCGTCCGTCCGGCAGCGAGCGGTGCGAGCCGACGAGCACCCACTTCTTGGTGACAACGCCGATCCGGTTCTCGGGAACGATGACCATCCCGAGCAATATCCGCATCACGGGCTTGAAAAAGGCGAGAGTAAAGACGAGAAGGACACCGGCGATCAAGAGGCCGGTGTTGATGGTGCCGGTGAGACCGGCTGTTTGTGCTAGAAGCATCTGGTTTTTGTTTTCAGGAGACCGCAGTGTCTGCAGCTGAACTCCATAACCGGATTACGAGGCCTGCATCGGACGGGGTTGGGGCGTCCTGGGCCTGGGAGACACGGGGCTAGAGGTTAGGGTCCAGAGGCTAGAGGCAACTGCATTCAGATACCTCGCCCTGGGGAGAGGACTTCGAGGAGTCCGCCTTCGCTCCGGCGGAGGCGGAAGCTCGAAGGGAGAGGGGATTCTCCGGAGCCGAAGAGCCCGCACCCTGTTCGCCGGATTTTTAGCGGAGGTAGCCATGGCGAAAGCCGCTCACACCCTCTCCCCAAAGAGTAGACACTATCCGAGTCCCCCCTCATGCCCCTGGAGGAAGGGGCTAGGGGGAGGTTCCGGAAAGCCACTTACTCCTCAGCCGACATCTCATCGCGCCATCGACCAGCTTTCAGCCTCGCCATAGCGTCGGCCTCCGGCTCAGGCTTCGCTTGGCGCATGGCCGACAAGGTCTCGCGTAGGCGCGACAGGAACCGGCCACAGCGGCCGCAACGGGCGGCATGGTGCAACGCGTACCAGAGGCGCAGGCCGCGGCCAGTGCCGTCGGCGGCGTCATGCAGCATGTGCTCCATGTGGGAGCAAGGGGGGCCTTCAATGTCGTGGTGGCTCATGGGTGGGCTCCTTGGGGAGCGGCGTCGCCCAGCAGGGCGACAAGTCGGGCGCGGAGCAGGTTGCGGCCGCGGTGCAATCGCGAGTTGACCGTGCCTTCGGGGACTCCCAGGGCATCGGCCACCTCCTGTCGGGTCAGCCCTTCGACGTCGCACAGCGCGACGGCCATGCGGTAATCCTCGGGCAAAAAGTCGAGGGCGCGGACGACCTCTTGGCCGACGATGCCCCAGTCGATCGCCTGCCAGTAGCCGTCGTGCGAGGGTTCAGCGACGTCGTCCAGGGCGACTTCTGGGCGGTTGTCGGCTTTCTTGCGGCGGCCTAAGTGTTCGTTGCGTAGGATCTTGATCATCCAACTGCGCGGATAGGCGCCGTCAAAGGTAGGCCAGGCGCGCGCGGCCAAGTAAAGAGTCTGTCCGACCAAGTCCTCAGCCTCACTGTCGTTCATGGTCAGGCGCTTGGCGGTGCGGTAGAGGACTGGGAGCTCGGTCTCGACAACATCCTCAAACCGAGGCTTGTGGACGGGCGTTTGTCGACGGAAGACATTGGGCAACATGGGTTGGTCTCTTAGTTTCAAATGGCCCCGGCAGTGCCGGGGCCGAGTGTCTTTCCGAGGCGTCAGCCTACCATTTGGGGTTTGGCGAAGCTAGCTTCACCAAGCACAACTTCCGCGAAGGAGCACCAGATCTGCACCTTGGCGACGTTCTTGATGTACTTCGGAAGACTAATCGTCCGGTTGGTCTTGTCTCCAGCGATGCGAAGCTGCTGCAGCAGGTAAGTGTTGCCCTTGCTGTCCACGACCTGCCACTGCGGAGCCGGCGACTTCGGGATCATGAAGTCGCTGCTCAGCGTCAGCATGGTCTTGCCCTTCATGTGGCTGACACTGACGTGCCCGCCGTTCACCTCGACACCCCTAAAGGCGCCAGAGTCCATCATCATCATGCTGTGCTTCTCCTGCTTGGAGTACCCCTGGTGTCCGGGTCGGTGATCGGCGAAGGCAGCGGTGGTCAGGGCCGCGAGAGCGGCAAAGGCGACGAGTTTGGTGATGTTGTTCAGTTGCATAGTGTTATCTCGTTTGGAATCGTAACGGTTCGAATGGCGAATCAAAAACTACCTTTGCGCTCCTGGTCGGCACGGAGTTCGGCGGTGCCGAGGTTCTTGTGGAGCTTGGGGCTGTAGAGGACGACGGTGCGGTAAAGCCAGGCGTCCAGTTCCTTGCTGACGGGGAACGACTGCACCTTGGCCTTGCCGTCGACCTTGCCCAACCGCTCCTTGGTGAACTTGGTGATGTCGTTTGCAGCGGGGAAGTTCTCCGCCTTGACCCAATAGGCTTCGGCATCGTCGGCCATGCCGGCCTTCACTCCTTTCAGCCGCACATAGCGCTTGCCGCTTTGCTCCACTAGCTCCGCCGAGCCGCTGACGCCCTTGGCGTCGGCACGAAATTTGCCACTGGTGACGCGAATCTCCTCCGGCATGGAATAGGAAGCCAGATCCCAACCACCGCTGCGCGTCAACGAAGCCGTCTTCGGCATCGACAGCGCCGCGCCGCCGAAGCCGACGAAGAACCGCTTGCACCAGATCGTCACCGCTTGGTACTGCGAGAGGTCGGTGCCGGCCGGCAGCGTGTAGTTCTGGTCGCCGATGTTGCCCTTGATCGAACCAAGGTCGATGTAGCCACCGTCCTTGACGGCTCGCGGGTCGTTGCCCTTGACCAGGTAGACATGGACGTCTGGGCCGTTGCTGGTCTTGAAGTCGCTCAGCCGTAGGACGCTTTGTCCACCGACTTCCGAAATCTCAGCCTTGCCCATCGTCTCGTGGGCATAGGATTCAAAGGAGCCGCTGGCCACAGTCATGGCCTTAGCACTTTGGGTGGTTACGGGCTTTTCGTCGACCTTCTGGTTGACGAAAAGGAGTTCGGGGCGGAAGGCCGCCCAGCCAAGGGCCAGGGCGGGAACTGCGGCGATGAGAGCGATGGTTTTGGTCCGTGCGGTCATGCACTCCAAAAGAGGCATGCCCGACAGACCCGTCCACGAATCTTCAAAAACTGGTCTGTAAGTTCAAATCAGGGTCCCAAGTTGGGCCCACAACTGGCGTTTACGCCAAGTGGTGCAGGGCCTGTTGGATGTCCTCGACCAAGTCGTCAGGGTGCTCCAGACCGCAATACAGACGCACCAGCCACTGCCGCTTTGGCCAGTCGCCGGGCTGTTGCTGCAACGGAACGACCAAGCTTTCGTGCCCACCCCAACTGACGCCCAACTGGAAAAGCCGCAAGGCTTCAGCGAAGGCGATCACCTTCGCCTCCTCCTGAGTCACCGGCAAGAACGTGACCAGCCCAGTCGAGCCCAAAAGTTGCTTGTCCCGTAGCGCCGCCTGCGGATATTCGCTGTCGCCGACGTAGAAGACTTCGGCTACCTCCGGTGCTGATCGCAGGCAGGCCGAAACTCGGGTCGCCGCCTCGCCGACCGCCTTCAACCGGATCGGCAGAGTCCGCAGCCCGCGCATCAGCAGCCAGGCTGGGAAGGGGGGAAGGGCCGCGCCAAGAAGGCTGACTTCGTTTTCTAGGATCTTGTCAAACCGTTTGGCGTCGGTGCAAAGAGCACCGGCGACAACGTCGCTGTGGCCCGCCAAGTACTTGGTTGCGCTGTGGACGACGATGTCGATCCCGAACTTCGCCGGCTGTTGGTAGACCGGAGACGCCCAACTGTTATCGCAAATCGTCGAGATGCCCCGCGACTTGGCAATGCCAGCAACAGCCTCCAAATCTTGCAGGCGGAAAAGGATGCTACTCGGAGACTCCAGGTAGTAAAGGCTGGTCGCATCCGTCGTCGCCGCAACAAAGTCGGCCGGGTCGCGCCCGTCGACAAAGGTGGTGGTGACACCGAACTTAGGCAAGTAGTCAGTCAGGAACTGCCGCGTCGGGCCATAGACGGTGTCCACGCAGACGACATGCGAACCCGTCTTGACGCACGAAAGGATCGCCGCCGAAATGGCCGCCATTCCGCTGGAAAACAGCTTGCACCGGTCCGTCCCCTCCAGGGCGGCCACCTTCTTCTCGGCCACGTCGAGCGTCGGGTTGCTGACGCGGCTGTAGTTATGGACGTCCGGCTCGTCGGTTCGGAACGACCGACGGAACGACGCCACGTCTTCATAAGCGAAAAGCGAGGTCTGATAGATCGGCGGCACAACCGCGGCTCGGTCGTGGGTCTCTTCAGCAAGGTGCTGGATCAGCGTTTCGGGTCGGTCCGCCATGTCTGTCGTCCAAGCATAGACCCCCGCGCTCCGGTCCTTCAGGGCCGGGCCGCTTTGGGACCATGCTGGTCCGCCCTATACCTCAAGCGAGCCAGGAAGGTATCGTAAGGGACTGCCCATGGCCGCCCAAGAAAAAATATTCCCGTCTCCTGACATCTTGAACGACCAAGAGTACGGCAAATTTGTTTTGGCCAACTTGGCCGCCAAACGCGCCAAGCAGATCAAAGAAGGCGCGCCCCCACTTGTCCGCATCGACAGCAACCACCCGCTGAGCATCGCGCTGGCCGAGATTGCTGCCGGCAAGATCAAGCCGATCCTCGGTTCCGACGCCCACGCCACCGTCGAGATGGAAGACGAACTGGTCGCCCTCGACAAGCTGGACCTGGGCGAAATCGGCCTCCTGCTCCCCGCCATTGACGAGGACGAGGATCTGCTGAAGGCCGCCGGTTTCCACGGTGACGACGACGACGAGCACGATGAAGACGCCGAGCACGCCGAAGACGACCACGAAGAGGCCGTCGCCGAAAGCCTGGGCGACCTGCTGGAAGACGACGCCGAAGAAGCCGCTGCCAGCGACGAGGACGCTGACCTGAGCCTGGACGACCTTGCCGAGCAAGAAGAAGCCCAGGACGACGAGGAAAAAGAAGACTGACGCGGCATGGCTGTCACCGACCCGTACGCCGTGCTGGGCGTGCCACGTGACGCAACGCCCGACCAGATCAAGTCGGCCTATCGCAAGCTAGCCCGCCAGTACCACCCGGACGTCAACCCAGACGACCCGGGCGCGGAAGAGAAGTTCAAAGAGGTCAGCGAAGCGTATAGCATCCTGTCCGATTCTGACAAAAAAGCCCGTTTCGACCGCTACGGCGTGACCGACGACCAACCCGGCGCCGGCGGTGCCGGTGACTTCATGGGAGGCGGGGGCTTTGGCGACATTTTCGAGGCCTTCTTCGGCGCCGCCGGTGGCGGAGCCCAGCGCAACCGCAGGCCCGGCTACCGCGAAGGTGACGACCTGCGCGCGGAGACCGTCGTCACCCTGCAAGAGGTCCTGTCCGGAGTCGAACGCACTCTACGCTATAAGCGTGAGCGCGTCTGTCGGACATGCTCGGGCAACGGGACTGCCGACGGCGCCGTGCCGTCCACCTGTCCGACCTGCAAGGGCCAGGGTGTCGTTGTCCGCGTCGCCCAGACCCTGCTGGGCAGCATGAGGACGCAGACCACCTGTCCGACCTGCCAAGGCAGCGGCCAACAGATCACCGACGCCTGCCGCACATGCCATGGCCGCAAGACCGAAGTTTCGGACGCCGAAGTGTCCATCACGATTCCGCCTGGTGTGGAGTCGGGCATGACCTTGCGGGCAGGTGGCCAAGGTAATGACGGCCTCGGTGGCGGCCCGACTGGTGACCTTTACGTCGTCGTGCACGTCGCCGACGACCAACGGTTCGACCGCGAAGGGCAGACCTTGCGCACCGCCGTCGATCTGACATTTGCCCAAGCGGCGATGGGAGACAGTTTGGAAATCGAAGGGTTGGACGGTCTCATCGAAGTCGGAGTCCCTGCCGGCACCCAGCCGGGCGATGTGCTCCGTGTGCGGGGCGAGGGCCTGCCCAGGCTCCAAGGCTCGACACGGGGCGACCTTCTGGTCGAGGCGAACATCGTGGTGCCGACAAAGCTGAACGACGCCCAGCAAGCATTGCTGAAAGAGTTCGCCGAAGTCAGTGGCGAGCCAGTGCCGAAGGGGCACAATAAGGAGGGCTTCCTCGGAGGCCTGTTCAAGAAAAAGAAATGAAAGCCTGGACCGAGGTGAAGGCGTATCTTCCCGGCGAGCCCGACGACTGGTCGATGTGGGCGGAGGTCTTTGCCCGTCACGGCGTCAACGGCACGGTGCAGACCGACACGCCGCCGACAATCAGCGGCTACCTAGCCCCAGGGTGCGAAAGCGGCCTTGTTCCACTGAAGGAAGAACTCTTCTCATTTGGCGCGATGACAGTCGAGAACCGTTTGGTTCCCGAAGAAGACTGGGCTGAGTCCTGGAAGCAGTTCTTCAAGCCCAGACGTATCGGCAAGCACCTGGTCGTGCGTCCCTCGTGGGAGGAGTTTGATTCGACTCCCGAAGATGTCGTCATCGTCCTCGACCCTGGCCAAGCTTTCGGTACCGGCGACCATCCGACGACGCGAGGATGCCTGGAAATTCTCGAAGAGGTCGGCGCGACCGGCCTGGAAATCGCCGACATCGGCTGCGGCAGCGGCGTCCTGTCAGTGGCGGCCATGCTCCTGGGGGCCAAGTCAGCCGTCGCGGTCGATGTCGACCCTCCCAGCGTCGAAGCGACCCAGGAGAACGCAGCAAGAAACGGCGTGCAAGTGGACGCCCGGCTCGGCTTGGGCTTCGACCCATTGCCGCCCGACGCTACCTACGACCTCGTGCTCAGCAACATCATCAGCGCCGCGCTGATCGCTTTGGCTCCCGAAGCGTCGCGCCGTGTCCGGCCCGGCGGCCGCTGGGTGGTCAGCGGCGTCATCGAAGCCAACTGGCCGTCCGTCCAAGAGGCCGCCGCACGACACGGGTTCACGCTCGAAAAGACGTTTCAGGAGAACGATTGGCTAGCCGCGTCGTTCCTTCGCTAAGGGCCCTGCCCCGGGCGTTCGTCGCCGGGATTCCAGACGAACTGCCTGAGAAGATCGAACTACCCGAGGCCGAAACACGCAAATTTCGCAATGTCCTACGGCTAGTGTCCGGCGACGTAATCGGCCTTCTTCCCGGAGACGGCCGCTTCATCCGATGCACCTTGGACGGCAAGTCGGCCAGGCCAATAGAGGTCACCACCCCTGCCACAGAAGCCAAACGCGAAGTCACGCTCGCCCTCGGCATCCCCAAGCCAGAGAAGCTGGAAGAGAGTGTCCGCATGGCCACCGAACTCGGCGTCGCCCACTTCCTCCTGTTCACCGCCGAGCGCACCGTCGTCCGGTGGGAGCCAGCCAAGTTCGCCGCCAAACTCCTACGGCTTGAAACAATTGCAAGAGAAGCCGCCGAAGTCGCTTTCCGCACCAAGCTTCCCACCTTCACCGTGCTCATGTCCCTCGCCCAAGTCCTGGAGGCGCACCCCCAGGCCTTGGTCATGAGCGAGAGCGAAACCGCCCCTGCCGACTGGCCGACACTCCAACAAGAATGCACGATCGTCGTCGGCCCCGAAGGCGGATGGGCGCCAAAGGAAGTGCAGTCAATCGGCTCCAGGGCCGTTTCCCTTGGCCCGCGCGTGCTGAGGGTCGACACAGCCGTCGCCGCCGCCTGTTCCTTGGCCCTTGCTGACCGGTAGACTAGCTGCCATGCGTATCGATGGGCGACAGCCCGACGAGCTTCGCCCGACGAAGCTAGAAAGAGGCTTCGCCAAATTCGCCGAAGGCTCCTGCTTGATCACGATGGGCGACACCCACATGCTGGTGACCGCCACAGTCGAAGATCGCGTTCCACCCTGGCTTAAGGGCCAAGGACAAGGCTGGGTCACCGCCGAGTACGCCATGCTGCCGCGCAGCGGACGCCAGCGCAACCAGCGCGACGGCAACCGGGGCCCGAACGGACGCAGCATGGAGATCCAGCGCCTGATCGGCCGCGCCCTGCGGGCCGTCATCGATATGGAAGCGCTCGGCGAACGGACGATCACCCTCGATTGCGACGCGCTCCGCGCCGACGGCGGCACCCGCACCGCTGCGATCACCGCATCCTACGTCGCGCTTGTCGATGCACTGGATTGGATGCAAAAGCAGCGCACGCTGAAAAAGCAGGTGCTCAAAGACAGCCTGGCCGCAGTCAGTGTCGGCGTCGTCAATGGTGTCGAGTTGCTCGACCTCTGCTATGAAGAGGACTCCAAAGCCCAGACCGACATGAACGTCGTCATGACCGGCAGCGGCAAGTTCGTCGAAGTCCAAGGCACTGCCGAGGCCGACCCGTTCAGCGCCGAGACCCTCGGCAAGCTCCTTGCCCTAGCCAAAAAGGGCATCCACGAGCTGACCGACATGCAAGATGCCGTTCTTGGGAAATAGGTTGGCGAGATTCTGCTCCCGGATGACAGGGCAGTGTGGCCGGGGTGATGCCTCGTGCACCTCGGTCGCGACAGCGGCTTTGCTAAATGTCCGTCGGCACCATGAGGTGCAAAGGTGCGTCTAGTCGTCGCCACCCATAATGCCAAAAAGGCGGGCGAGATGACAACGATCCTCGGGCACCGGTTCCCCGATCTAGAGATCGTCACACTTGCCGAGTATCCAGGTGCCCCAGAACCCGCAGAGACCGGTACCACCTACGCCGAAAACGCAGTCATCAAAGCCGAAAGTGCTGCCGCCTACACCGGCGAATGGTGCGTCGCCGACGACGCCGGTCTAGAAATCGACGCCCTGCCGGGCGAGCTCGGCGTCTATAGCAAGCGGTTCGCTGGCGAAGAGACGCCGTTTCCGGAGAAGATGCGGATCATCCTGGATCGTCTCCAAGGAGTCCCCGACAACGAACGCTGCGCCCGCTTCCAATGCGCAGTCGCCTTAGCCAAGAGAGGCATAGAGACGCAGGTGTTCGAGGCCAAGTGCGAAGGCCGCATCGCAACTGAGCCCAGCGGCAACGGCGGCTTCGGCTACGACCCCATCTTCTGGCTCCCCGAGCGTGGCTGCACCATGGCCGACCTGACCGCCGAGCAGAAACACGCGGTCAGCCACCGGGGCAAGGTTTTGCGAGAATTCGCCGCGGCGTTCGCGGCCCTGACTGCGCTCTGACGCACGCTCAACGGGCAGCCCCGCAACGACCCGCGCAGTATCGCGTAACATTCGGATATGAGAGCGCTCGCTGCCGCCCTTCTTGTCGGCCTTGTCACCGTCCCCGCTCTGGCCGGACAGGCTGAAGCTGATTTCACATGGAAACCCAAAGTCGGTCAAGTCCGCAAGTACAAGCTCAACGTCGCCATGAACACGGAGATCGGTGGCCAGGCATTGGACATCAAAGTGTCCATGGTCAACGTCGGCAAAGTCACAAAGATCGACGGCGAGAAGCTCACACTCGAAGCCCATGTCGAAGACTTCAAGCTGAACTTCAACGGCAACGAGACAGAGCCACCGACCGATGGTGCCAACAACCCGGCTGCGGTCAAAGCCATCATCGTTCAAAACTTGAAAACAGGTGAGACGATCAGCCGCGAGACCGAGGGTGGCGAGTCTCCTGTCCAGCAGAGCCAGCGAGTTGAAAACATCAGCGTCTTTTGGCGACCCACGGGCAAGGTGAAAGTCGGCGAGTCGTGGACAAAAGAACTGAAGAAGGACGACAAAAAGCAGACTCCCGCAGCGCTGTCCAAGTACACGGTCGTTGGAGAAGAAGAAGCTGAGGGCCACAAATGCTGGAAAGTCACCTTCGCCTTCAGCGAGATCGGCATCGACAAGCCGTTCGGCGCGACCGGCACCTATTGGATCGACCAGGCCGAAGGCTCGCCGGTGCGCATGACGGCCGACTACGAGAACGTCCAGTTCAACGAAATGATGCCGCCGACCAACGCCAAGGTCTCCATGGTTCTCCTGCCCTGAGAGTCCGCGCCTTGTCCGTCGCTGTCTGGGCCGTGGCTTTCGCCACGGCCCCTCTCGCTTGTCAGGCCAAGGGAGGCGTCCTCTACGATGCGGCCAAGTCTGTTAATATGGCCGACGCCACCTGGCGCTGGAGCCACGTCGGCGAAGTCACAGCCTCAAAGTCTGGCGAGGTGTCATCACTCCCCGAATTGCGCGACCGTGACGGCTGGTGGATCAGCCTCAGCCGAGGCGGTGTGCCGGAATCTGGAGTCGACTACACCCTGGCATTTGAACTGGCCGAGGAGATCCATACATCCAAAAACCGAGCTGGCCTGACATTGGCCGTCACCGACTCTATGGGGCGCTCTGTCGTCGTCAATTTCTGGTCGAACGAGGCTTGGCTTGGATTAGATCAGCCCCTGACTGGCCACGGAGAGTCCATCCAATTGTCGACGCCCGGCCGGCATTCTGTGACGGTCTCCATTGGGGCCGAGAGCGCCTTGGTCCAGGTGGACGGCCAGTCACTCGGCCGTGTGCCCCTGCGCGACTTTTCCGCAACCTCGACCGACTTGGACGGCTACCTCCAGCCCGGGACGCTTTTTGTCGGCGACGCTAGCACCGCGGCCGGTGCCAAAGCCCGCATCGATGCCGTCAGGTGGAACACCCGTGGTCTCGATTGGGATGTCGTCAGCCGGTTCCTCGGATGGGTCGCAGTGGCTTTGGTCACTGTCGGTCTGGTCTTCTGGATCAAGTGGAACCTGGGCAGCCCAAGGCCGACCGGTCGCGTCTACATCAGCCGACTATGACCCGGTTTCCTCATGCGCCGGCGGAGGCGTCGGTGCTGGATGGGAAGCTTGCTGCTTCTTTTCGTAGAAGTACTCGTTCACCCAGATCGACCGAGTGGACACGTTGACCAACACCTCGGGCAGCACTTCGGGCGTATAGAGCGTGTTCGGGACAAACATCCGGAACGCCAGCTTCCCCTCGTGGGCGCACCACGAGCCGAGCACGTGGCACCGCTTGTAGTCGCTGCGCTCCAGCCCGTTCAAGTCCAGAACAAGATGCCCCAGGGCCTCCTGGCCCAGCTTAAGAGGGATCGTCATGGTCACCTGCAGCCCGTTGCCCAAGACAGGATGGGGCACATCCGCGGTCGCAGTCACTTCGATCACGCCTTCGCCGCAGAACCACTCGAACGTCGCATGCAGCTTGGTCTGTCGGTCGCACTCAAAAGTCTGGGCCTCGCGCTCCATCACCCACGTGCCTTCCCGCCACTCCTCCGCGCCAATCCAGCGCGACGGGTGCAGACCGGCCTGCCAGAAAAACTTGTGGGCGGTCTTGAGGATCGGGTGCGGTTCTTCCCGCAGGCCAGCTGTTGGGTGGGCTGAGGTGGCGTGCACGGCATGGAACCGGTCGCCCAAGCGGTTGATCAGCTGCTGGGCGTCATAGGCTTGCAGCGCGGTGGCCGCCAGCATCGTCCGCCGCAACCATCCGGCGTTCTCGTCGGCCAGAAACACCGAGCAGTGCAGCTTAAACGTGTCCGTCGCCTGGTCATAGACTGGCCCGCTGAACGAGCAGATGTCCATTTCATCAACCAAGGCGAGCGCGATGTCGCGCATGTGGCCCTTACCCTTGAGAAAGTCCGTCTCGGCCGTAAGCCGGTAGGTCACCGTCGATTGCCGGAAAATGCCCTCGTCGGTCTTGATCGTCTGGGAGAAGTCCCCCGGCCACCAGGTGAACCCGTGCGGCTCGTCGTGGACGTACTGGTCGTCGATGCGCAGGGTGTCATGGATTTCTCGCACGACCGAGTGCCCCAGCGCGTATCCCTCACGCCAAGACATGTCGCCTCCTCATTGATACGACAGCCATCCCTTAACAATACCTACGCTTGCACGGGCCACAAGGGTGGCAATTCGTCATTAAGAATCCTTAATAGTAGACAAAAGCGCACTAGTCGATGTATCATATCCCCATGTCGCTGACACAACATCTGATCGACACCAACAACGCGCAGTCCGCGCAGTTCTTTGCGGCGGTGGACAAAGTCCCCGCCGACAAGCTGGAGTGGAGGCCTCTCGACAACGGCCGCTCGGCCCTTGACATCGCCGCCGAAGTGGCCATGAGCACGACCTGGCCCCTGGCCTTCATGCCCGGTGCACCCAAGTTCGAAATGACCGAAGAGATCATGACGGAGTTCATGGCTGAGAAGGCCAAACTGACCAGCATCGCGGACATCAAGGCCAAGGCCGCCGAAGGATTGGCCAAGACAAACGAGGCCCTCGCCGGCCTGTCCGAGGCTGACCTAAACGAGCCGATCGAAACCTTCTTCAGCCCAGTCCCTCTGCCGCGCGTCGCCGCCCTGTCGGCCTTCGCCGACAACGCCCGCTACCACACGGGTCAGATCAACTACATCCAGACCCTGTACGGCGACATGAGCTTCCCCTGAGAGGGAGCTTGCACCAGGACGACTTGTGTCACTTTGGAACTTCATCCAGGGTGGCACGAGTCTCCGTTAAGATCTGCTGACCGCTGCAAGCCGCGCCAGTTGGGTCAGTGTGCTGTGGTCGGTCCAGTCGATACTGATCGGCGTGATGCTGACGTGCCCAGAGGAAACCGCCGCCACATCGGTGTCCGGGTCAGTGGGATGCAACATCGTCGCGCCGCCCTGCCAATAGTAGGCGCGGCCCCAAGGGTCTCGCCGCTCCTCGACCCGGTCTTCCCAAATGCGCTTGCCCATCGGCACAAACCGGTGGCCCTGCACTTCTGGATAGGCAAGGGCAGGGACGTTGATGTTGAGAAAAGTGCCTGTCGGCAGATCAAGCCCTGTGGCCAGCGACCAGTTGTCACGGAGCCAAGCCGCTCCCGTGTCGAAGTGCATCGGCGCGCCCTCTACAATGGCGACCATGCTGAGCGCAACCGACCGGATGCCGTTGATCACGCCTTCCATCGCTCCTGCGACAGTGCCGGAATAGGTGACGTCAAACCCCAGGTTCGGGCCGTTGTTAAACCCGCTCAGCACCAGGTCGCACCCGTCAGGCCACGCCAGGGTCAGGGCGACGTTCACGCAATCCACTGGAAGCCCGTTGACCACCATGGCCTCTAGCCCGTCGTAGGCGACCGATTGCACGCGCAGCGGGTCACGCATCGTCATCGCGTGGGCGCAGGCGCTCCGCTCCCGGTCCGGAGCGACCACCTTGACCTCGCCAAACTCCCGCGCCACCCCGGCCAGGGCGCGCAGGCCAGGCGCGTCGATGCCGTCGTCGTTGGTGAGGAGAATGCGCATCCCCGGATGCTACCGCTGAGGCAGAATGTCCAGGTGGTTCCGATGCCCCTCCTGTTCGCCACATTGGGTGGGCTGCTGACCGTTGGTGCCTTCTGGGCCATCACTTGGCGAAGCCGCTTATGGTACGTGGGGCCAGCAGTCGGGTTGTCAGCCACGGCGTTGTTCTGCCTCTGGCGTCCATTGCCTCTTCTCGCCGTCCTCGTCTTGGCTGCCGTCTTTGCCGGAATCAACGCAACGTTGGAGCAGTGGGAGTCAAAGGGCGACCGAAGATGGCAGTTCGCTCTCACCTTCTTCGCCGTCTGCATCGGCGGACTCAGTAACGGAACCGGCTCACCAGGCCACTTTCCTGAAGAGCTTGCTGCCTGGCTCCACACCTCCCCCGAGCAAGCCTGGGGCATCGTCGTAGCCGCCCGCAAAGTCATCCACTTCACCGCCTACGGCATCAGCGCCTTAGCGGCTTACCGGTGGAGCGAAGCCAACCGTAGCCCCGGACTCTGGAGAGGACTCGCCTTCGTCCTGCCGCTCGCCCTGTTCGATGAGTTCCGCCAGAGCTTCGCCGCCGGTCGCCTCGGCTCAGGGTGGGACGTCGCCCTCGACATGGCCGGGGCCGTCACCTTCCTCTTCGCCGCCTGGCTGGTATCAAGGTCAAGGAATGCTCCGCCGACAGAATGACCGCCTCGTCATCGTCGCTCCCTGGCTGGTGGCGGCGGAGGGACACGAGCAGTTCCTCGACCCGCTGCCCAGTGCCATGCGGCAGATGGTGGAGCAGGCGAAAGTTTTCCGGCTGCAGCCGATGCAGCGGCAGTTGACACCCGAGGCCTCGTTCCTCGGCCTGCCACCGGACCTAGTCCGGCTCGCCCCCGGCCCGCTCCTGGTCTCGGCCCTGCGGCACGACCCGCCGATGGACAGCGTCCAGTTCCAAACGACTCTCATGTCCCTGGACGCCGACGGCCTGGCCCGACCGATCGCAAGTCAGTTAGGCCAAGAAGAAGTGCGCGAGGTCACAGGACAAGCCAAACGTCTGGACACTCGTACGCTGACCTTCCTGCCCGGTGAAGGCACCGAGCACGCCCTGGTCTGGGAGAAGGGCTCTCTCGATTTAGGAACCACGACCCCAGCCGAGCTGTCCGGCAAAGCCATCAAACGTCACCTCCCCGAGGGAGACGGCGAACCCATTCTGCGCCGTTTCATTGACGACTCGGTCGACCTCTTAGGCGACCTCGAAATTAACCGACGACGCGAAGGCGAAGGCGAGCCCAAGCTCAACCTCCTCTGGCCCTGGGGCTTCGGTTTCCGGACCCCGGTTCCCAACCTGGCCCTGCGGAGCGGGGAAGTCGCCCAAGTCCACAGCGACAGCATGAGGCTAGAGGGCCTCACCCGCCTGGTCGGCCACGACCACCA
>JAFDWT010000095.1 GCA_018268335.1 Armatimonadota bacterium | reverse complement strand
TGGCTATGACCATCGAGAACAGTCCGTACAGAGGCTGGGAGTGGGATTATCTGACCGCTAGTTTGTCCGTTCCACCAGTCGTTGCTGAACTTGGCCTCAGGACATTCCTCGAAAAGGACGAACAGGGCAATATCCAGTTAGCTAGCCCAACTGGGCTCTACGACGTCAAAGGACACAACGTTACTCTTGTACGCAGATTTGACCAGACACTCGCTTCAGAAACCAGAAAGAAGTTTCAGCCATATACGTCAAATTGCTGGGCATTTCCTTCAGGTAAGCCGGGACGCTACCGGTTGTGGAGGCCAGCTTATCGCGATGTCGATGTGATTCTTGATGCAGAGACAGACCGCATACTAGTCAATCGGACTGCGAACCGCCAGATCTTCGATGTCGATCCTGTGCGACATCAATACTTGTCGCAGCCCGAAAAAAAAGTAACTATTGCCGACCTTGAAGTACGCTCCCTACCGGATGACACGCTGATCCGCACCGTGAAGTTCGATCCTCCAGTTAATAGTGTGGCGTGCTATACCGCAGAAACATACATGACGCAGAGAACTGTTGATGGTAGCAAGACTGAGATTTAGATACTGGACTCAAACTTCACACCAATACGGAAGCCGTATTTGCTTGATCGGGTCGTCGGCGGTATCGACTACAGTAAGGACAAATCACATTTGTTCATCTATCAGGCGGAGCATTTCGAAATTAGGAGAGCCTCGGACTTTTCGCTACTCTATCAGGCTGACGAACCTGAGACCATTATGAGTTGGGATTTTTCGAAAGACCTTAAAGAGATCGTCTACTGTACCGGAAACGGAACTATTCGGCGCAGTGACCTGACGACCGGTAAGGTGGTCGCCGACTACATCGGAAGCGATCAGCGTGTCATGTATGTGGCTTACGCGGATCAGGGTCGCGAGGTATTGAGTGTTGACGCGTATGGCCGGATCAGGTTCTGGCCCAAGAGAGAGAAATTGGCGCCGAAGCAAGTGACTGAGAGTGGTCTGAACACTCAGACGGCTTACTTTAGGCGCTCTGAACGGCTCATATGGACTGACCTTAAAGCAATATTCAGTTGGGACGCCCAGACGGGCGCCAAGAAAGTCCGCAAGATGGATCGATTGGCAATGGTGGCAGGGACGGATGGTGCGCTCCCGCAATCCGACGATCCCCAATATGTAGTGGCCGGAACCAATGACGGAGTATTGCATGTTATGGATCCAAGGACGCTTGAGACTATTCGAACCGTAAAGGTCTTTGCAGAAAACAGCAGAACCTTTGTGGGACAGCTGTCTGATCCGCGTCTTGTAATAGCTATGAATGCATCCATAAATATTGCCAAAGGTGAAAAAGCACCGATGGCGGCGGTCGATGTTGAAACTGGACAGATCAAATCGAGGTTTGAAGTTCCGGGATCTCCATTTCCAGTGCTCTCATTAAGATTGATGGATTCGTGTATTGCATTTACACCGTTTAATGGTAAAGAGATTTTCATCATCAATGTCAATACGGGCAAAGTGATGCGGCGTTGGGCCGTACCGGCAATTACCTACGAATTGGCTTGCTCTCATGACGGCCAAATACTCGTGGTTCGGTTTGGTGGCCCTGGTACAGATACGAAATCTACTATTTGTTTATACTCAACTGTGGATTTTCATCTTGTAAAGAAGCTGCAATCATCAGACATGCCCTATGGCATCGTGTTTTCTCCCGACGACAGATATATGGCCGCATCTGGAAGCGGTGGCACCGGACAAGTATGGGATCTGAAGAGAAACTACAAAAACTTCTACTTCGACGGCGCTGATGTGCGAAAAGTGGCCTATTCTCTAGACGGGGCACGGATCCTGACGGTAGGAATCCGTTCAAATGCACTGACGCTGTGGGACGCGCAAAACGGATCGGAGTTGATGAAGATACCAACCGAGTCAAGTTACAATGCTGACGCGAACAGATACGTTTTGTCGTCTATCAAGTTTATTCAGAAAGGTCGCGGCATTGCGTTGGAAGGTGGCGACACCTCGCTCCGTGTACTGCAGCTACCAAAAGATACCAGTTACAAGAGTAAGCCGCGCAAGTAGACTTCGTAAGCTGGCACACGGAAGCTGGATAGACTCAAATCAAGGAGCCCCGCGCTCACCAGGCGCATGAGCACGGGTTTGTCAGTGGTTTCGTCACCGCGAAGCAGGCCGACCACGGCCTTACGCGTTTCATCGGTCAAGGCGACGGTCTCGTACAGCCTATGGAGGTGCTCGGCGAACGGCCCGTTGTCCGAGGCTGCATTGTCTCGAAGATCAGCGACGGACCGACCGGACTCCAGATATCCGAACGCGCGACGGGTCAAGAATGGGTGCCCGTTAGTCACCTGAAACACAGCCTTTGATGAGTCGGCGACATGGCTCGTGTAGCGAGAACCTAAAGCATCGACTTCAAAATCCGAGAAATCACGGAGGTTGATCCTGAGCCCGACGTTGAACGGTGACTGGTTCAAGTCCTTGATGAAAAGGTGCGCTTCTGTGGCATAGCTGATGATCAGCGACAATCTCGACCAGGGCCCTCCGGGATCCAACGCCTGCCGGTTATGCCAGCTTCTGACCAAGCCGAAAAAGTCGTCGGCGTATTCCGATCCAAAGACGCGGTCCACCTCGTCCATAGCCCAGCAGACGCGGCCGACTGTTTGGCGCAACAGTCCGTCAATATGAGCGTCAAGGTTGGAGTTCGGACCGATCCAGTCGTTCCACGATGGTTCGTAGGTCAGGCCAAGCTGGGTGGCCATGCTATGGATGAGGGAGCGATAAAGTGTCGTGGCCCGGTCGACCTCCGACTTGCCGAAGGACTGGAAGTCAGTGACGACCACTTGGGCTCCCTCTTCTCGCAGTTGCGACGCCGACCGGGCCAAGAGGGATGTCTTGCCGACCTGGCGTGGGCCAAAAACGAGGACGACAGGCTCTCGCTCCTCAAGCGCTCTGTGCATCGCGAAGTCGGTCTCACGCTCGACATAAAAGCGAGACTCGACGTCAATGGCGCCGCCTGAAACAAGCGTCGTCGGCCCAGGATTGACTGTGTCTGGCGACCCACCCGAACTCGGCTTTGGTGTCGGCGCTTCCAGGGCGCTGATCGCCGCATCAGAGGGCGACTGGCCAAAGACGTCGTCCAGCATGCTTTCCAACGCTTCGAACTGCTGGAGAGCCATCGACCGGTTGCCCAGGGCGATATAGGCCCTAATTGCCGCCAGGTAGGGTTCCTCTCGCTCCCGGGCAACGACGATGGCATCGCTGGCGATACGCGCTGCCTCGCGTGCCTGACCAGCGGCGACAAGCCGGTCGCAATAAGCCTCCACGCCGCGGCAGTACATCTCCTCGAACTGCCGGCGATAGGCATAAACCCATTCGTCATCGAGCGGCGCAAGCAATGGCCCGCCGTACAAAGCGAGAGCTTCTGCTCCCCGAATGACCGCCTCCGCCTCGGCGCCGGGCGCAAGGAGTTCAGCAAACCTTTCCGTGTCGCTGGTCAAACAGTCAGGGGCCAATCCGACCCGACCATGGTCGGCGTGGACGATCGACCGACCGGCGTCACCGACCGGCAGGGCTTGTCTCAGGTCGGCGACCGCCCGGCGCAGGCTCTGCGCCTGCCTGTCCCCATCAGATTCGGGCCACAGCAGCTCCTGAAGCGTCGAGTTCGCGATCTCCCTACCCTTGTTGAGTGCGAGGATCGCTAGTAGCGACCCGACCTTACGAGAGCGAAAAGCAGCCGGTGCGCCGTCGGGGGAGACGACCTCGAACCGCCCGAGCATCCGCACCCTCCACATGAAGGCTGTCGTACCCTATGCGTCTATAGAAATGACACAGAGCTGTCGATCTCTGCGTCGAGGAGCCTCGATCTTGGGGCCAATTTGAAATGGGAGATATCATCGTGATGTCTGAGGCGACTCCTAAGGCAAGGATTGTTGGGTGTGTCCAAGTGAGCATTGATTTGAAGAGTTCGATATGTTCTGTCGTCATTGCTTGTCTCTATGTGGCTGGTTGCGACAAGGCAGCGGATAGCAAAACTGAGACTAAGCCGATTGAAACGAAGGTGACGAAACCCTCGGAACCGATGAGCGAGGCCGAAGCTGCCAAGACCAAGCCGGTGCCAGTAAAGAATTACAGCAAGGAAGTCTCGCTCCAAGGTGTGACGTTCCGCATTGAGAGCCCGAACAATGAAGGCGACAACAGCGTCACGATCACGCCAGTCGGCCTCGAACATGGCGAGCCCTACAAGCAAAAGGTCGTCGGGCAAGTCGTCGATGTCAAGTGCGACGACCTGGACGTCAGCGGCGCGCCCGAAGTCTATGTGATCGTCCGCGGGCCAGAACCAGACGCAAAAGGCACCGTCGTCGCTTGCGCGGCCAATGGCAAAAAGTCGATGACGCCGATCAACATCCCGGCAGACACGCCTGAGATCGCCAATGGCTACAGCGGTCACGACGAGTATGAGGCGATGGAAGGCACCTTCGTCCGACGGTTCACGGTCTACGAAGACGGCAAGCCCACCAAGAAGATCCGGCAGATCCAGTACAAGCTGAAACCCGGCGAGGCCAGTTGGCAGCTGAAGGTCGACAAGACCATCGAGTACTGAGCCCGCCAAGTATTCTGAATCCCATGCTCGCCGCAGTCGTCTTGGCGCTCGTCGCCCCCTGTCAACTCACCTTTGTCCGCCACGGAGAGACCGAGGCGAACGCGACAGGGAAGTACAACGCCCAGACGATCGACTCCTTCAGCGCGAAGGGCGTCCAGCAGGTCCAGGCGCTGACATTGTCTCTGCAAAAGCAACCGAAATACGACCTCATCCTCGTCTCCCCGTCGCCTCGGGCATTGCGGACGGTGGCCCCCTATCTCAAGGCCACCGGCCAAAAGGCGACGGTCTGGCCGTTGCTCTACGAGTGCTGCACGGGCAAGGACACCGGCGAAGCGGCGACCAAGTTCACTTGGGGCGGCAAGATCAGCTTGCCGAAGGACATCGAGGGCCTGTTTCGGCTCGACCCTGCGGCCCGATATCCCTCCTCGCCAACGTGGGGCGCTGGCCTGGCACAGGTGGAGGCCAGCGTCAAACAGTTCAGAGCCGACTTTGCCAAGGGCCGCGTCCTCATCGTCGGCCACAGCGGACACGGCGGCCAGTTCCTTGCCAGGCTCGACGGCAAGAAGCGCCGACTGGAGAATGCCAAGCCGGTCGAGTTGACCCTGACCTCAAGCGTCAGCCGCTGACCGGCCGGACCAAAACACGCGTCCCGAACGGCTCCAAGTCGATCTGAGAACTAACTGGCTGACCTTGCAGGTCGTGGTAAGGCCCCGGTTGAAGCAAGGTCACCTGCGCCGCCTCTTGAGCGTAGTTGAGCACAAAGATGTAGTCGGCGTCAGCTCCTTGGCGACGTCGGACGGAGACACTCGTCGGCCCCTCACTGGCCACGCCAGGCGTCAGCCCGACTTCGCTCGCAATCTGCTTCGAGAAGTCTCGCAGGAACCCGATGTCCGTCCTCGTACCCACGAAGTACGCCTTGCCCGAGCCGTAGTTGTTGCGGGTCAGCACTGGCTCTCCGGCATAGAAGTCGCTGGCAAAAGTCGCCAAGACCTCGGCTCCCACCGCTCGCACCCGTTCGCAATAGGTAGTAGCTTCGTAGGTGTTGCCGTTCCAAATGAACGAGTTGGACTGCCGCTCATAGAGCTCGTCCCACTCCTCCGACTCGACTCCCAGTACAGCTCGTAGTGCCTCCGGCGCGCCGCCATGGAAGGCGAGGCCTGACTGGTCGACCCAGCCGGTCATGTAGGTGCAGACCAGCGTGCCGCCTTGATCGACGTAGGCGGCCAGTCGCTCGGCGACGCCGGGCCGGAGCAAGAAGAGCATCGGAGCCACGACCAACTTGTAGCGGCTCAAGTCCGAAACGGAGTCGACGACATCGACGTCCAGCCCCTGCTCGACTAGCGCCCGGTAGTGGGTGACGACGGTCTTCTCGTACTGGGCGCGTTTCGATCGGAAGTCGATGCAGGTCTCCAAGCCCCAGGCGACTTCCCAGTCGTAGACCACCGCCGCCTCAGCGGGTACGCCAGAGCCAGCGACGAACGGCATGGTCGCCAGCAACTCACCCATTTCCTTCACCTGCTGGAACACCCGCATGTCGGACCGGTTGTTGTGGGCGACGACGGCGCCGTGGAACTGCTCCATGCTGCCGCGGCTTTGTCGCCACTGGAAGTACTGGACGCCCTCGGAGCCGTGGGCGACAGCTTGCAGGCCCTCGAGCATGAACTGGTTGGGTCGCTTGAGCTGCCAGGTCGGGTACCAGTTGGACGAGCTGGGGGTGCACTCCATGAGCAGAAACGGCTTGTCCTTAAGCGACCGGTTGAGGTCGTGGACGAAGCTGGTCCGCACCCAGGCGGCGGGCTCGTCGGGCCGGCCGGAGAACCAGGGGTAGCTGTCCCAGGCGACGAAGTCCATCTCCTTGGAGATGGCGAACCCGTCGACGCAGTCGTACGTGCCCATCAGGTTGGTTGTGCAAGGCACGTCGGGAGTGTGCGACTTCAGGATGTCGCGCTCGTAGCAGTACATGTCGATGATCTGCTGGCTGGAGAAGCGCTTCCAATCCAATGCAAGGCCAAAGACGGAGCCCTCTCCCTTGCCACCGGGGATCTCGATCTGACTCCAATCCGTGTAGGTGTGGCCCCAGAAGGCCGTCCAGTAGGCGTGGTTGAGGGCATCAAGCGAACCGTATCGAGCTTGCAGCCATGTGCGGAACTTGGCTTCGCACAGGCTGCAGTGGCAGGTGCCGCCGTACTCGTTGCTGATGTGCCAGCAGCCGAGGGCGGGGTGGCCAGCATAGCGCTCGGCCAATGCGTGGTCGATGGCGGCGACCTTGTCCCGGAAAACCGGCGAGGTCCAGCAGAAGTTGACGCGATTACCGTGTTTGCGCCGCACGCCGTCGGGGTCGGTGCGGAGGACCTCCGGGTACTTCTGGCTCATCCAGGCAGGCATGGCGGCCGTTGGCGTGGCCAAGCAAGCAAAGCGTCCGTCGCGGGCGAGGATGTCCATCACGTCGTCCAGCCAGCCGAACTCGAACCGACCTTCGGCGGGCTCGAGGCTGACCCAGGAGAAGATGCCGACCGAGGCTGACGTGAACTTGACCTCGGTCATGAAGCGGGCATCGTCCGCCCAAGTCTCGCGGGGCCACTGTTCCGGGTTGTAGTCGGCCCCGTGGAGCAGGCCGCTGTGCTGGCGGAACAGAGGCGGATGGGTGCGGCGGTCCATGGAGTGCCTTAGCATTGCCCGTGTCCAGTGCAGTGGTTAGGGCTGGTTTGGGACTCGACAAACCGGGAGTACGCTTACTTACCTTTCAGAGTCAAAGTCAGCGGATCTCGCATCGCGGCGGCGACGTCGGCCTCGCTCTTGGCGTTCCAGTCGCGGCGCGCCCAAGTGACCCAGTACGCCCAGGGTGCGCCGGCATCAATGGAGGCACGCGGCTTAGGCGGGTTCATCGTTTCCGCCACAGCCAGGAGTTTGGTGCCACCGCACAAGTCGCTCAAAGCCTTGTAGTCGGCGGGCCGGTCCAGATAGTCGGTGGCAAGCACATCAACCAAAGAGTTGCCGGGGTACCAGGTTGCCGGGTCACCCTTTTTCTCCGAGGCGGGATAGACGTTCCAGACCCACAAGAGGTTGTGGACGCCGTGCTTCTTGGTCACTCGGTCGAAGATCAGCTTGTATAGTCGCCTGCAGGGCTCCGCGCCCTTCGCGCCCCACCAAAACCAGGTGCCCTGGGCTTCGTGGAGTGGGCGAAAGAGGACAGGTACCCCGGCTTTTTGCAGCGTTGCCAATTGGCCGGCGACGTCGTCGATGTCCTTCAGCATTTCCTTGTAGTCGGCCGAATCTGGGTGGTCGAGGGTGTGGGCTAGGTCGAACTTGGTGCTCTTGGTGTAAAAGCCCTGGCCCTTGTCGTCCGTGCCGGTGGGCGACACCCAATGCCACTGGAAGGCGACGATGCCGCCACGTTTAGACCACAGCACAGCCTTGTCCAAGTTGTCCTTTTCGCCGCCCATCCTGGCCGGGGCTCGCATGAAGTCGAGAGCAAGGATGACGGGAGCCTGGCCAGTGGTCTGCTCCACCCACTGGGCGTCGGGAAAGTCGGTCTGGCCGCTGATCATCTTGCGTCCTTGGTCAGCGCGTAAACGGACTAGCAGCCGCTTGGCATCGGCATTCGCATGTGGGTCCGCTGGCACTTGCCCTGCCACGGAGGAGGCCAGCAGATGCGCGGTTAGGACAGCGGTCAGGACGGTCATGCGATCAGTTTGGGTGAATACAGCCCTTCTTGTCGCGGTGCGAGGGAAGACGAAAAGTGTTGAGAGCACTCAAGGGCCGAGTCATGAGGCCCACGTGCTACGTAGCGGTTGGGCCACCCAGTAGCCACCACGTCTGTCTATGGGTAACCAGGTAACCGGCCCGCACCTAGACAATGCACGTCAAGCTAGCTGGACGGACGGTCCAACTCAAACAGCTCGACCGCCTGCAAGTCCAAGTAACCAGAGCCGCCCAAACGGGAGATGGGCTGCAGTGGACGGACATCGCCGCTGTTCCACACGTCGACCCGGACATGGGCCTGGACGACCTCGCCGATGACGTAGGTAGCCGCACCGTCACCGTCGCCGTGGTGGACGATCTGGAACAGCTTCATCTCAAACGCGACGGGGCTCTCGGCTACCCGCTTAGGGGCCACGACCGTCGAGGAGACCGGTGTGAAACCGCTAGGCCCCCACTCGCTCGCCTCAGGTGGCAGCGACGCGCTGGTGGCGTTCATCGCGTCGGTCATCGCCCGGTCGACCAAGTGGATGACGTACTCGCCGGTCTCTTCGATGTTCGCCAGGGTGTCCTTCTTCCGACCACCGCTAGCACGTACCGGGCAGAAGACCAAACTCGCAGGGTTCGCGCCGCCCACCATAAAGAAGCTAAACGGCGCTAAGTTGGGTACGCCAGCAGCAGACAGCGAGCTGACCAGCGCGATCGGCCGCGGCACGACCAGGCGGCTCAGCAAGTCATACATGGCGACCATGGAGAGCCCGGCCGGGTCGATCTCTACGTTGTCTGCCATATGCATCCTTATCATGGCGCGACAACGCGGGCATACTGTGACAAGCGCACCATGTGGAACACCCTTTTGCTCATCGCTGTGCAGGTCGTCCATCAGTTCGACGTGAAAGTCGATGAGAGGGCGACCCAGCCGATCTCGCCCTACATCTACGGCGCCAACCAGCCGGACTGGGACAAAGCGCAGGTGCCCTACCCGCTCGTTCGCCAGGGCGGCAACCGCATGACGGCCTACAACTGGGAGACCAACGCCAGCAACGCGGGCAACGATTGGCACATGCAGAACGACAACTATCTGGGCGAGTCGAACGAGCCAGGCTGGACGCTCAAGAACTTCTTCGAGCCCGCGCAAAATCGCAAGGCGGCCGTGATTCTGACTGTGCCGTGCGCTGGCTACGTTAGTGCCGACAAGAACGGCGACGGCGACGTCAACAAGACACCGGACTACATCCACAAGCGCTTCCTTCCCAGCAAGCCCGCCAAGCCAGGGGCTTACCGTTTTCCGCCCGACACCAAGGACAGGGTTGTCTATCAAGACGAGATGGTCGCCTGGGTCGAGAAGACCAAGTCGCCGGCGACCCCTGTTTGGTACTCGCTGGACAACGAGCCCGACCTCTGGCACAGCACCCATGTCCGCTTGTGGCCGTTGCCGGTCAAGTATGCGGACATCCTCGGCATTGGCGTGGACTACGCGGCAGCGATCAAGAAGGCCGCTCCAAAGACCCTGGTGTTTGGCCCCGCGAACTATGGCTGGCAGGGCTTCCGCGTGTTCCAAGACGCCCCGGACGGGCAGGGTCGCGACTTTCTGGACTTCTATCTGGGCGGCATGAGGGCGGCGGAGTCCAAGGCAGGGAAGCGCCTGCTCGATGTCTTGGACGTCCACTGGTACCCCGAGGCGCAAGGCGAAGGGAAGCGGATCACGACCGACACTCCCGGTGGCAAGGAACTCGTCGACGCCCGCATGCAGGCGCCACGCTCGCTGTGGGATCCGACATACGTCGAAAAGAGTTGGATCACCGACAGCCTGGGCAAGAAGCCGATCGTGCTGCTCGAATACCTGAAGACGCGCGTCGACCGCTCTTATCCCGGCACCAAGATGGCCATCACCGAATACAACTATGGCGGCGGCAAAGAGTTCAGCGGGATGGTCGCCCAGGCGGATGTCTTGGGAATATTTGGTAGCAGGGGGCTGTTCGCCGCCTGCAACTGGGGGGTGGACTCCAACTCGCCTGCTCAGCTGGCCGGGTTCTTGGCCTACTTGGATTTCGACGGCAAGGGGGCTAAGTTCGGCGATGTGTCGGCCAGGGCGACTATGTCCCATCCCGTCGGGGGCTCGATCGATCCCAAGCTCGCAGCCGCCTACGCCTCTCGAGACAGCAAGAACCCCAAGCGCTGGGTGTTCGTTCTCATCAACCGGTCAGAGAACAGCGGCTCGTTCAAGCTGCCCTACGGTGGCCAAACCCGCGCCTTCCAGGCCGACGCCGCCCACCCGCACAGCCCTAAGGCCGTACAGGTCCTGGTCAAAGAAGGCGTCCCCATGGTCATGACCAGCCGAGGGACGGTGACAACGGTCGAGATTATTCGCCCGTAAGGAGGACGACGCTTTCCTGTTCGTTCGGATCAGTCCGGGCGATGATGGCTGTGGCGGGTTCAGAACTGTTGTTGTACGGCTGATGCGGCACGCCGGCAGGAATGTAGACGTAGTCGCCGGCCTCCACTCGGTCGCAGTTCTCCAAGTTCGGCCCATGGAGGAACTCGACCGATCCCGAGAGCACATAGATGGCCGTCTCGTGAGACTCGTGGTAGTGCGGCTTGGCCCGTGCGCCCGGCGGCATGACGAGCATGTGCATACAGATGCCGGTCGACCCCGCCGACTCGGCTGACACCCCGGCAAAATAATCCAGCCCCTGCTTTCCATGAAAGCCAGGGGCTGAACGGATCACGCGGCATTGTTTCATGCCGCCATTGTATATGGCGCTTACGCCTTCTTGCGCCGGCGAGCGGCGACCGCGGCGGCGCCAAGACCAAGCAGAGCCATCGTCCCAGGCTCAGGTACGACGGTGAGGCGGTACGTCGACGACCCGTTGAAGAAGCCGGTCGCCGGGTAGTAGTCGCTGAACAGTCCGTCGGTCCAGCCCTGCGATTGCCAGACGACATCTTGAACAGTCACTGAATAGACACCAAGATCCAGTGCTGCAAAGTCAAGGTTGACGGTTCCAGTCGCCGAACCGACATTGAACGAACTCGTGTCGTCACCCGGTGCCCAGGTATGCAAGATCGAGCTGAAGTTGGAGAACGCTGCAGTTGAAAACGCGCCCGACGTCACGGACACATAAGAGTCCAGAAACGTCCCGTCGTAGAACGGACTGACCGTCAGACCGTCGCCATCAAAGACCAGGTTCCTAGAAATGTCATACGACATCGTCGTTCCAGTGGTGAAAATCGACGGGTTGGCAGCTTTGTTGATGGTGATGAGCCCGACCGTCGGATCGAGGTCGTAGATGCTGTTGTCTAGGTCGAGGATCGGATTGCCCGATCCCTTATAGCCAAGACCGTAGCCGACACCGAAGTAATCGACGTCGATCTCGCCGTCGTCACCGTTGTTCGAGGTGATTTGGCCAGCAAAGGAGTTTGTTGGCCGACCCATATTGGTCAAGAACGGATTGTCGTGGGTGAGAAACTTTCTCGTCTCGCCATCGGCCCCGACGCTCATACCGCCGATCGAGTCCGAAGGGAGCATAAAGCCGACGCTGTCGGCGTGGTTGTAGTCCAAGGCGCGGAACCGGACAAAGCCACGGTTGCCATAGGGGTCTCCCGGTGTGTGGCCAAGGCCCGAGACACTAAAGCTGCTCGAGCCACCGTTGGAATACAGCTGCGCCGATGTGAAGTTAGAGCCTGCAACAAGGTCAGTAGCACCGTCCTTGAGGCTCCCCGTCACCGAGTCGACGTTGAGCTGGGCGCTGGCAAGTGTTGGTGCCACTACGGCAATCGGAACGGCAAAATGCAATGCAAATCGTTTCATCGATCTCCTCTCGACCGTGAAATTACCGTATCCGCACCATCAATGTCACCAGGACAGGATTCAGGCGTTACGTGGAACCGGGCCCCCACTCCGATTCGGTAAAAATGGAAGTCATGAAGCCAGTCTGGAGCCTAGCGTCTGTCCTCATCGCCGTAACGGCGTATGGGCAAGAAGTACCTGCCAGCGTCAAGTCCGCTATAGCTAAAGCAGACGCCGCCGTCGCCGCAATCGTCAAGATCCCGAAAGCGATGCGCACCTTTGACAACACCCTCGGTGCACTCGACCTGCTGAGCGACGATCTGGACCGGACCACCAGCATCACGATCTTTTTGCGCAACGTCAGCACTGACGCCAAGGAGCGTGCCGAAGCAGGTGCCGCCGAGGAGTTCCTGGGCAACTACTATGTCGAACTGGGCAAGAGGGAAGACCTCTACAAGGCCGTCAAAGAGTACGCGGACACCAAGCCAAACCTAAAGGGCGAGCAGAAGCGAATGCTGGAGTTCACGCTCCGCGACTATCGTCGCGCCGGCATGGACTTGCCGAAGAACAAACGCGACCGAGTCGCAGAATTGGAAAAGGATCTGAACAAGATCGGCCTAGAGTTCGAGGAGAACATCGCCGTCGACACCCTCCAGTTACCCTTGACCAATGAGGAGCTTAAGGGTGTCCCCGAGGACGCCCGGACAGGTTGGATCAAGCAAAATGGCAACTACCTGGTGCCGATGACCGGCCCTGCCTATTCAGCGATTGTCGACTTTGCCCAGAACCCTTCGACACGCCAAAAGGCGCGCTGGATCTGGCTCCGCCGCGGCGGCCAGAAGAACGTCGAACTTCTCGCTCAGTTGCTCGAGAAGCGAAACGAGTTGACCCAACTTCTCGGCTACAAGAACACTGTCGACTACGAGATCGAGACCCGCATGGCCAAGAACAGCGATGTAGTCGCCAAGTTCTACGCCGACCTCAAGCCAATCCTTCTCAAGAAGGCCTTGGTCGACAAGGCCGAGTTCACCCAAGCCAAACGCGACGACCTGAATGACCCTAAGGCCGAGCTCGACCCGTGGGACTACAGCTATTACAAGCGTGTCCTGCTGGAGAAGAAGTACGCCATCGACAGCGAGAAAGTGCAGGAGTACTTCTCGGTGCCCAACGTGCTCAAAGGCCTCTTCGACGTCACCGGCACGCTCTTCAGCGTCACTTACACCGATATCACCGCCGACGCGGGCAAGCTCGGCCTGCCTGTCTGGCACAAAGACGTCAAGCTCTATGAGGTCAAAGACAAGGCGACCGGCAAGCTCCTTGGCCGTTGCTACATGGACCTCTATCCGCGCCCGGGTAAGTACACGCACGCCGCCTGCTGGGGCCTCCAAGTCCACCGCATCAACGACGACGGCTCCGAGCGCCTGCCTCTCGTCGCCCTCGTCTGCAACCTCAACCAGCCCCAGGGGGACAAGCCAGCGCTCCTCAGCCACGACGACGTCGAGACCCTGTTCCACGAGTTCGGCCACGGCCTGCACGGCATCTTCAGCCAGTCGCGCTACGCCCGCTTCGCCGGCACCGGCGTCGCCCGCGACTTCGTCGAGGCCCCCAGCCAGATGCTGGAGAACTGGGTGTGGGACCCCGCCGTCCTTGGCACATTCGCCAAGCATTACAAATCCGGCGAGCCCCTGCCGGCTGGCCTGCTCGAAGGCATGAAGAAAGCCCGCACACTGGGCAGCGGCATCGAGACCCAGGGTCAGGTCTATCTCGGCGAAATGGACCAAAAGTTCCACTTGGCCAAGGGAGGCAAGATCGACACGACCGAAGCCGCCTTCGAGGTCTACAACGCCGACACGGTCTACAAACAACTCCCCGGTACGTTGCCAGAAGCAGCCTTTGGCCACCTGGTCGGCTATGAGGGTGCGTACTACGGCTACCTCTGGTCGCTCGTCTACGCCCAGGACATGTTCACCCGGTTCGAGACCAAGGGTCTGCTCAACCCCGAGGCAGGGAAGTGGTACCGCGACCACATCCTGGCCAAAGGCGGCACCGAGGACGAGATGGACATCCTCAAGGCCTACCTGGGCCGCGAGCCAAAGATGGACGCGTTCCTCAAGAGCCTCGGCCTAGACAAGTGAGAGATTGAGTGTCGATGGGTGGCACTGGATGGAGCGAAGCGGTTCCAGTGCCTCCCGACTTGCCGTAAGATAATCGCAGGTCTCGTAAATGGTCTCTCGCGCCTGCTCGTTGGTCGTCATCCTCACCGGACTGCTGCTCGCCACCGGTTGCGGGGGCGGGGCACCTGCCGACCAGCCGATCGTCGCTTCCATCTCACCATCGGTCGCAGCGGCTGGTGAAGAGATCATCCTCTACGGTGCAGGCTTCGACCATGGCGAAGTGCCGACGGTCTCCTTCGATGGTCTCGACTTTGTCCACGTCGTCAGCTACACGAACAACCGCATCCACGTGGTCATTCCTGCCGGATCGGTGTCCGGGAGCCTCTACGTCGCCGCGGGCATCGGCCAGTCTGATCCGTTTCCCTTCACCGTTGGCACTCGGGTCACCGTTCCTGAGGTAGAGCCCAACGACGCTGCCGACGGCTCCGATGCCACCGCCGCCACGACCAACCGCGTTGTCACCGGCAAGCTCAAAGACACATCGGACGTGGACACGTTCACCTTCACGGGCTTGGCGGGCACGCACTACCGTTTGAAGCTGTCGCCTAACTTGCCGAACGGAGTCCTTAAGGTCAATGGGTCGGTAGTTTTCCTCGACTCCAACGCCGAAGCCGACCTGTCGGCAAATTCGGCCAAGGAGACGTTGACACTGTCCAACTCAACAGGCGACTACACGATCACGCTGACGGCGATCGACTAGTCTCCACCACCGCCGCCGCACCCGCCGCAGCCGCCGCCACCGCAGCCGTCACCGCCCCCGCCTCCGTCACCGCCGCCGGGGCTACTGGAACAACTCGACCCGCACGAAGTTCCGCTGTTGCCGTAGGAGTTGTCACCGCCTGGCTGCCTGATCGGACGCATTTGGTCGTACATGGCGGTTCCAGCCAAAGCAGGGATGCCGAACAAGGCCACCGCCATCGCATAGTCGGTCGGATTGGCGTCCATGTGGCTGGAAATCTTGTTGAACCCACTTTGCGAGGTCCGCAGCGAGTCGAGCACGCTGTCACCTTTGCGGCTGCGGAGCTTCTTTCTTGTGAAGGCGACCAGAAGAATGACCACCGAAACAACCAGCAAGGCGATCAAGATGCCGACTGGCCGCTCGCGGCTCAGGCCGACGAAGAGCTTCGCCAATCCCAGTAGCGGCACCGCCAGGGCGACCAGCCATGTGGCGAGCAGGTTGCGGTAAGCAGCTTCGTCCTCCATCACCAAACCGTCGGCCTGCAGCCGTGCCCGCACAGCGTCGGTGTGCGGCTTCACGATGTCACCCAGCGTTTTGGCCCAGACACCGCTGGTCGCCGTGGACCGCAAGATCTGCTGCTCGATCGGCGTCAGCCCCGCAGGCTCCGGTTCGGCCGTCCGGTTGACCGCGCGTTGGTCGATCGTCACCAGGTTCCCCCGCACTAGCGAAGCCAGGGCCGAGTGCAGCATCAGTCCAGGTCCGCCGTTCAGGTAGGCGACCTCGGCGGCGTCGAGTTTGCGAGTGCCGCTGATGTCAGGAGCAGGCGGCCGGTACAGATGCCTGACCACCGCCGCCGCCACCGTGCCGACCAAGAACGACACCAGGTAGAAGCCAAGGAACGAAGGGCCGTCGTAGTCCAACGGGTTCACCGCCCCGTTCTGGGCCGCACAGCCCCAGATGACAAGGGGAGTCACCGCCAACGCCGACAGACCGACACCGACCGCCGCTCGCCGGAGCGCGCCCTTGTCGTGGAAAGTCCTGGCCAACCATGCGCCCGGCTTCGGCACGAGCCAGTACGACTCCTTGTCGACCCGCTGGAACTTATGCCTCGAAGCAGCTCTTTCGTCTGATGTCGGCCAGATGTCGGCTGGTGGCTCTTCGTCAAAGAACGCCCGGTAGCTGGCCAATGTCTTGCCGTACCAATCCTGATACCTCTCGTCCTCCTTCCGACCGCCGCGCGACGGGCCGTGGTGCAGGTGCTGTCCTAGCACCCCGGCGCAGAAGCCGTCGTTGTATTCCCGCGTGTATAGGATGTGAATGTGCCAAGCCTGGTCCACTGCCTCGCTGGGCGACACCGAGTGCCCAGCCGCGACGGCGAGAAAGGCGAACCGGCGGTACTCCTCGATGACCCGCAGCGCGTAGCCGCGCGACCACCCGTTCTCCTTGGCGACCTTGGCGCTGTAGGGGAACGACGACTGCGGGTCGTCGAACACATAACCGCGCACTGCTTCCCATCGTCTCAGAGTCTCAGTTGTTTTCTGCATCTCTCAATGACCAATACGGTCGGCATGGGCGGCAGGATGTTAAGTGGTCCTTAACAATTCGAGCAGAAATCGCATGGCTGCATTGCGAACTTCGAATCGCCTGGAGACATTCCCATTCCAGCCGTCGAAAAAACCTTCGACTCGGCCCAACTATTCGTCGACCCCCAGCGACTCAGTTGCCCAGAGAGAGCCAATCGGATGCACAAGCCCACACGTGTCGGAGTCGCGGAGTCGCCAACCTCAGGGTTGGTCAGCCTGTGGCCCGACGCCGTGCTGGTCAAGAGTGCCCGGAACGGGGACAAGGAGTCGTTTGATGAGCTCGTGCGCCGCCACGACCCATTCTTGGTCCGGTTTCTCAACCGGATCGTCCCGAGCGAGGCCGTCGCCGACCTGCGGCAAGAAGTGTGGATCGGTGCCTGGGTGTCCATGGCCCGATTTGACTCGCGCTCTCGGTTCCGCACTTGGGTCGCTCAGATTGCCATGAACAAGTCCCGTGATTGGTTCCGCAGTTCAAGCCGGGAGCGCCTGCACATCGGCGGCGACGCCTCGGACAGCGTCGCCACCGACCAATACGCCGTCACCGACATGCGCCTGGCCGTCCAAGACGCCGTCTGCAAGCTGCCCGAAGACCGCCGGAACATACTGGACCTGTACTACGGCGCAGGCTTGAACCTGCCCGAAATCGCCGCCCTGCTCGGTCGCAACCTGAGCACCGTCAAGTATCAGTTTTATGAAGCCCACACCCAAGTCGAATCCGCCTTGGGCCCGGGCTGGAAGGAAGGTGGAAAATGATCACCTTACGCAACCTCTGTATGTACGATGAGGCGTTGCACGCCTATGCCTTTGGAGTCGCCGATCTGTGGACCCGGTTCGTCATCGGATGGCACGTCCTTTGGTGCCGCGAGTGCCACGCCAGGGTGCAGGAGCACCGCCGGCTCAAGGCGGTCATCGCTGCCGGTTACGGATTTGCTGAGACCGCCATGGCCCGCCCGGCGCGCAGTCGTCGGTTGACGGCCCTCGTTCTCGTCGCCACGGGCCTCCTTGTCGTTCTCGGGGCGATGGTCGCTGCGAATAGTTGGAGTGACATCCAGTGCCGTCTGCCTTGGACTCACAAGAGTTCGACTTGCGCCCATGCCAACGGGGCAACCAACAAGACCTCCGCCAAAGCGTCGAAACCGACGAACGGCCCCCCGACCGCCCGATGTGATTGACCTGCCTTGCCTCATTGAGGAGCACTGAAATGCAATTGAAGAAGAACCCTCTCCGTTCCGTGGCCGCCCTTGCACTCGTTGCCTCGCTGTCCCTTCCTGCCGCCGCGCAATACCGGCAGCACAACCTCGTCTCCGACGGCTTCGTCGCCGCCGACCATATCGACGCCGACCTGGTGAACCCGTGGGGCATGTCCAGCTCGGCGACAAGCCCGTTCTGGGTGAGCAACCAAGGAACCGGCAATTCGACCTTGTACAACGGCCTCGGCGCCAAGCAGGCTCTGGTCGTCAACACGGGTGCCAACCCGACGGGCCAAGTGTTCAACAGCACGTCTGGGTTCTTGGTCGGAGGCGCGGCTGCCCGGTTCATGTTCGCCACGCTCGGCGGCAAAATCACGGCGTGGAACAGCGGCCAAGGGACGGTGGCGGCCACGATGGTGGACCGCTCGGCACAAGGCGCGGCCTATACCGGCTTGGCCCGCGTTAACGACAAGCTCTTTGCCGCCGACAACGCGAACGGCGGAGTCGACGTCTTCGACTCCTCGTTTGCCTTTCAGACGACGCTGACCGAGCCGAACTTGCCCTCTGGCTACAAAGCCTATGGTGTCCACAACATCGGCGGGCAGGTCTGGGTCACGTACAGCGTGGAAGAACAAGTCGGCGGCATCGTCGATGTCTACGACGCCGCTGGAAACTTCGTCAAGCGCTTTGCCACCAGCAACGACCTTGCTGAGCCGTGGGGCCTGACAGTCGCCCCGTCGACCTTTGGCGCTTTTGCCAACGACGTCCTGGTCGGCAATGCCCTCAGCGGCAAAATCGCGGCGTTCGACCCGGTGTCGGGTGTCTTCCAAGGGTTTCTCAGGGACGAGAACGGAAAGGACATTGTCAACACAGGCCTCTGGGACATCCGCTTTGGAACCGGTGGGTCGCTGTTCGACAAGAATTCGCTCTACTTTGCTGCCGGTATCGGCGACGAGTTGCACGGTCTTGTCGGCCGCATCGACTCAGTCCCAGAGCCCATGACAATGGGCGTGCTTGCCTTCGGGGCGTTATCGAGCCTGGCGGTCCGCCGTCGGAGCAAAAAGACAAGCCCATAACCAACTCATCCCTCTTCCCGGTGGTCGGCCCAGCCGTCTGACCGCCGGGCTTTTTTTTTGCCTCATTCGTCGTCGTGCTCGTCGGGGTCGCCGGCGGCCAAGGCTGCGTCTGGGTCGATCTTGATGCTGGGGATCGTGACGTAAGGCATTGGCTTCGGCACATAGGCGCCGGTCGTCGCTTTCTCTCGCAGGCGGGCGACGCTAGCACGCTCGTCGGCACCCGGTGAAACCGGCCACACCGTCTTGTCCGCCCAGTAAGAAGCCAGAAACTCGCGCCAGACGCGCTCGTAGACCTCGATCGTCTGGTCGGCGAGCTTGCCCCAGCCGAAGTCCTCGTCTAGCCGCTTGCGCGCTGCGGCCTTCAGTTTTTCTGCGCGAGCCGGATCCCGGAGGACGTGGAGCACCGCCCAAGCGAGGCTCTGGGGATCGCCTGAATAGCTCAGCGTCCCTGTCTTGTCATGCAACACGACCTCGCGTAATCCGCCCGCGTCGCTGCTGACTACCGCCGCCCCCGCCGCCATGCCTTCCAAAGCGACGATGCCGAACGGCTCGTAAAGGGAAGGGAAGACCGCCACATCGGCGCACCGGAACAACTGATGTAGCGAACGGTTGGCCATGAAGCCGGTGAAGAGCACTTTGTCCGTCAGGCCGTACCAGCGGACGAACTTCTCCAAGACCTCGCGGTTGCCGCCACCGACGATGACGAATTTGGTGTCCGGCTCCTCGCTCAAGATGATGCCCGCGGCGTTGAGCAGAACATGGATGCCCTTCTCCCGCACAAACCGACCAACGTACATGACGATCTTCTCCTTGGGAGTGGCCAATTTGCCGCGCCAAGCCGCCCGTTCCTTCTCGCTCCATTCGAACTCGAATTTGGCCGCGTTGACACCGTTGTAGATGACGTCGATCTTGTCGTACGGGCTGTTGAAGTAGCGGTGCGCCTCGTGCCTCATGAACTCGGAACACACGATCACCCGCCAGGCCTCGTAGGTGAGCCAATACTCCTGCTCGTGGATGTAGCGTGAGACGTCGTTGTGGATGCCCCCATGCCTTCCCTCTTCCGTCGCGTGGATGGTCGCGATCATCGGAAGGCTGTATTCGTATTTGAGTTCGCGGGCCGCATCGAGGGACAGCCAGTCATGAGCGTGGAAGATGGTCGGCTGGCCCCCGGGCCGCCAGTCTTCCAGAAGCTGCCGAACACGCCGTTCGGTCGCGACGTTCAGCAGTTGGATTTCGTGGATGAAATCGTTCGGCGTCTCGTCCAAGTGGACGCGGTGGATCTGCACGCCCGATGGCTGGGTCTCCTCATCCGGCGCCTGGGGGGTCGCCTTCGTGATGACATGGACCTCGATTCCCTGTTCTTGGAGCTTCTGACTGAGGTCGTGGACATGGGGACTGATCCCGCCGACGATTCGGGGCGGGTATTCCCACGAGAGCATCATCACGCGCATGGCAGGTTCATTTTGCCGGATTATCGCGTGGCTTAGCACGGGTGACGTCACATTCTCCCTGATCCCAAAATCTCCGCGAGAACCCGGGACTTAGTTCTTCGTTACCACAATGGCAAGCCCCGTGTCTGTCAATGTTTTCCACGGGTAGCCGAGGGGGTCGTTCTTCCGCCCAACCGGTCGGGCGATGTACTCGTGGCTGGTGATGTACTTCAGCGGGAACCGGCGTTCTAGAGTGCGTATGAGCATGCAAAGGGCGTCCGTTTGCGCTTTCGGATAGGGATCCTTTCCATCGTCGAGGTTCACCAACTCGATGCCGATCGAGAAGTGATTGACGTTGTTTCGGTCCTCAAACACGCTGACTCCAGCGTGCCACGCTCGACGAAAGCCGCTCACGTTTTGCACGATCGAACCGTCTCGGCCGATGGTGTAGTGCGCGGAGACTTGCGACGCCTCGCGCGTGAAGGCGGCCGTGGTCTGCTCCAGGGTCGGAATGACGGTTGCATGCACCACGATTGTGTCGATGACGGCATCGGCCGGACGGACGCCGCTGTTGGGCGATTGCACGTAGAGCACCCTGCAAAAGCCGGGTTCGATCCACGGGCGCGGGATAGGGGCCTGGAATTTGGATTGGGAAGGATCCTTGGCAGGCGTAAAACCAGGCACCTCCTGAGCCACGCACAAGCCGACGGCGAACGCGGCTAGACTGATACTCAGCGACGTTTTGAGCGTCGCCAAACGTACAAGGTTCGTATGCTTCGTCATCTTCTGCTCGCATCGGTCGCTTTTGCCGCAACCCTTTCCCAAGCCGACATCTCCTACACGGCCCAACCCGACCCTGCCAGTCAGAAGCTTCAGGTAACCATCCATGTGGACAAAGGCACGGAACAGACCGTCTTCCGAATGCCCGTCTGGTCTCCTGGCTTCTATTTCGTTCTCAACTTCCAGGACAAAGTAAGTGACGTCCGCGCAATCGGTGAGGATGGCAGCGATCTGAAGATCGAGCATTCGGGCGCTCGCTGGGCTGTCCAAAACCCCTCGAAGGGCGCACTGACGCTGCGTTATAAGGTCCTGGGCGACGACCAGGGCCTAGGGTTCTTCCGCGTGCACATCGGCCCCCACGACTGCTTTGTGAACGGCTCGGCAGCTTTCATGTATGCCGAGGGACGAAAGGAGGAGCCGTGCCGCTTGAAGGTCTACGTACCGCAGGGCTGGCGGATCGCCACACCTATGGACCCCGATGGACCGGGCTGGCGGGCAGACACGGGCTACGACGAGTTCGTCGACCATCCGCTGCAAATGGGCAAGTTCGAACGCCGGGATTTCGAAGTCGAAGGCATCCCGTTCTCCGCAATCTACGTCGCAAACGACGGCATCTCGGCGGATCTCGACGACAGCGCGCAGCGGCTCAAGGTCTGCAGCGTGCCTGCGATCAAACTCTTCGGTACGACGGGCTTCAAGCGATACATGTACATCGTCCACCTCAGCGTCGGTGACTTCGCCGGTGGTCTCGAGCATCGGGCGTCCAATGTCATCGCCGTCCCGAACAGCGACGTCATTCACCTCGACGAACTCGGCACGCACGAATACTTCCATGCATGGAACGTCAAACAGATCCGTCCCAAGGTGCTCGGGCCGTTCGACTACACCCAGAAGGTCGTCACCGGCGCCCTTTGGTTTTCGGAAGGTGTGACTGACTACTATGCCCAGATCACCGCGCACCGGGCTAAGGTCCACGACGACAACTGGCTGTTCCAGGCGCTCAGCCGCCAGATTCAGGAACTTCAGCGTGGGACGACTCGGAAGACGATGACGGTGGAGGAATGCTCGCGCGAAGCGTGGCGGAACGGATTTGGGAACGTGGGCGACCTCAGCTACTACAACAAGGGGCTCGTCGCCGGACTGATCTTTGATGCGGCCATCCGAGCCGAGACCAAGGGCCAGAAGTCGCTCGACGATGTGATGAGGCTCCTCTACCAGCGCTATCACCTGCCCCAACCGGGCTTCGGTGAAGACGACTTGCGGGCCACCATCAGCGAGGTGGCGGGGGCCGACCTCGGCCCACTGTACGACCGGATGATCCGCAGTACGGACGAGCTTCCGTACGAGGAACTCAAGCGCGTCGGCTTGCGTGTGCTCGCACCCGGCGACCAGGCGCTCGGCTACGGATTCGAGACGAGCAACGGCGCCGTGAC
>JAFDWT010000094.1:9205-12445 GCA_018268335.1 Armatimonadota bacterium | reverse complement strand
GTGCAGTCTGGCCCACTCTTCTGCCGTCATGCTCTTGGTCAACCTGATCGGCGACAGGTGGGCTGCGTGAAAGATTTCATCCGAGTAGGCATTGCCGATCCCGGCGACATAGCGCGGGTTGGTCAGCGCCCGCTTGATTGTGTGGTTCTCGGGAGTGAGTGCCTTGACGAACGCATCTAGCGTCGAGTCAAGCGGCTCGATGCCGCCAGGGTCCAAGGCCAACAATCCGTCGCTGTCAACAACATGGATCGAGGCCCGCCGCTTGGTCCCCGCCTCGGTCAGCAGAATGTGGCCTTGAAGGAATTGGAAGAGGGCTAAGGTGTTCCGCCCACCAGGCTGGCGGACCGTCGGTTCACCGGCCGCCCACAGGAGCCGACCGGCGATCATCAAGTGGACCACCACATGCAGGCCGCCCTCCATGTCGAGCACGATGCGCTTGCCCAGCCGGCTGACACTGTCGATCCGTTGCCCAGTGACAGCGGCGACGAGAGGCGTGACGGTGCGCAGCACGAACGGGCTGAACAGCTTGACGCCGACCAGTGGGCCGCCCACTACCCGCTCGGCGATGGCGTGGCGGTAGAGCTCGATGTCCGGCAGTTCCGGCATAGCCGAAGATATCCGGTCCACCCGGCTAATCTCCTGGATTCCTGGCCATGGCGTCCGCCCGCAGGTTCAAACCGGTACACTTTGGTCTCACCAAACACGCATGGAACACCGGACAATGGCCAAGGGTAAACAGACTAACCGCGTCGATGACGTGCGCATCGACGCGACGAGGCCCCTGGTGTCTCCGGCGATCCTAATGGAAGAAGTGCCGAACAGCGAGGCCAACACCGCCTTTCTGTCCCAGAGCCGAGAGACCGCGCGCGCCATCGTCGCGGGGGAGGACCTGCGCCTCATGGTGGTCGTCGGACCGTGCAGCATCCACGACACCGTCGCCGCCCGCGACTACGCCGAGTGGCTGAAAGAACGCGCCGACACCTATGCGGAAAGGCTGTTCATTGTCATGCGCAGCTACTTTGAAAAGCCGCGCTCGACGGTCGGTTGGAAGGGGTTTATCAACGACCCCGACCTGGACGGCAGCCACCGGATCAACAAGGGCCTGCGCGAGGCCCGGACTCTCCTGCGCGACATCGCCGACCTCGGCCTGCCGACGGCGACCGAGTTCCTGGACATGATCGCGCCGCAGTACATCGCTGATTTCGTGACCTGGGGTGCCATCGGCGCCCGGACTGTGGAGTCGCAGCCGCACCGCGAACTGGCCAGCGGACTCTCGATGCCGGTGGGGTTCAAGAACGCCACTGACGGCCGGGTCCAGTCGGCGGTGGAGGGCGTGATCGCCGCTCGCGAACCCCACTGGTTCGCCTCGGCGACCAAGGACGGCGTGGCCGCCCACTTCCGCAGCACGGGCAACGACACGTGCCACGTCATCTTGCGCGGCGGCAGCAAAACAGGGCCGAACTATAGCGCCGAGTCGGTCGCCGAAGCGTGCAAGATCCTGGGCAAGGCCGGCCTGACGGAGCGGCTGATGATCGACTGCAGCCATGCCAACTCGGGCAAAGACCCGGCTCGGCAACCAGAAGTCCTTGCCGACATCGTCGGCCAGCTGCGGTCCGGCTCGCGCTCCATCTTGGGCGTGATGATCGAGAGCAATTTGGTGGCGGGACGTCAAGAGGTCGTAGAAGGCGAGAGCCTCGTCTATGGCCAGAGCATCACCGACGGCTGCGTCGACCTGGACACGACCGACGAGATGCTAGAGGTGTTGGCCCACGCCATTGGTTGAGCGTGAATTGGGTGGCCCAGGAGCCTTCACCCTAGTAAAAGAACCCTTGAAGCGAGGCATACTGCTAGCGCCATGCCTTCACCGGCCCTCGTACTGCTTGCTCTCGTTTCCCATCCGGTCCTCTTGCCGCAGCAACAAGATCCTCAAGACCGCGAGAAAGCGGAGATCGCCCGCGAACTCGAGGAACAGCTGCAGTTCCGCACCGGAGAAAGCCACGCCGTCCAACGGCAAAAACTGCACAAACCGGTCCAAGGCAGCCCCGCCTCCATGCGGACGAAGGCCTGGGAGCTTCGCCAACAGCTGGCGGCTGAGAGCCCGACCAAAGGGGTGAAGTGGCAGCAGATCGGCCCGATCCAGCAGGGTGGCCGTATCGTGCACATCGACGTCCCCGCCAAGACCCCGGGCAATGTGCTGGTGGCTTACGCCACCGGTGGACTGTGGCAGACCGACGCTGCTGGCCTGCAGTGGAAGCCGCTTTTCGACGACCAGAGCGCCTACGGCATCGGTGACTTTGACGCCACCGCCGACGGCCAGACGATCTGGGTCGGCACCGGTGAAAACAACAGCCAGCGCACCAGCTACGCGGGCACGGGCATGTTCGTCAGCCGCGACGCCGGCAAGACTTGGCAGCACTCGGGCCTGGAGGAGAGCCACCACATCGGCAAGGTCATCATCGACCCCAAAAACCCGAACACGGTCTGGGTCGGCGTCCTCGGCCACCTATATTCGCAAAACAGCGAGCGCGGCGTCTACAAGACGGCCGACGGCGGCAAGACCTGGAACCAAATCCTGAAGCTAGACGACTGGACCGGTGTCATCGACATGGCGATGGACCCTCGCAACCCCAACGTTGTCTACGCCTGTGCCTGGGACCGCGACCGCCGCGCCTGGGACATCAGCGAGTCGGGCCCCAGCAGCGCGGTGTACAAGACCACCAACGGCGGCAAAAACTGGGAGAAGATCACTGCTCTGCCGAACGGATGGGACGGCGGCCGCTACAGCATCGCCATCGCGCCCAACAAGCCGGACAGGGTTTATCTGTTCATCGAAAACCAGGGCACCGACCCGGACACCGACAAGATCGACGAATTCGCGCCCGACGGTCGCCTGACGATCCGCCGCTACATGCGGACGCCGTTCGACGTCGTCAAGCAGATGGACGAAGACACCCTTCGCCCATTCCTCAGCCGCTACCTCCCTTCGGGCACGAGCGCTTCGGACACCGCCAAGAAGATCAAAGACGGCTCGATGACCGACAAGGCGCTGAACGATCTGCTGCTGAAAACGAACCCCAAAGTGTTTGACTTCGCTGACGCCGACTCGCAGGTCTGGCGGTCGGATAACGGCGGCAAGACGTGGGCCAAGGCGACCCCCAGGATCGGCGTCCACGGCGGCTATTACTTTAACCGCGTGATCGTCGATCCCAATGACGCCGACACGCTCTATACGACCGGCAC
>JAFDWT010000094.1:0-9146 GCA_018268335.1 Armatimonadota bacterium | reverse complement strand
GACGGTGGTTTTTCAGTCAGCATGGACGGAGGCGAGACCTTCACGCCAACAAACAAGACGACTGTGGGCCAGTTCACGACGATTGCGGTGGACAACAAGACGCCGTACAACGTCATGGGCGGCTTGCAGGACAACGGCACGCTCAAGGGGCCGAGCACGCACCGCCCTGGCATCAGCGACCCCGACCAATGGAAGGCCATCGGCGGCGGTGACGGCAGCATGATCGCCGTCGACCCCCGCAACGACGGCGAGACCGTCTACATCGCCTCACAATTTGGCGCATTTGTCCGATTGGACGGCGGCACGACCGGACGGACTGGCTTCATCCAGCCTAGGCCGAAGAAGGACGAGAAGCTGCGCTGGAACTGGCTCGCGCCGATCATCGTCTCCTCGTTCCACCCGGACGTCGTGTATGTCGGTTCACAAAAAGTGCATCGCTCCTGGAACCAGGGCCGGACTTGGGAGGTCCTGAGTGGCGACTTGACGAAAGACAAACCCAATGGGAACGTCCCGTTCTCCACCCTGACGCAACTGGCGGAGAGTCCTTTCCATTTCGAGCGACTTTATGCAGGTGCCGACGACGGCTCGGTGAAGACGACCGCCGACGGCGGCGTCACGTGGACCGACATCTCCACGCCCGCCAAGGACAAGTGGGTGACCCGCTTGACCGCCAGTTCCCATGTGGACGGAAGGCTGTACTGCAGCCAGAACGGCTACCGTGACGACGACTGGACGCCCTATGTTTGGAAGAGCGAAGACTTTGGCAAGACGTGGACGTCCATCGCCTCCGGGTTGCCGTCCATGCCGGTCAACACCCTGCGCGAAGACCCGGGCAACCCAAACGTGCTTTACGTCGGTAACGACGACGGTGTTTACGTCTCCATCGACCGGGGGGGATCATGGATGATGCTGGGCGGCGGCCTGCCGAACACGCCGGTACACGACTTGGCGGTCCAGGCCAGGGACCGGGAGATCGTCATCGCCAGCCACGCCCGCAGCGTCTACAAGATCAGCCTCAAGTGGCTCGACGAGATCGTCAAAGGCACCTTTAAGGATAAGAAGCTCGACATCCACGAGGCGCAAAGCCTGTCAGGCCAGAAGGATTGGCCATACGCCAACTATCCAACATATGCCGAGGGCAAGCCCAACGACCACGACCTGGCTGTCACCGTCTGGTCGACGGTGATGGGCGAGGGGACATTGGAGCTCCTGGACAAAGACGGCAAAGCGGTGGTGAGCAAGAAGGTGACCGTGGACAACGGCATCAATTTCATGACCCTTAAGACACTGCTCAAGCCGGGCGACCGCTGGGCGCCGTTTGAGGCGCCCGACAAGCCCAAGGATCCGAAAGAAGCCCTGAAAGACCCGTACGCAGGCCGGCGACCGACCTACATTCCCGTCGGCGACTACAAAGTCGTCTTGACGGTGAAGGGCGAGAAGGCGGAGAAACAGGTCAAGGTATCCGCTTGACCGCCCCATAATTGAGGTGACGGGCTCGACGATGCGCCTCGTATTGGAGGTGGCGTATGGCTTGGCAAGGGATCGTCGATGAGTACCGTTCGCGCCTGGAGCTCTCTCCCGGCGCGAAAGCGGTGAGCTTGCTGGAGGGCCGGACTCCGCTCGTGCCTCTTCCCCGCTTGGCCCGGTCGTTGGGTGAGGGGGTCGAACTCTACGCCAAGTTCGAGGGGCTGAACCCCAGCGGCTCGTTCAAAGACCGCGGCATGACGGTGGCGGTGACTCAAGCCGTCCACGACGGTGCCCAAGCCGTCGTCTGCGCCAGCACCGGCAACACCGCCGCCTCGGCCGCCGCCTATGCGGCCCGGGCCGGCATTAAGTGTGTGGTCGTCGTCCCCGAAGGCAAAGTCGCGCTGGGAAAACTGGCCGGAGCGATCGCTTATGGAGCACAAGTGGTTCAGATCCGTGGCTCGTTTGACGATGCACTCTTGATGGTAAGAGAGGCTTCGCAAAGGTCTGCGCTCTGCCTGGTCAATTCGGTCAACCCGAGCCGGATCGAAGGACAAAAAACGGCCGCTTTTGAGGTCGTCGACGACCTAGGCGACGCACCGGACTTCCTGTGCCTGCCGGTCGGCAACGCTGGCAACACTACGGCTTACTGGAAGGGATTCTCGGACGAACTACAGACCGGACGAACCACCAAGCGACCGGTCGTCGTGGGCGTCCAGGCGGCAGGTTCGGCGCCAATGGTGCTGGGGCACCCTGTGACCGACCCCCAGACAGTGGCCACCGCCATCCGCATTGGCAATCCAGCCCGTTGGAACGAGGCGGCCACTGCTTTTCGCGAATCTGGCGGCCATGTGCGCGCCGTTTCGGACGACGCCATCTTGGCTATGGCCCGCGCCCTGGCACAGGAAGAAGGTGTCTTTTGCGAGCCGTCTTCAGCCACTGGACTCGCTGGTTTTGCCAAGGCCGTGGCCGAAGGAGCCATCGACCCCCGAGGGAAGCGCGTCGTTGCTGTCGTCACCGGACACGGCATGAAGGATCCGGACAACGCGATGGCGGGCCGACCAGCGCCCGTCACCATCGACGCGACAACCGACGCCTTGCTCCGGGAGGTCGAGCGATGATCCGCGTCCGCGTTCCAGCGACCACCGCCAACCTAGGGCCCGGCTTTGACTGCATGGGCATGGCGCTCGACCTCTGGAACACCTTCACCATGGAGCCGTGGGGTGCTCAAGGTGATGTGGTCGTGGAGAATTCCGGCGAGGGCGCAGAACGCTTGGCCACCGACGGGACCAACCTGGTCGCTGAGACCACGATCGCCCTGCTCGGCCCGAAATGGGAGGCCATGGGGCACGGCCTCAAGTTCACCTGCCATGCCGAAGTCCCTTGCGGGAGCGGCCTGGGATCGAGTTCGACGGCGGTCGTCGCCGGTGTCACATTTGCCGAAGCCCTCCTGGGCGACATCGACCGGGACCGTATCCTGCGCCGCTCGGTGCAGATCGAGGGCCATGGCGACAACGTCGGCCCCGCCATTGTCGGCGGCCTCCTCCTGATCATGCCGCACAACGGCGGCGTCATCGTCCGCAGCGTCCTCACCGAACCGCTACGTGTCGTGGTGTGCGTCCCCGACTTCGACTTCCCCACCTCGGTGGCGCGCGCCGCATTGCCTGAAAAGGTGCCACACAAGGACGCCGTCTTCAACCTGGGCCGGGCCATGTTCGCGCTACAAGCGCTGCGCAACGGTGACGACGACCTCCTCGCCATCGCACTGGAAGACCGCATCCACCAGCCTTACCGGCTCAGCCACATCCCCGGCGCCGAATCCGTGATCGCCGCCGCCAAGGAAACCGGGGCAATCGGCAGCTGCCTCAGCGGCGCGGGCCCGGGCATCATCGCCTTCGCTCGATCAGGCCACGACCTCATCGGCCAAGCGATGGCCGAGGCGTACTCCCAAGCTGGCCTGCAAGCCCGTTCTTGGATTCTAGACACGACCACCGAAGGCGTCACTTTCGAGCGGACGCAAGCCTAGTGGAGTCAGCTCACACGAGCCGGCCTCGACAAAGAGTCACCGAAACTTCTTGATGTTCTCGTCGAACATGGCCTTCAGTTCGGCGGCCTTGGCGTCGTAGGCGGCGGTGTCAGCCCAGGTCTTGCGTGGAGTCAGAACCTCTTCGGGCACGCCGTCGCAGGAAGTGGGGACAGCCAGTCCGAAGACCGGATCGGTCTCAAACGACACGTCGTGCAACGAGCCATTGAGCGCAGCATGCAGCAGCGCGCGCGTGTGATAGAGCGACATCCGCTTGCCGACCCCATAGGGGCCGCCTGTCCATCCGGTGTTCACCAACCAGACGGTGGCTCCGTGGCGCTGGACTTTCTCGCGCAAAAGCTCTGCGTACACCTTGGGCGGAAGAGGCAGGAACGGCTGGCCAAAACAAGTGCTGAATGTGACCTGCGGCTCGGTGACGCCTGCTTCCGTGCCCGCCACCTTAGCGGTGTAGCCGTTCAGGAAGTGGTCCATTGTCTGCTGGCCGTCCAGCTTGCTGATCGGAGGCAGGACGCCGAAGGCGTCGCAGGTCAGGAAGAAGATGTTCTTGGGGTGCCCGCCCATGCTGGGAATGACAGCACCGTCGATGTACTCGACCGGATACGCGCACCTGGTGTTTTCAGTTCGCGACACGTCGTCGAAGTCGGGGACGCGCTTCTCATCGAGAACGACATTTTCAAGCACCGACCCGTACCGAATGGCGTTCCAGATCTCGGGCTCGCCCTCTTTGCTCAGCTTCACGCACTTGGCGTAGCAACCACCTTCGACGTTGAAGACACCAGTGTCGGTCCAACCGTGCTCGTCATCACCGATGAGAGCGCGCTCAGGGTCGGCGGAGAGCGTCGTCTTGCCGGTGCCGCTGAGGCCGAAGAACAAGGCGGTGTCGCCGTCGCGGCCGATGTTCGCCGAGCAGTGCATGCTCATCACACCTTTGAGCGGCAAGAGGAAGTTCATGATCGTGAACACGCTCTTCTTCATCTCGCCGGCGTACTGGGTGCCCATGATGACGACCTCTTTGGCCGTCATGTTGAGGGCGATCACGGCGTCGCTGCGGGTGTTGTCTGTGGCGGGGTCGCAGACCTCCGTGCACATGTCAATGATCGTCCAGTCCGGCTCGTAGCTGGCGAGTTCCTGAGCGGTGGGGCGGATCAAAAGGGTGCGGATGAAAAGCGCGTGCCAAGCCTTTTCGACCACGAACCGTGCCTTGATGCGGTGGGCCGGGTCGGCGCCGCCGTAGGTGTCGACGACGTAGAGCGTTTTGTCGCTGAAGCTGGCGGTGGCTTTGGCCCGTAGGTGCCTGAACTGCTCCGCCGAGATCGGGACGTTGTTGTCCCACCACACTTTGTCCTCCGTCGACTGGTCGCGCACGGTGCACTTGTCTTTTGGCGTCCGCCCCGTGTACTTGCCCGTCTGGGCCACCAGAGCGCCGTTGGCAGCAAGGACACCTTCGTCATTGCGGATCGCGTGCTCGATCAGTTCGGAAACCGAAAGGTTTCGGTAGACGTGCCCAGCGGACGACAGGTCCAGTTGAGCGGTGGCAGGAATGGTGGTGCTCATAGTTTGAGGATCCCGGGGCCCGTCGCCATTGGCGGGTGCCTGCTTCTCTGGGGTCAGTGTACCGAAGGCCTTCAAAGGTCTTTCCGGTAAGCTGGGCCCACTGTGAATTGTCGGGAGAACACGTGCCAGCGCGACAGGTTTTGAGTCCAAATGAGCTAAAAGACGCCCTGGTCGGCCTTGTTGGTTGGGACGACCTCGGCGGGAAAATCGGCAAGACATTCCCGTCAAAATCGTATGCGACGGGGGTGCTCTTCACGGTCGCCGTCGGCCACGTAGCCGAGTCGATGGACCATCACCCCGACATCACCCTCACCTACCCTTCCGTCCGCATCGAGACCAGCACCCACGACGCCGGCGGCGTGACGATGACGGACATCGAACTGGCCCGACGCATCGAGGCATTGGCCTGATGGCGAGCGTGTTCGGAACCCTGTTCCGCGTCTCGACCTTTGGCGAGTCGCACGGCCCAGCAGTGGGGGTCGTCGTGGACGGTTGTCCTTCCCTGCTTCCGTTGACCGAGGCGACCGTGCAAAAGGAGCTCGACCGGCGCAAACCCGGCCAGAGCAAGCTGACGACGCAACGCAAAGAGTCGGACACGGTTGAAATCTTGAGCGGTGTCTTGGACGGAGTCACCATCGGCACGCCGATCGCCATGTTGGTGCGCAACAGCGACCAGCGCAGCCGCGACTACGACGAGATGAAGGACAAATACCGCCCTAGCCACGCCGACTTTGCCTACAACGAAAAGTACGGCATCAGAGCCTGGAGCGGAGGCGGACGGGCCTCGGCCCGAGAGACCATTGGGCGGGTGGCCGCCGGGGCGGTGGCAAAAGAGCTGCTGCGAATCCGGTTCGGAGTCGAGATTGTCGCCTGGGTGGACTCCGTCCAAAACATTCAAGCCGAAGTGGACGCCGAAAAGGTGACGCTGGAAGACGTGGAGGCACATATTGTACGGTGTCCTGACCTTTCGACTGCCAAAAGAATGACCGAGTTGATCGAGGCAGTCCGCAAGGACGGTGACTCCGTCGGCGGCTGCGTCCGGTGTGTCGCCCGCGGAGTCCCCGCCGGTTGGGGCGAACCGGTGTTCGACAAGCTGGAAGCTGACCTGGCCAAAGCGGTGATGAGCCTCCCTGCCTGCAAAGGGTTCGAGGTCGGTAGCGGATTTGCCGGCACGCACCTACGCGGCACACAGCACAATGACCCCTATCGTTCGGATTCCGAAAAGAATGTCACGACGACCAAGAACGACAGTGGAGGCATCCAAGGCGGTATCAGCAACGGCATGCCGCTGACCATGCGCTCAGCCTTCAAGCCAGTTGCGACCGTGATGCACGAGCAGGACACTGTCGACGTCCACCACGAGAACACGACGATCAAAGGCCGGGGCCGTCACGACCCTTGCGTGCTTCCCCGCGCGGTTCCGATGGTCGAGGCCATGGTCGCCCTCGTTCTGGTCGACCACGCTCTCCGACAGGCTGCCATAACACAGCGTTAACAGAATGTCGGCCCATTGCGCTGCCTGTGACTGCCAGAATAGGGAGTGATGATGGTGGCCGAGCCGGAAACAACCAGTACCGCAGCCGGAAGAGTGCAGGCCACCGGTGTCGATTTCTACTACGGCCAGTTCCGCGCCCTCAAGGAAGTCTCCCTGACGGCCGAGCCGCACCAGGTCACTGCTCTCATCGGCCCGTCCGGGTGTGGCAAGTCCACCTTCCTTCGGTGCCTCAACCGCATGAACGACCTGATCGACGGCACGCGCCTGACAGGCAAGGTGACCATTGACGGGCACGACATCTATGGTCCGGACGTCGACGTTGTCGAGCTCCGCAAAGCCGTCGGCATGGTTTTCCAGAAACCCAACCCGTTCCCGATGTCGATCTACGACAACATCGCCTTCGGCCCTCGGGTGCACGGCGTGCGCCGGAAATCAGACCTGGACGAAATCGTCGAGCGGTGCTTGACCAAGGCGGCGCTCTGGACTGAGGTCAGCGACAAGCTGACACAAAGTGGCCTGAGCCTATCGGGCGGCCAGCAACAACGGCTTTGCATCGCGAGGACCATCGCGGTGGACCCCGAGATCATCCTGATGGACGAGCCTTGTTCGGCTCTTGACCCTGTGGCGACTGCCAAGATCGAGGACTTGATCCTGGAGCTGAAAGACAACTACACCATCGTCATTGTCACGCACAACATGCAACAGGCCCAGCGGACGAGCGACATGACGGCCTTCTTTATGGAGGGCCGCGTCGAGGAGCTGGCGCCCACACAGGACATCTTCTTGAACCCGCGCAACCAGAAGACGGAAGACTATATTTCCGGCCGTTTTGGTTGATTTCTGCTTGGTTCTCACCATTTCTCGTAACGTCACTGGCGCGACTTCGCGCTGACCTGTGCCACAACGTATCCGGGCTGGCGGGCTGTTTGGTTTGTCTGACGCGCGCAGCCAAGGGTTGGAACCAGGGGAATCCCAACCCGGAGGATTGGGACAAATGGGGATTCGACGCGCGAGGTCTGCAAGGACCTCAATTGAAGGTACGACATGGCCGGCGGAGCATCTGACAAGAAAAAGTTACGCAAGGCTTGGGCGCATGTGGCGGAGCAATCGGGGCAAGCAGCCTCGGCGTTTGCCTTGGTCGACCGAGGCAGGATCGTCGCCGCGAACGCGGCGCTGACCGAGCTCCTCGGCGCTGACCCCGTCGGACTGACTTGGGACGAGTTGTTTGAGTCCCCCCTCCCTTCCGCCGAAGGCATGGCCTCTGTCATCATGTCGGGGGGGCGGAAGTTCGACGTCTGGTCGGCTTCGGCAGAGGGTGGGACTGCTTTGGCACTGCGAGAACAACTAGAGACTGTACAAGAGAAGCGTGTGGCGCCTGGGGCGGCGCCGGTCGGGCCAGACTGGGCGCATCTGGCTCTGGACTTGGCGCGTTGTGAATCGGCATCGGAAGTCGACGCCGTGTGCCGGGCCCGAGCTCAGGGCCTGGTCGGGCCGCGGGGCTTTGTCGCGGTTCCCAGCTCGGTGAACGGTGAGGTCGTGGTCCGTTGCCTCTGGCCTGTCGGCCAGGCGGCGGCGACGATTTTGGCTTTTGACCATCGCACTTGTGACGCCATTCGGACTGGCGAGATTTCGACAGCATGCAGGCACAGCCAAGGTCTGGTTTGCACGCCGGTCTTCGTCCAGGGGCGGTTGGCCTGTGTGGTCGGCACAACGAGCGGCGGCGAGTCGGCCGAGCTGTTCGCGAAGCTGGTCGGTGCGGCTTTGGCCCGCACAATGTAGCCTTTTTGGGGGGCTTATGCGAACTCAGGGCGAACTGCCGTCAAGGCTGTGAGCCGGGGCTAGAGGCCTGCGTCTGCCAGGGCCTGCCTGATACCGGTGATAACAGCCGGAGCAGGAACAGCCTCAGCCACACCTGCATAACCACCCTGGTCAGCATTGTCCCGCGCAGCAAAGTGCACCTGGGTCACGCCGGAGGTTTGCACAAGGCCGACCACGTTATCTGGCTCGATCGCCCCGCCAGGGAGGACCTCGATCCTCCCCTCCGCCCGCCGCACCAGTTCGGCAAGAACCGAAGCTCCCAGGGCGGCCTGCCCCGCCCCACCACTGGTCAGCATCCGCGTCACGCCCAGCTCGGCCAGAGTCTCCATCGTGGCGAAAAGGTCGGGAGTGGCATCGCAGGCCCGGTGGAACATCGTCGGCGCCCCGCCGGCGATGTCGACCATGCGGGCCGTGCGCTCGACGTCGACAGTCCCGTCCTGGTGCAAAAATCCAAAAACGATGCCGTCCGCCCCGTGGTTCAGTAGGATCTTCGCGTCGCGGACCATGGTGTCGAACTCCGCGGCAGTGTAGTGGAACCCTCCCTCGCGTGACCTGGTCATCGCCATGACAGGATAGGTAGCCCACGACTTGACTTCCTCCAACATGCCAAGGGCGGGAGTCAGGCCACCGACGGCCAAAGCACAGCACAGCTCGATGCGGTCGGCACCGTTTTCATGAGCCGCCAAGGCCTCGTCCACCGAGCCACAACAGACTTCAAGCAACACCTTCGCCATCGCCCTTGAATCCTAGCACAGGGGCCCTTCTGGAGTG
>JAFDWT010000093.1 GCA_018268335.1 Armatimonadota bacterium | reverse complement strand
TGGAAAGCATAGGACAAGCGGCTGGAGGCAGTCTTGCCACCTTCCTTCATCATCCGTTGGGCCAGGACGCGCGACGCCTCGACATAGGTCACGTCGTTCAGCAGCGTCAGGGCCTGGAGGGGCGTGTCGGTTCGGGCACGGCGGACGCGGCAGGCTTCTCGCGACGGGACGTCGAACAGCAGCATGTTCGGCGGTGCGGCGGTGCGTTTCCAGATTGTGTAGAGGCTGCGACGGTAGAGGCCTGGCCCCTTGTCGTGCATGTAGTTGCGCAGGTTGCCGTAGACGTTGGTCTCATCCCACACGGCGTCAGGCATGTAGGGCCGCACCGAAGGACCCCCCAACTTTTCATGCAACAGGCCGCTGACATACAGAGCTTGGTCGCGGATGACTTCGCCGGGCAAGCGGAAGCGTGGGCCGCGCGACGCCCACTTGTTTTGCGGGTCACGCTCCAGCTTGTCGGCCGAGATATTGGACGACTGCATATAGGCCGCGCTTGTGGCGATCTCCTTCATCATCGCCTTCTGGTCCCATTTCAACCGAAGGAACTCGGTAGCCAGGTAGTCCAAGAGCTCGGGGTTGGTCGGGAATTCTGCGCGCGTGCCGAAGTCCTCGATGGTCGACACGATGCCGTTGCCGAAGAACCGCTCCCACATGCGGTTGACGGTGACGCGGGCGGTGAGCGGGTTGTCCGGCGAGACGATCCACTTGGCCAAGCCGAGCCGGTTGTTCGGTACGTTGGTCGGCATGGGCGGCAGGAACGCTGGCAGGCCGGCGGTCACTTTCTCGCCATGCTTGTCGTATTGGCCGCGCAGGAGGACATAGCAGTCTCTGGGCTTGGGCATCTCGACCATGACCATCACGTTCGGGATCGCGTTTTTGAGGGAGGTGCGGTCTTGGTCAGCCTTGACTCGTTCCGCGTCGCGGCGAGCGAATTCCTTGTCGGTCGCCAAGCAGTACTGGCGGGCGAGCTCGATCTGCTGGTCGTGCGTCCGCTTAGATGGGTCGACACTCAGGATCGGCAAGGCAGGTGACGTCGAGGCCAGCTTGGCCGCCTCGGCGGGCGAGAGGGCCCGGCTGAACAGGGCCACGTCGTCCACGCTGCCGGTGAACATTTCGCTGTTAGTCCGGCGACCGACTTTCGTTGATACTGTCGTTCGCGTCGAGTCCTTGAGCGAGTCCGCCTCGACATTGACCGGCACAAGCTTGCCGTTGACATACATCTTGAGGCCAGCCGCCTTGGAAGAACCATCGTATGTGACCACCAAGTGCGACCATTGCCCGTTAGGCACGCTGTCTTTGGCAGCGATCTTGAGAGCGCTCTCCGACCATCGGCTAATGAAGTGCATCTGGAACCGGCCGCCGGAAAGCGAACATTCCCAGCCTCGATAGCCGTTGCTCGAATCCATCCTGGAGAGAGGTGAGCCTTCGCCGTTGGTCGGCTTGACCCAGAGGGCGAAGCTGAAAGGCTTGTCGCGCTCCCAGTCCGCGACGTCGCCCAAGTCGAGATAGGACTTGTCGTTCGTGACGACGGCACCTGTCGCCCTACCAGATTCGAACTTCAAGTCACCGACGCCCTTGCTACCGGCCGGGCCCGCACCATTAAAGCTGTAGCGGGCGATAAGGCCTGTATCGACTTGCGCCAACAGGTTCGTTGGCTTCCAGCCGGCCGCAGCCTTGACCCGGGCTTCAGCCTTTGCTCCTAGCCAAGCGTCGAGCTGCTTGACTCGGGCATCGAGGGTCTTGAGTTGGGCTGCCTGGTCGGCCGTCGGCGCGTCCATGGTCGGCGGGTGGTTGATCGGCCTTTCTTCGCCCGAACCGCTTTCGGGGACGTTGTTGAAGTAGGCGAACATACGATAGAAGTCCTTCTGTGAGAAGGGGTCGTACTTGTGGTCGTGGCACCGGGCGCAGCCCGTGGTCAGGCCGAGCCAAATGGCCGATGTCGTCTCGACACGGTCGACGATGTTCTCGACCCGCCACTCTTCAACGATGACGCCGCCTTCCGTGTTGATGCGGTGGTTGCGGCTGAAGGCGGTCGCCAACTTCTGCTCCATCGTCGCGTTGGGGAGCAGGTCGCCTGCCAGTTGCTCGACCGTGAACTGGTCGTAGGGCATGTTTTTGTTGAACGCTTGGATGACCCAGTCGCGCCAGCGCGATTGGTACCGTTCAAAGTCGGCCTGGTAGCCGTTGCTGTCGGCGTAGCGCGAGTAGTCCATCCAGTCCATCGCCATGCGCTCGCCATAGCGGGGCGAGGCGAGCAGTCGGTCGACGACTTTCTCGTAGGCGTTGGGGGATTTGTCTTTCAGGAACGCGGCAACTTCGGCTGGCGTCGGTGGCAAGCCGGTCAGGTCCAGTGTGACGCGGCGGATGAGGGTGGCGCGGTCGGCTTGCTTCTCGGGCTTCAGGCCCTCGGCCTCGAGCTTGGCGAGGACGAACCGGTCGATACCGTTTCGCGGCCATTGGGTGTGCTTGACTTCCGGCAAGTTGGGGCGTACAGGTTTGACAAACGCCCAGTGCTCCTTGTATTCGGCCCCTTGGGCGATCCAGTCGCGCAGAATCTGCTTCTCTTCGGTGCTGAGTGGCTTGTGCGCGCTGGCCGGGGGCATGACCATGCTCTCGTCTTTGGTAGTCGTCCGCTTGACAAGTTCGCTCAGATCCGGCTTGCCGGGAACAATAGCGTGGTTGCCGCTCGGCAGTTCCTTGGTCGCTCCCGCAAACGAGTCCAGACGCAGACCGGCTGCCCCGTCGCCCGTGCCGTGGCACGACATGCACTTCCAGAGAACCGAGCGGACGTCGCGGTTGAAATCGACTGTGGGTGCCTTCTTCGCCTGGCCCCCCGGCACCACGCCTGCCACGGCCAGCATGACCGTCCCCGCTGCCACCGCCGCCAAGCTGCCCAACCGTCCACGCATGGCTCTAGTTTAGCCAGCCTGGCCGATGGTCATACTTCAGATTCAAGTCAAGTTGATCAAAACTGGTCAGTCATGAACATCTGCGGCACGCGGGGGACATCGCGGCCCATGAGCCAGAGCTCGTGGAGCGGCGGGCCGGCGGGGACGTTGGCGCGAGCGACCATGGTCCGCAGGCCGACCCACTGGCTACCCGGCATAACGGGCCAACTGTCGTGGCTCCCATAGACGATCGCCTCACGGCACAGCATCGCCTCGTGGCAGATGTAGCCGCCCGAGAACGGCTCACAGGGCCGCGACACCCACTCCCAATACCGCCAACGCCTCTCGTCGCGGCGGAGCCGGTCGATATCCTGCTCGGCCCAGGCAGCATATAAATCGTGGACTTCGGTGGTTGCCAAGACGTCGGTCTCCTGCTGGTCTTCTTGGACTTGGATATCGCAGCGGACGACTTCATCCAACACCTTGAACCCGGCCCTCTCATAAACCCGCGTCCTCTCGGCAAAGAGCAGCGCAGGTTCGCCAGCAGCGCGCAGGCACTCGTCAACAAGCCGGCCCGCCAGCCCCTTGGACCGCGCTTCGGGAAGAGTCGCGACTCCGGCGATGCCCACAGCCGGGCCCCAGCCAAATTCCAACGGCGTCGTCGTGAGGATGGAGACCATCTTGCCAGCCTCAAACAGGCCCCACTTGCGGTCGAGGTCGAAGAACGGCTCGTTGTAGAAAACGATGCGGGCTCGGTCGGTGTCGAGGTCAAAGACGCCGCAAAGGACGGACAAAAACTCTTCTTCCTCGCCCTGCCGGATCGGCCGGCACTCGGTCACTGGCCGCTCCTGGGAGGAGCGCCTTCCGGCACGATTTTGACCGTGACATCGACCGTCGAGTCACCGACGACCTTGATGCCGTCGGGCGTCAACACCGACACTTTGGTCACGACGTCGGCCCTGGCCCCGTCAAGCAAGATCGGGCTCGTCGAAAGACTGGAGATTGACGCTGCGAGCGCCGGCGGGATTTGCGCCTTGAGCAGCGACGGCTTGACTGATATGTTGGCCACGCGGAACCCAGCAGCCGGTTGACCCGAGGTGACAGGCGAGACGACCAACGACCGGGGCGCCATGGCCAAGGCGTTGGCGTCGATCTGGACCATGTCGGGCTCGACGGTCAAGGTCGTCACCGGCTCGCCGTCTTTGGCCAGCAGGCGCACCTTCCACTCGCTTGGCTGCTCGGCGTGGTCTTTGCCAAGGTCGTAACCGACGACGGCACGTGCGACCCTCTCTACGACTGAAGCGGGCCCTCGAACGATGACTTTGGCGGGGACGGTCTGGGCGACGACTCCATCGGGGCCAGGCCGCTCGAATTCAACCGCGAACGGTTTGCGAGCCTCTTTCTCCAGGTTAAGCCGGACGCGGGCTGTCTTGGGAGAATAGGTCAGATCCAAGTCCTTGGGGCCGGTCACTGTGATATTGGCGTCAATCGAACCGTCATCGATGCTCGTCGCGTTGGCCACGGCGCGCAGGTCTTGTGGCCGAAGCCGGTCCATCGACGTGGAGGAGCCGGTGACGACGACAGTGACAGTCTCCGTCGGATAGACCGCCACATAGCCCGGCCGCGCGTCGATCGTCAAGGGCACGTTGAACTCCTTCGACTTAGCCGGGTCGAACAGCGAACCGACGTAAAGCCATGTCACCAGCGTCAGCACGAAGCTGAAGAGGAACAGAGGAGCGTCTTTCCTTTTCACGCCTTGGCCTCCTCCTGGCCGGGTTCGCGGCGGAGCATCGACCGCAAGTCTTGGATGTGCTCGATCTCTGTCAGCTTGCCCTCATGGGCCACGCTGATCTTGCCGCGCTCTTCGCTGACGACGACGACCAGGCAGTCGGCCTGTTCGCTGATGCCGAGCCCGGCGCGGTGGCGCATGTGCTTGTTCCGGTCGACCGAGGAGCTTTCGCTGAGCGGCAACCGGCATCCGGCGGCGACGATCTCGTTGCCGCGGATGACAGCGGCACCGTCGTGGAGCGGGTTCTCGCCGTGGAAGATGGCCTCCAAGAGCGGGGCCGAGACTTGGGCGTTGACGGCGATGCCGTTGGCGACGACCTCGTCCAAGCGTCCGCCGCGCTCAACGACGATGAGGGCCCCGGTGTGCGATTTGGCCATGGCCTCGACCGCGACGACGAGCTCGTCGACCTTGACTTGCGAGGGGAACGGGCTGGTCGGGATCAGGCGCTCGGACCAGAAGCCCAGGCGAGTCAGCCCCTCAAGCGCCTGCCTAAGCTCGGGAAGGAAGAGGACGACCAGTGCGACCGGGGCGAGGAGTGTCGCCTGGGCGAGCAGGTAGTGGAGCGTGCGCAAGTGCAGGAAGTCACTCAGCAGAAGGACAAAGACAAACGCTAGCGCCCCGAAGACGATGCGCCAGGCCCGGCGTCCTTGGACCAGCTTGAGCAGCCGAAAGATGATCAGGGTGACCAACAGGATGTCGATCCAGTTGATCAGGGCGTCCGCCGGGTTCCAGAGCTCGGACAGGCGGATGCGAAGGCCGTTGAGGACTTCGTTCAAGCTGGCTAGAGTTTAACCGACCTTGGCTTCGGATTGAGGCCAAGACTGCGCCGCGCCATAATCTCTTTTGTGGACGACAAGGGTTTGAGGTCTTTGGACGAGGTCCGCGTCGATATCGACGCCATCGACGCCGAGATCGTGCGAGCCCTGGCCCGCCGCATGGAGCTGACCCAGGAGGTCGGACGCATCAAGGGCGGGGACAACCGGCCGTTCTTCACCCCCGAGCGGGAGCGGCAGATCTTCGAGAAGCTGGCCCACATGGATTCGGGTGCGCTCAAGAAGTCGCACTTGGTCGCGATCTTTCGGGAGATCATCTCGGCTGGCCGAGCGGCTGAAAAGGTCTTGACCATCGCCTTTTGGGGGCCGGTCGGCACATACAGCCACCAGGCAACGGTGGAGACCTTCGGGCGCAGCGTCGAGCTGTTGCCGGTCGATTCGATCCGAGATGTCTTTCTCGCTGTGGACCACGGTCAGGCCGACTATGGGCTCGCCCCAATCGAGAACTCCACCGCCGGCGTCATCCCCGAGACGCTGGACATGTTCCCGTCAACTAACGTCAAGATCTGCGCCGAGACGTTCATCAATGTCCACCACCACCTGGGCTCGCGCGCGAAGTCGCTGGCCGAGGTGACCCGGGTTTATGCCGGTCCTCAACCGGCCGCCCAGTGCCGGCACTGGCTACGCGAACACTTGCCGCTGGCCGAAGTCGTGGACATGGCGCCGACGGCACGGGCCGCCGAGAAGGCTCTGTCCGACCCGTCGACAGCGGCCATTGCCAACCGGCTTTGCTTGGAAACTTATGACCTTGACGTGCTGGCCGAGCACATTGAGGACCAGAGCAACAACCGGACCCGGTTCGTCGTGCTGGGACACAACACGCCGGCGCCGAGCGGGTCGGACAAGACGACGTTGATGTTCAACCTGCGCAACCGGCCGGGCGAGCTGTACCAGGTGCTGGGTTCGTTCAACAAGCACGGGGTCAACTTGCTGATGATCGAATCGCGGCCGGCCCAGCGGGCGGCGTTTGAGTACATCTTCTATGTCGACTGCGGCGGGCACCACACCGAGCCGCACGTCGCGGCGGCGCTGGCCGAGATCCGTGAAGAGGCGATGGAGACCGTCGTCCTGGGCAGCTATCCGTCTTACGACCCCAGCTTGCGGGACCTTTGATCCCCTGTCTACCCGGTACATGTCCTGGGGTGTCTGGAACCTGGAACGGGGCTGACCGACCATCTGAAAGGGCAAACCTCTAGAACTCAGGAACGTATTGCACGTCTGAGGCCAGTAAGGAGGGTTGTCGCGGCGCGTCGGGCCACGGGAGGGACACCTATGGAAATCAGGGACTATGAATCGGGCAAACACCTGACCGACGTCGACATCGTGCTCAGCCGCGAAGAGGCGGAGGAACTGAACGCCTACCTCCAGCGCCTGCTCGTGAACCCCGAACTGCGCTCGGTGCACCTCTCCGAAGTCAACGGCGTCTGGCTCGAGCGCGAACTGACGTTCAGCCTCCAATCCCGCCCGTTCGCCAGCTGAACCAAGCGTTCATCATTTTCACCGTCACTTTTTTGCCACTTCTTGTTGTGGCTGGCTGTGAGGGTGGCCACACCCTCCACGATGAGGCGCGCTCATGCATCAAAGTCAACCGAACGGCAACAACGTGCGGCGTAGAGGGCCTGACCTCAGAAAAGTGTCTGGACGAGTTGCCTCAACCGCCCTAGAGATTCGAGGGCTTCGACTGCCAGTGGCCTCTCTGCTCCAGTGAACTAAGATTTTCCGACCAAGGCACTCGGTAGTCGCACTGGTTTCACCAGTGGCACCCGCCCGGAATTAGGGAAGATTCGGGCCACACAGACCAAACTCCGCGTCTTGTGCGGAAATCGCAGGCCGTATTCTCCGCATCTAGTCCTCCTCGGAGCACTCGCACCGTTTCGCCGAATTCGGTGCCAACCGTTCGGTCTTCCGGGCGTCGGGGGGAACCGGATGGATCCCCGGTCGGGCCGGGGATGACGGGTGGTGGTTGTGGACGCTCGGTGGCGGCACTGGAACCGCATCAGATTTCCAGCGCCCCCCTAACACCTGATTACGTGACTACGCAGCCTGCGTATCGCCGGAGCGGTACACAGGCCACTTGGTCACGAATTGACGTTCACTTGCGGCGGCGGGCGGCGAGGAGGGCGGCCAGCCCGAGGCCGGTTAGGGTGAGCGGCTCGGGGACGGATTCGACGCTGAAGTTGTCGACGATGAAGGCGTTGTCGTTGTAGCCGGACTCGGGCGACTCGATGATCTCCAGGCGCAGGGCGTTGCCGGTGCCGACGAAGTTCGCTGACTCGTGGTGCAGGTTGGCGTCGGGCTGGCCGAAGTTGCCGTGATAGAGCACCTGGCCGGTGACGAGGTCGGTCAGGCTGACGTCGAGCCGCGGGTGGGCGTCGGTGAACCAGATCTTCCAGTC
>JAFDWT010000092.1 GCA_018268335.1 Armatimonadota bacterium | reverse complement strand
CCAAGAAACTCGACCAACGGCCGGAGCTTCGCCGTCACCCGGGCCGACCGGTTTTGGCTCTCGATACTCTGCTCGACCTGCGCAACGAACCGGTCGTTAACCCGCTCCTCCGCGCCAAACGCCTTGATGACCCGAACGCCGGCCAGCGTCTCTTGCATTGTCGCTGTCATATTCGCCAAATCGGACTGCACCTGGGCCTGGACGACCTTCATTCGTTTGGCGTTTCGCTGGATCGCGGCAGCCATGACCGGCATCACCGCGATAGCGGCCAACGCCAGGAACGGCTGCAGGACAAACACCATGACCACGCCGACGATGATCTTGATTGGGCCGTCGACGCTTTCTCGCACCGCCCCGATCGCGCCCGAATAGACGTTGATGTCGTTGGTCAGGACGCTCTGGACCGCGCCGGCCTTCTTGTCATTGAAGTAGCTGACCGGCAGCCGGAGCAGCTTGGCAAACACGCGCTGGCGCAGTGCGCCGGTCGTCCGGTTGCTCGCCACGCCAAGCAAATAAAGCTGAGCCCGAGCCAGGAAGTAGCGCACGCCGAACATGACGACCACCACAGCACTGATCCACACCAGGCGCGGGACATCCTTCGAGTTGACGGCGGTGACGACCTGGTTAATGATCTGGCCGTAAGCACCGAGCAAACCCGCCGCCAGAGCCGCGCAGACCAAACCGGCCACGACGTAGCGCCGCTGGCCGTAAATCTCGTCCAGAACACGCTTGTCGACAAACCGGCCCAGCCAGGGCAGCATCAGAACTCCGCGTGGCCCGGGGTGCGGGCGAAGGGGATGACGTCACGGATGTTCTTCATGCCGGTCAGGTACATGACCAGCCGCTCAAAGCCCAGCCCAAAGCCGCTATGCGGAGCCGAACCGTAACGGCGCAGGTCCAAGTACCACCAGTAGGCTTCGAGAGGAAGGCCAAGCTCCTTGATTCTGGCTTCGAGTACGTCGAGCCGCTCCTCGCGTTGCGAGCCGCCGATCAGTTCACCGATGCGTGGGACCAAGACGTCCATGGCCCGGACGGTCTTGCCGTCCTCGTTCTGGCGCATGTAGAAGGCTTTGATCTCCTTCGGGTAGTCAGTCAGGATCACCGGCCTGCCGACCTTGGTCTCAGTCAGCCACCGCTCGTGTTCGCTCTGCAGGTCGCTGCCCCAGGCGGTCGGGAACTCAAAGTTCTCCCCGCTGTTCTCCAACAGCCTCACCGCCTCCGTGTAAGTCATCCGCTCGAACTCCGAGTCGACGACGTGATGGAGGGTCTTGAGCAGTTCGGGTTCGATGCGCTGGTTAAAGAACGCCAGGTCGTCGGCGCAGTTCTCCAGGCAGTCGGCGATGATCTCGCGGACGAACTCCTCAGCCAGGTTCATGTCGCCGACGATGTCGCAGAACGCCATCTCGGGCTCGATCATCCAAAACTCAGCGAGGTGCCGGGCGCTGTTGCTGTTCTCTGCCCGGAACGTGGGGCCGAACGTGTAGACGTTGGTCAGGCCCATGCACTGCGTCTCGACGTTCAGCTGCCCGCTGACCGTGAGATAAGAGGGTTTCCCAAAGAAGTCCGCCGCCGGGTCGTTGTTCTTCAGGACGTACTTGTCGCCGTGGGCCTCGAGGTTCGTGGAGACCGCGAACATCGCCCCCGCCCCTTCGCAGTCGCTGGCCGTGATGATCGGCGTGTGGATCCACTTGAAGCCGCGACTCTGGAAGAAGTCGTGAACTTTCCACGCCGCCCGGTGCCGCACCCGCATCACTGCGCCGAACGTGTTGCCACGAACCCGGAGGTGGGCGATCTCGCGCAGAAACTCCAGCGTCGCCCCCTTCTTCTGCATCGGATAGCTGGCGTCGGCAGGGCCAAAAACGGTGCAGGAGGTCGCCTTGAGCTCGACCGTCTGCCCCTCGCCCGGCGACTGGACCAAGTCGCCGACGAAGCCGACGCAGGCGCCAGTGGTCAGCTGCTTGAGCGTCTCTTCGTCGAGCACTCCCTCGTCGATGACGACCTGCAGGTCCTTGAAGCACGATCCGTCGCTCAGCTGGACAAAGCTGACCGCCTTGCTGTCGCGCCGCGTCTTGACCCAGCCGAACGCCTCCACCTGCTCGCCAGGCGCAGACGCCAACAGGTCGCGCACATAGCGCCGCCGGTAATCCATGGGCCAGAATTGTACTTGGGCCCAGGTCAAGCGACCAGGAAACGCAAAAGGACCCCTCCCGGCGTAGAATCCGAAAGACATATGATGACGCCCTTCGACTGGCAGGAAGGCATCGGCCACCGCGCGCAGTACATCGAGTCCCGCCTGCAGAGCGGTGTGCCGGTCGCGGCCGTCAGCATCCCTGAGGGCGTCTTGGTCGCCACCTATCGAGGCCACGCGCGCAAGGTCTATGAGGTGTACGACCGGCTGGTCTACTCTGCCGTCGGCCTGCAAAGCGACGTCGAAGCCCTGCGCGTTGCCGCCGTCGATTTCTGTCACCAAGAAGGCTATGCCCGCAGCGAGGCCGACGTTTCCGTCCAGCGGGTCGCCACAGCTCTTTCGGCGCCAGTCAAGCGAGCCTTTGCCGATTTCCAGATGGCCCCACTGATCATTCGATGCCTCTTCGCCGAGGTCAACGAGTCTCCCGAGAAAGACCGGTTCTACAAGCTGGACTACGATGGAGACTATTCCGTCCGCCGACTGGGCGCGGTGGTCGCCGGCAGCGCCGAAGCCTACGATGCCCTCAACAAGAAGCTCAAAGACGACGACTTCACCAAGATGAACTTGGACGACGCCCTGGCCAATCTACGCGAGGCCGTTCTGGTCGCGATGGACCCCGACGGCAGCAAGGCCAAGGGGGGCGAGCTGCCCGAGCTGACTTTCGAAGCGGCCCTCATCGAACGCGGCACCGACCGCGCCCGGCGGTTCCACCTCCTGGCCGGCGCGGTGGACTGAAGCGAAAACGGCCCAGCCCGATTTAGGCTGGGCCAAAGTCCAGGCAACAGGTCACTTCTTCAGGTTCAGCGTGAGAGTGCCCTTTGCACTGCCCCCGCCACCGCCTACCACAATTGACTTGATCTCTTGGCTGATCTTGACGACGGTGCCGTCGGCCTTGGCCCAAAACTTACCGACTGAATCCAGCGAATCGTCGCCGTCCGACTTCACGGACTGCTCGAACACTTGCAATGTGTCGCCGTCCACTTTGTCGTCGGCCAACCTCTTGACCGACACATTGAACGCTGGCGCGTCATCGGTCTTGGCCACCTTCACCGACGCCTTCCCGTCGACAGCCAGCGGCTCTTTAGTGCCGACGTAGTGCATCAGCATCAAGAAGCTGCCAGCCGGAAGCTCCGGAATGCCACCACTCAAGGAAGAGACGGTGCCGTCTGCCTTGGTCTTGAGGACATAAGCATCAAGGTCTGGCAGGGTCTGCTCGTTTCCTCCCATCTCGAGCTTGGATTCTTCGAGCTTAAAGGAAATGGCCGACTCGCCATTGGTCTTGGTGACCGTGCGCTTGGCCGTGAAGCTGAGCTTGCCGCTGTCTCCGTTGATGTCTAGAGCGAGGACTCCCGTATAGGCGAGGGTCGGCGAATCGGCCGGCTTGGCGGCGGCGGTGGCTTGCTGCGACAGCAGGAGAGTGGCGGCGAGAGTAGTCAAAATCATAGTCAACTCCGAAAGGTGGGATTGGTACGGTACGGCCCGCTGGCAGGTTGCCAGGTTTCAAAAGGTCCCGTCAAGGCTTATTCGTAGAGTCGTCGGAAGTCGCCGGACTTGACGGTCAATCCCCATTGGTCCATGTGTTCCAGCCATTGCACGGCGACCCGCCGTGATGTGGCCAGAGCGTCCCGCCATTCGCCGACGCTGAATTCTCTGTTTCCGAAGTGCTCCCGTGTATCGGAAATGACGGTCTCGACCATCAGCGCAGGCACGTGGGTGTCACCGAAGAGGCGCAAGTCACCGGCGTGATAGCCGATCCGAGCGATCTCGGTGACAGCCTGCCGCGGCACGCCGAGTTCCTCGGCGACGGCGGCATGACCAGGCACGTCCAGCCCGTGGGTCTGGAGCGCCTGGCGGACGCGCTCCAATAGGGCCTCTTGCCGGTCAGTGAGATGTGGTCGAAACCCTTTCAGGGCAACCAACCCGTCGAAGCACCGCACCTCGTTGTCAGACGACATCCGATCGAAGGCACGCTGGGCAGGCTTGGCTTTCCACCTGAGTCCTGCCTCGGCCGCCACTGCGTCCGGCGGCCACCCTGCCACCTCCGGGTTTGTTTGGTGCAGGCTGGCAAGCGTCTCGTAGAGCCGTTGCCGACATCTGTGCAGTGCCGCTGGCGTCAGCCACAGCCCCGCCAGGCTGACCACTGATTCCTCAGTCTTGGCCCTTTCCAAGTCGAACGACACGTCCCGCCCAGCTGCCCGCTCAAGGTCGGAGGTCATGACCCCTTCCGGCCACTTCTCCGCTTCGTCCACGACGTCGAAAGGCATGCTCAGTCTTGGACCTGGGTGTAGTGATGGCACTCCAGGTCGCCATCGCGCCAGACCCAGAGGTCGAATTCGCCAGTGGTCAATGCAGCCCCAAAGCCACCGTTCTTGTCCAAAGCCAAGACAACACACGGAATCTCGTGGCACTTGGTCTGCCGTCGACGCATGTGCCGCGCCACTTCGTCGCAGGCCTCCTGCGCCGACATGCCCCTGGCCAGGTTCTGTACGGCGCGAAACGAGGCACAGGCCTTCCAGAGTTCTTCGCCCAACCCAGTCGCCCCCGCCGCACCGGCTTCGTCATCGGCATAGATGCCAGCCCCGACAATCGGGGAGTCGCCGACCCGCCCTGGAATCTTGAACGGCATGCCGCTCGTAGAACTGGCGGCGACGAACTTGCCATCTTGCAACCCAAGCATCGTCACGGTGTCGTGCGGCGGGTCCTGCCGGTTGTCTTGGGCAGTGTGCACGTACGCCTTTGCTCTCTCCGGAGACACGAGGTACTCGCGGTATCGGCGGCAGACTTCTTCTGTCACCAAGTTCTCAGGCACAAAGCCGTGCTGGATGGCAAACCGCCTGGCCTGGTCGCCGGCCAACATCACGTGGGGCGTCGTCTCCATCACTTTCCGTGCAACCGAGATAGCCGGAAATATTCCCCGCATGGCGCAGACGGCCCCGGCGTCGAGGTTGTCCCCGCGCATGACCGACGCGTCGAGCTCCAACTCACCGTCGCTGTTGGGGAGCGATCCTCGCCCGATGGCAATGAGTTCGGGGTCGTCTTCGGCGGCGGTGAGACCAGCTTCGATCGCATCTAGCAAGCTGCCCGTTTGGGCCAGTTTGGTGCTGGCAGCTCCCATCGTGACATGGCCCGGCTCCTTCCATGTCGTCAACATCGTCGTCATGGGCACGATGCTACCGCCGGAGTGGCCGACGTCTGGGCCGCGACGCACAGAATGGCCAGGCGCCCCAGACCAGCAACGGGCCGACAGTATTTTTGCCAGCCTGTTACAAATACTGTTATGCGATAAGTTACCTGCAAACATTACTAGCTAGACAAAATGCTTGGTTGTTGTCATACCCGTATCTTTAGCAGGAAACGGCTTTAACTTGGCCCCGAACCTGAAACCATGGAATCGCGTCTGGGACGACGCGTCCTTAGCGGGTGACCGCGAAGGGGTCCAGTTCAGGGAAGAAACAATATGTCATTCAGGATCAACACGAACTCGAACGCTATGACGGCGTTCCGCAGCCTCTCCAACACTGGCGCGCAGCTGTCGACGAGCCAACAGCGCTTGTCCACCGGTCTCCGCATCAACAGCGGCGCCGACGATCCGTCCGGGCTGATTGCTTCCGAGGGCTACAAATCGCAGATCTCTGGTCTGGACACGGCCATTCGCAACAACCAGAACGCGACCAACTATGCCAAGACCGCCGAGGGTGCTCTCTCGGAAGTCTCCCGCCTTCTGCAGGACGCCCGCTCGCTGGCCATCGCCAACGGTGACGGCTCGCTCGACGCCACGCAGAAGCAGGCCAACCAGACGCAGCTGAACAACATCGTCGACTCGATCAACCGCATCGCCTCGTCCACGCAGTTCGGTTCCAAGAACCTGCTCGACGGTAGCGCCGGCGTTGTCAGCTCAGTCGCCAAGGGTGCCAACATCAGCAAGATCGCGTTTGGCGGCACGTTCGGCAGCGCCTCGGTCTCGGCTTCGCAGGCTGTCAACATCAACGTGACGACCGCCGCCACCCAGGCCACGGGCACTGGTGCCATCACGCACTCGGCTGCCACCGACACGGTCGGCGCTGGCTCGTTCACGCTGAACGGCAAGGTGTTCAACACCACGGCCACGACGACCCAGCAAGACGTGGTCGACATGATCAACGCAGCCACCGGCGACACCGGCGTCTCGGCTGCGATCAGCAGCAACGCCGTCAAGCTGACCAACGTGAACTACGGCAGCGACTACAGGGTCACTCTGGCCGACGCCAACAGTGTCATCCAGACCGCTGGCACGGCCATCAACAACGCGGGTGTCGATTCTGTCGCCACTGTGACGCTTGCCACTTCCGGTACCACCGCGACCTTCAACAAGGGCAAGGGCCTGGAACTGAAGGACTCGGACGGCAACTCGATCAGCCTCACCGCCGGCGGCAACGCCACGGGTGCTGTGGCTGGTGTCGGTTACCTCGCCGTTGGCAACGCCAGCTTCCAGATCGGTGGCAACGCCGGTCAGACCGCTCAGCTGGCCCTCGGCAAGTTCGACGCGTCGACCCTCGGTGTCGGTTCGCTGGACATCACCGGTTCGAGCATGTCCACCTCGATCACCGCTCTCGACGCGGCGATCAAGACGGTCAGCAGCGCCCGCGGCAACATCGGCTCGTTCGTCAAGAACACGCTGGAAACACAGGTCCGCAGCCTCGGCGTCGCCAAGGAGAACATGAGCGCCGCGAACTCGACGATCAGTGAGATCGACGTCGCCGAAGAAATGACGCAGTACACGAAACTGCAGATCCTTCAGCAGTCCGGCCTCTCGATCTTGGCTCAGGCCAACCAGGGTCCGCAAGCGGTCCTCTCCCTCCTCCGCTAAGGCGGCTAGAGGAAGACGGGGCGAGACGCCCTCCGGTGCAAACCGGAGGGCGTCTTCATTTTGTTTATGCGGAGCGCAGGCCTTCGACAAAGGCCTCGGCAAACCTCGGCGCATCGCAAAGAGGCGAGGACACCAAGGTGTCGCGCAACCCTGCGCGATACTGGGCCAGCCTGGATACATCGCCAGCCAGCTCGACCGCCTTGGCGATGTAGTCCGCACTTGTGGCCGCCACGAGTTCTTCGTGGCCGATGTGCCGCAGGATCGCCGCCGACATCCGGCTGACAAAACCCGGCGATTCCAGTGTCACGACCGGGACGCCCATCCACAGTCCCTCGACCGTCGTCGTCGCGCCGTTGTAGGGGTATGGATCAAGCAAGACGTCGATCTGGTTGTGGACGACAAAGTGCGCCGCCCAACTGGTCTGGCCAAGAAAGACGACTTGCTCCATCGAGACGCCGCTCTCCTCAAACCAGCGGGTGTACTGCCGTCTCGCGGCCTGCGAATTGTAGGCCTTGGACTTAAGGACGATCCTCGAACCAGGCACTTGCTTGAGAATCTCGGCCCACGCAGCGACGACTTGCTGGTTGACCTTCTTGGAGTGGTTCAGACATCCAAATGTGAACGGCTGGCCCTTCTCGTGCGGCGGCCTGCCAGGCATGGCGGCGATCTCGGTCGGAGGCGCAAAGCACAGCCAAGGCGATCCTAGCCGCAACACATTTTCGGAGTAGAACTGGTCGTCGCACTCAGGGGTCACGTGGCTGTCGCCGACCAAAAAGTCCATCTCCGGCAGCCCGACTGTCCCTGAGAACCCAAGCCAAGTCGCTTGCTGTGGAGCTGGGTGCAGGGCAAAGACATCGAGTCGGTTACCCGAAGTGTGGCCGGACAGATCGACCAGCACATCAATTTGGTCTTCGCGGACCAGGTCGGCGACTCTGGTCGCTTCGACGCCGAGGATGCGCCGCCACTGCTTGCAGTGGGGCCGAAGCCTCTCCGTCGTTTTGTCCTCGTTCCCTGTGTTCGAATAGACAAAGGCCTCGATTCCGCTGGGAGCCAAGGCGGAAAGCAAGGGCTCGACAAACCGTCCGACCGGATGGTTGCACAGGTCTCCACCGACAAAGCCGATTCGTGCCAGACCCGAGCGCTTGTGCAGCCGAAGCGGCTCTGTCCCAGCCTTGAAGAGAGGCGCAAAGCCCAGTGCCTCAGCCAACACGTCCCCAGGACCGCGGCCTGGGTCGTACTGGGCCGCCATGACGATGTTGCTGGCGATTTCTTGATACGTGGGATCAAGCTCTAGCGCCCGCCGGAACGACCGGTCTGCTTGCTCAGGCTGGCCCAAATCCAAGTGGATGTTCCCTAGGCAGTTATGCGCCTCGGGCAACCTGGCGTCCAGCTCCAATGCCCTCTTACAGGCCGCGACGGCCTCGTCGAGTTGGCCAAGTTCGCGCAAGGAGTCGGCTCGGCAGCAGTGTGCAGGAGCGCTTTGTGGATCGAGGCCGACAGCGTGGATAGACGCTTCGAGTGCCGCCGATGGACGACCCGTGGTCAAATAGGCTTGGGCCAGATTGGAATATCCCGGCGAATAGCTCGGGTCGGCCCGAACCGCGGCGAGAAAAGTCTCCGCCGCTTCGTTGCTGTTGCCCATGGCGGCGAGCGCCAGCCCGTACACGTTCAGTGCCTTGGCGTTCTTCGGTTTGGCCTTGATCGCTCTCTGCGCGTAGCCCATGCAGGCGTAATAGTCGCGGAGATCGTATTGGATGCCGGCCAGATTGGTCAGGGCCTCGGCATGAGATGGATAGTGCGCCAACAAAGTGATATAGGCAGCCGCGGCGGCGGGTTTGTCACCTGTCGATTGAAGCAGGTTGCCTCGGTTGAACAAGGCGTCCATCGATTGGCCGTCAATCTGGATTGCGCGGTCGAAGCTAGCCATTGCTTGCGTCGCGTGCCCCATGGATTGCCAAGCGGTACCCAGGTTCGTCCAGGCCGACACATGTTTGGCGTTGGATTGGGTCGCACGTTCTAGGTAGTCGATAGCCTCGTCAAACTGGCCTTGTTGGATGAGTGCTGCCCCGGTCAGACAGAGGGCGTCCGCATGGCCAGGTTCGGACTGGAGGGCCTTTTGATAGAGTTCAAGCGCCGCGGCCACGTTTCCGGCCTGGTGCTTTGCCAACCCGGCGGCGACCAGCGCGTCAGCATTGGTCGCTTTGGCCCGACCACCAGGTCGGACGGCGTTCTTGTGGTGGCTCTTCATCTCCAGGGTGGACCCTGGTAGATTTATCGGGGTCTTGCCCTGGGAAACTCAGGTGCGCGTCGCCACCCACATGTCCATCACGGTCGCATGGAATGCCTGACTGAACTTCTCGGCGTCCAGCAAGGATGAATGCGGCAACTTTTCGCGCAATTGTGTCCGGGCCGTAGCCAGTTCGCCGGCATTTGCGCACAGCGACACCGCCCGGTCGACGAATTGCTCGGTCGATTCGACTGCCCAGTCCGGCATACCCAAGTGGTGCAATAGGCTCCCTGTCATCCGCGACACATACGTCGCGCCGAACCTGGTCAGCACTGGCGTGCCTGCTTGCAGAGCGTCCATCGTCGTCGTCGCTCCGTTGTAAGGGAAGGAGTCAAGACAAAAATCCAGCTGGCTCAGGAAATCCACATGGGCGTCGTGGGGCAGTGCTCCCACGACCTCTATCCGTCCAGGATCCACTCCATGCGCCTGCAAAGCCGACCAAATCCTGCTCTTGACCGCCTCGCAATCGGCGGAGCCGTATTTGAAGACCACCTCAGAGCCCGGGGCTCGACGCAAAACTTGTGCCACGGCACATAAGAAGGAGTCGCTCAGCTTGGCCGGATTGTTGGTCACGCCGATGCGAACCTTGTCGCGGACGCGATGGTCGGCGGGCACTTCGCGTGGAGCGTCAACGAGAAATGCCGTCGCCAGCCGCGCCAACCTCTCCGTGGCATAGTCCTCTGCCGAATCCGAGAAAACCATCCTGTCGCCCAGAAACCAGTCCATCGCCGGAAGGCCCGTCGTCGCCGAATAGCCGAGCCAGGTCACCTGCATCGGTGCTGGCTGCTGGGCAAAGACGTCCAACCTGTTCCCCGCCGTATGGCCGCTCAAGTCGAACAAGACGTCCACGCCGTCTCGCCGGACAAGGTCGGCCGCTTCAGCAGCATCCAAACCTGTCACCGGCCGCCATTCCACCGGCAAAGCACGGAACTGCTCGGTCACCGAGTCGTCTTTCGAGTTGTTCGCATACAGCACCACCCGGTGCTCCCGGGCAAAAACTTCCAGAAACGGCAACACAAACCGCCCAACTGGGTGTTGGCGAAAATCACCAGATACAAAGCCGAATGTCGCTGGCTCTTGCCTCATCGGTGGCCTTGGTGGTGCCGGTCGAGCCGCACCCCAGTCTCGATGGGCCTGCAAAACCATTTCCGGCGCGACGCTCTCGTCGTAGTGCAGTGAAAAGAGGTAGGCCTCCGATTTCTGGCTCTCTGCCGGATCGAGGCGCATGGCCTCAGCGAAACAAGCGCGAGCCTCCGCGGCCGCACCAATGCTCTGATGCGCAGCACCTAAGTTGACATGGGCCTGCGCGTACTCCGACGCAAGCTCGACTGCACGCCTGGCGTGGCGGAAGGAGCCGTCCAAATCGTGTAGCCCCCGCAGGGCGACGGCCATGTTGTTATGGGCCACCGGGTCGTCCGGATTCAGCAAAAGGGCTCGAGCCGCTGCATCCCGGCAGCCGCCGAGATCGCGCGAGGCCAGGCAAGCGTTAGCCAGATTGGCCCAACTCTCGGCGTCGTCAGGATCGAGTTCGCAGGCCCGCCGCAACATCCGCGCTCCTCGCCCCACCGATCCGGACTGGCAGAGGGCGACGCCCAGTCCTTTGTGCGCTTGAGCGTCACGCGGGTCGGCCGACAGGACACGGCGATAAAGCGCCATAGCGCCGTCCAGATCCCCAGCACCATGCCGCGCGAACGCCTCACCCAGCAAATTTCCTAGGTCAAGCGCTGCTTCCATAACCATTAAGTTCGGTCGCCTTGGGAAACTTCGCCAGCTTCCCGAGAATATTGCCAGGAATCATCTCCATGAGCGCCGCACCGCACCTTGACGACCTGGTCACTCGGGTCGAATCCTTTCCGTTCTGGTACCACAAGATCGAACTACCGGGCGGCTTGACGACGCCAGGCTGGGCGCCGCTCCTGCCTGAGGCGTACCAAATCCCCGACGACTTGACGGGCAAGCGCGTGCTCGACATCGGTGCGTGGGACGGCTACTGGACGTTTGAAGCCCTGAAACGAGGCGCCGCCGAGGTTGTTGCCATCGACGACTTCAGCGACTATCTGGGCCACCTGGACAACCGGGACCGCGCCGCCTGGGAAACCTTTGACCTCTGCCGCGAAGCCCTGGGCTACCCGGAAGACCGCTGCAAGCGGATCGAGACCAGCGTCTACAACCTGACCCCCGATAAGTTCGGCACGTTCGACGTCGTCTTCTTCTTCGGGACTCTCTACCACCTGCGCTACCCGCTGCTGGCTCTCGACCTGGTCAGCTCCGTCTGCACCGGCGAGGTCTACATCGAGACGGCGATCTTGGACGACTTCAGCCCGTACCAAGGTGGATTCGGCAAAGGTTATCCCGGCCAGCAAGTGGTCATGGAGTTCTATCCTGGTGACGAATATGGTTCGAACCACACGAACTGGTGGACACCGACGCAGGCCTGCCTAGGCATGATGATGCTGGCGGCGGGCTTTGAGAAGATCAACGTCTGGAAGCTCGCCGATAATCCGGTCGAGCTTCCCCACTGTCGCGGATTCGCCTGTGGCGTCAAGCCTTCCGCCACTCTCTGAGGCGGACCAGCAACCGGCGCGAAGCCAGGACGTTGCCCCACAGCGTCCTGGCTTCTCTGATTTCGACCAAGAGTCGCAGGGACCGGTCGGCCGTCTGTCCTTCGAGTGAAATCCAACCACCCAGCCCCAACCACGAGTGTGGGTTCGGGCGCCTGACTACTTGGCCGACGTCGACTTTGTCCATGCTTAAATTCAATAGCGACCCAAAAAACTCGACCTTGTCGTCGTGCAGCACCAGCCAGCCGACGTCCTCATGCGGGTCGAGTAAGCCCCGGTAGGCCGGGCGGGCACAACCGACGAAGTACTTCTCGGTCCGGTCAAACCCATGGGCTTCATGCCAGCGGCGGCCCATCTCGTGCTTCAGTCTGCCGTTGTCCCATAGCCCGAACAGGCCGACGGTTACCCATGCGGCGACCGCCCCGCCACCCGCCACCACTAGGGACTGGGCATGGACGGCCCCTGCCCTGTCCATCACGACGGCCCAGACAATTCCGGCGACCAAGACCGCCAGTGGCAAGGCGTTGGCGGCCAACTGCCTCTGGCGAGTCCAAAGCGGGCCGTCGGTCAGCGGCATAATCGACAGAGACTATGGCAGAAGTCCGGATACGTGGTGTCATGGTCCGCCCCGGCGGCCCCGGCTGGCGCGAGGCCCTCAAAGCCCAGATCAAACCTGGTCTGACGATCACTGCCTTGGAGGACTCGCTGCTCCACCAGGCCAAGGCCTTGGGCTTGCCCGACGAGCCCGACCTGCGCACATTCGGAGAACTGGTCGGAAGCATCGCCCGCATGTTGGGTCTGCCCGAGAAGCGCCAGGCCACCACCGGCCAGCGGCAGGCGCTCATGGAGGCGGTGCTGGCCAAAGTCGACAGCGGTTCATGGCTCGCTGCCTCGGCTCCCCACTTAGGCACAGCCACGACCCTGGTTGAGCGACTTTCGGAACTCGAGCACGCCGGCCTAGACGCTGCCGGGCTGGCAAATGTCGCCGCAAGCGCCCCACAGGGATTATCGAAACGGCTCGAAGACTTGGCCCAAGTCGCCACGCAGTTCGAAGCCGGCTTGGCAAATTCGAACCGCGACACGCTGGCCAAGCGAATGCTGGCCTGCATAGCCAGCGACTCCGACGCGCCGTTCCCGTTCAAGGACGTCGTCGTTTTGCTGGGACAGGCAAAACCGGATCCGGTCGCCGAACGGTTTCTGACTTGGCTGGCCGCCAGGGGATCGACGTTGACCATCATTGCCGAACAGCCCGACGGTGGGCTGTTCGGCCGCACAGAACGGCTCCTTAGTCGCCTTCAGGTGGCCGCCGAGGCATCGGCGCCAGGCAACGATTGGTACGACGGGTTGTTCCGCGAGCCTGTCCAAACACAGGTACCCGACGCCGCCTTTCTGGCCGCCCCGGATGTGCTGACCGAGTGCGAGGAGGTTGTCCGGTGGTGCCTACAGGCGGTCAACGACGGCGTCCTACCGCATCGCATCGGAATCTTCGCCCGCAGTGGCGAATCATACGGCCCGCTCCTGCTGGCGACGGCCCAGCGCTTGGGCCTTCCATTGGCGGCCACCATCAGCGCCCCATTGCTGACCAGCGGCTTTGCCCGTTTGGTCTTGCGGACACTCCAGGCGCTAGTCTCTACCGACGTCCGTGATGTCGGGCGGCTGGCTCTCAGCTCCTATTTCGTTTCTGAGCCCGACTCCCGCTCCGATCTCTGGACGCTCCTGCGCTCGTGCCACGCCACCGGCGACGGCTGGGAGGCTCTGTTCCAACTGCCGCCGGCCGACACCAAGCCCTGGCCTTGGCTCGCACCTCTGGCCGACTGGCACTCGACTTACCACGCTGAGGAGGCGAAGTTGGCCGACTGGGTCGTCCGCCTGCACGAGCTTGTCGGCGAGACCGGCCTGGCCGAGTCGCTGGCCGAGCGTCACGACATGGCCTCGCGCGACCAGCGAGCCCTGCAGGTTCTCCAGAGATCGCTGGCCGACCGGGCCGGCCACTCTGCCGCTCCCCTTTCCTTACGCAGCTACGTGTGGCTGTGCCGCCGGGTTTGGGAGACCGAGAAGGTCATCGTTCGCGTCCACGACTGGCGAACCGAGTCGGCGGGCCAAAACGCCAGCTTCGTCTCCGACACCGGCAGCCTCGACGACTACGACGCCCTCGCCGTGGTCGGGATGGTCGAAGGCAGTCTCCCTCGCCGCCGCCGCGACGACCCCGTCCTCTCCGACTCCGACCGCCGGTGGATCAACGAGAACGTCCCCGGCGTGTTTTTGGAAAGCTCCGAAGCCGCTGCCGAAGCCGAACGGGACGAGTTCGTCCGTGTCTGTGCATCGGCAGCCAGACGCCTGCTGTTCACCTACCCAGCCTCCGACGACGACCGGGACAACGTGCCGACCCTCTACTTGGACGAAGCGAAACGGTGCCTGGGTGATGTCCAGGAACTGACGGTCCGGAAAGGCCACTACGCCCCATCGCCGTCTCTGTGCCTCAGCCCTGCCGACCTGGCCATGCGGACGTGTCTCGACGACCCGGTCCCCGCGCGCCAAATCCCGTTTCTCACATCACCTGCCGCCATGGTGATCGTCCAACCCGTCGAGGGAGACGAGGTCTCGGCGAACGAGATCGCCGAAGCCGCCGCCTGCCCGTTCCGTGCCGCCGTCCGACACCGGCTCAAGATCGATCCGCCGTACACTCGCTCCAGTCTCGGCGCTCTGGTCGTTGTCGCCGAGCGGGCCCGCCTCCACGCCCAGCCCGACATGGACACCGCCGTGGCGGCCATGCAGGTCGAGCTAGACCGACGGCTGGCTGAGCTCTTCCCAGCATTGGAGTCGTGGGAGCACAGTCTGCTCGCCTCGGCTGGCCGCCGGTTCGTCGCCAAGTGGGCCGAGAGAGAGTTCGGCATCCGCTCCAGGCAGATGGAAGCCGATCCTCCGGACAGCCCAGTCCGGCACCTGGGCGGCCGCCTGACCGCCTCCGGGCGCAGCACGTCGTTCGGCCTTCAGGTCGGCGACTTGGGCGTGATCAACGGCTCGGTTCCTGTGGCCCGCGTCTACAGCTCCCGGTCAGTCGGCGACAACGCGAGGGCCGACGACCCGTCAATCGACCTCCTGGTCCGCCTGGCCGCGATGGCCCTGGCCGTCGGCCGCGGTAGAGCCGCGCTGGAGTTCGACACGCTGGACGAGGACCGCGTCGTCTTCACCGTCGGCGACGTCGTCGGCAAGCGGTTTGTCGGTGGCGGCGGCATCAAGAAGTATCCCCTGGACGACCTTGTGTCGGGAGCCGTGCGCGACCCGTTCGCCGACTGGTGCGACCGCGTCAAGTCGACGGCCAGAGACGCCCTCGCCCAAGTCCTGGCCGGTCAAATGCGGCCGCGCCCGGGCCGGTACTGCGAACGCTGCGGCTACGCCGACCTATGCCGCTCGGCCAAGGGACAAGACGCTACCGAAGGAGGCTGGGCATCGAGCAACTGAGTGCCGAGCAAGCAGCGGCGGTCGAGTCCCGGCACCCGCGGTTTACGGTCATGGCGGCGGCGGGTTCGGGCAAGACGCGCGTCCTCGTCGAACGGTACGTCCGCCTCGTGCGCGAGGGTGTGCCGCCCGACAAGCTCGTCACGATCACCTTCACCAACAAGGCCGCCGCCGAAATGAAGCGCAAAATCGTTTCACGGCTGCTGGATGAAGGGCTGCGCAAGGAGGCACAGGCGGCCGAGACCGGTCCGGTTCAGACCATTCACAGCTTCTGCGAGCGCATCCTCCGGGCCAACTGCCTCTCTGCCGGGGTCGACCCTGACTTCACAGTCGTTGCCGGCGAAGAGACCAACCGCCTCAGACTCGACGCGGTCCACGACGCCCTCCGGCTCGACCTGGAGGGTCTGCCCGACGCCCAGCGGTTTGTCGATCGGGTCGGCGGTGAAACAACCTTTCGCTCGCCAAGGCTGGACTCTCTGCTGACGGAGACGATCCGAGCCGCACTCGACCTGCGGTCGACTCTGGTCGCAAAAGAGTCCCTGGCCGCCTGGTCGGCGTCACCCGAGACCGTCCTAGCCCACGTGGCGGCCTTTCTGGCCCAGAAAACGGGTGGCGACTGGGACGCTGGCGCCGACCCGCAAGCCCTAGTCGATGCGCTGTCCGTCTGGAAGAAGACAAACCGCCAACTGGCCGGCTGGGTGCCCGCCAAGCTCTCGGCCGAAACCGAGCGGCGCACGGCGGAGATGACCGCCGGGTTCGTCCAGCTGGCCCTGTGTGTTTGGAACCGCATGGAGGCAGTTATGGAAGCGCGCCAAGCCTTCGACTTCGCCATGCTGGAACGCAAGGCTCTGTCACTCCTGCAAGATTCGGCCACGGCGGCGACCGTCCGGGAGCAGGTCAAGGTCGTTTTGGTCGACGAGGGCCAAGACATGAACCCGACCCAGCACGCCCTGCTGGCCGCACTGGATGCCCAGCATGAAATGGTCGTCGGCGACCCAAGGCAATCCATCTACGGCTTCCGCCAGGCTGACGTCTCCTTGTTTATGCGGCGGCTAGTTGAGCACCCCCTNNGTTTATGCGGCGGCTAGAGGAGCACCCCCGCCTGGACCTCAGCAAGAACTACCGGTCAGAACCTAAGCTCGTCCGGTTCATCGACAAGACCTACGCCATGCTGACCGGCGAGCAACCCCCAGCTGAGGCCGACGAAAGCCTGAGTGCCGAGGAACTGTTGGGGGGCCCGCAAGAAGACTTCGGCGGCAGAATCGAACTGCTGGTCTGCACCGACAAGGGCTTTGCCGACCTGACGGCCAACAGGATCGCCCAGGCCGTTGCCGACGGCGTCCCGCCCGCCGAAATCGCCGTCCTGACCAGACACGGCAAGTCGGGAATGGACATCGCCGACCGGCTGAGAAAGCTCGGCATACCGACCACAGTGACCGGCGGCTCCAAGGGCTTCCTCACGAATGTGGAAGTCCTGGACGTCGCCAACGTCCTAGAGGCCTTGATCGACCCGACCAACGACTTTGCCATGACCGCAGTCATGCTGTCGCCCTTCGCTGGTTTGAGCCTCGACACCGTCGTCCGCTTGTCGGCCANNACGCCCACTGGCGAAGTCATGGGACGAGGTCCAACTGGCCGACGAGGCCGAGAAAGAACGCTTGTCAACCATGCGCGGCTGGTTTGAGCGCCATGCCAGGCTTATCGACCGGGCGACCGCCTGGGA
>JAFDWT010000091.1 GCA_018268335.1 Armatimonadota bacterium | reverse complement strand
GAAGCACGCCAAGCCATGCACGCCGTCGTGGCAATAGCAGCCGTACTTCCCTGTCGGGGGGTGCTTGAGCACGAAGAGCGTGTCTGGAAACACGTCCTCCAGGCCAAGCACGGGACAATCGAGCAATTGGTTCATCGTCGACACCATATATGTCGGTCGGTCCGGCAGAAAAGTCAGAGACTTCCCTGTCCGACGACGACCGCCATCGTTCGTTAGGCGCGTTTGAAGAACCGTTTGTTCACGAAACAACCAGTTTCCTGTTGTCCGCGGACATCGACGGCACAAGGAGTGTCCACCTTGTAGGTCGAACCGACCAGAGCGAAGCCAATCCCGCACCCGAGCATGGGAGAAAAGACCCCGCTCGTGACGGTTCCGGCGACGCTTCCGTCAACGGTAACTTCCGCACCTATGGGCGGAATGCGTCGCCCGTCCATTTTGATCCCGAGTAGTTTTTTTCTGATGCCCGCTTCTCTTTCTGCGGCGTAGTGCTGGGAGCCGACGAAGTCTTTGGTCTTGCTGATGACCCAACCTAGGCCAGCCCAAAGCGGCGACATGTCGTCGCTGAGTTCATGGCCGTAGAGAGGCAAGCCTGCCTCGACCCTCAGCGTGTCGCGAGAACCCAGGCCGCAAGCGGCCACCCCGGCTTCGGACAAAGCCCACCAGAGCTTTTCGGCGTCTTGGGCACTGCAGACCAGCTCGTAGCCGTCTTCGCCGGTGTAGCCGCTGCGGGCGGCGAAGCAAGGGACTCCAGCGACCTGGACGTCAAGAATGCTGAAGAACGGGATGTCGCGCACGGCTGTGGCGTTGTCGGACAGGCTGGCGACGATCGCAGCCGCGGTCGGACCTTGCACGGCGACCATGGCGGTCTGGTCGGTGTTGTCGATCATCTCGACGGCTGCCGGAAGCAGCGATCGAAAGTGCGCGACGTCTTTTGCGTGGTTGTCGGCGTTCACAACCAGTCGGTACTCGGCAGTCGAGACTCGGTAGACGATGATGTCGTCCACGGCTCCGCCCTGGGCGTTTGGGAGGATGGAGTACTGGCCGTGACCGTCTTCGAGCTTGTCGACGTCGTTGGTCGTGCACGACTGCAAGTAGGCCAGCGTGGCGGTGCCGGTGAAGGTCAGGCGCGCCATGTGGCTGACATCGAACATGCCGGCACCCTCGCGGACGGCCTTGGCCTCGGCGATGATCGACGAATACTGCACCGGCATGTCGTATCCGGCAAACTCGACCATCCGGGCCCCCATCTTCAGGTGGGCGGCATGGAGCGGCGTGACGAGCGGCATAGGCCCCGAGTATATCTGCGCCCTCGATTTGGGCCCTTGGCGGGACCTTTCACCAGGTTGCCCACAGGGGGTGGTTGACGAGTCCGCTGGCAATCGCATAGTAGACAATATTATACTATTCTCATGGTTTGGCCTGCCATGTACAAGCCACCGCTCTCGCAACTCGCCGACGACATTCTGCGCACCGTGCCTCGGGACGCAGAAGCGCCGCATTACATGGAAGACTCCTTCCGCCGCAAGCTCGAAGAAGCGGGCCGAAGAGAGTCCCAGATGGGCTTGCCGCGCGTCCGTTTGGGTTCGATCTACCTCTACCGGCAAGAATGGGCCGACATCACCGAGCGCGCCTGTCTGACGCGCCGTCAACTCCAGGTCGTCACTCTCCGCCTGGAGGGCCACACGTTCGAGCAGATCGGCGAGAAGTATGGGACGAGCAAGCAGGGTGCCTCGCGGGTCTTCTTTCAGGGGGCCAAGAAACTGGCCAAGGCCTGGCTGGAGTATCCCTATCGGGGGTTGCCTGCGGCCTACGAAGAAGAGACGTCCAGAGGACTTCCGAACACTCGCTGAACGATCCGGCGAAGTTTTTCCGTCTAGCACTAGAGGCCGTTGGTACAATGAACCCGCAAGGTCGATCTATGCCCGTCATTGAATGTGAGGCTTGTCGGACATCCAACACGCTGGACAGCAAGTTTTGCCGCCAGTGCGGCCACGCTATGCCGGTGGATGCCGTCGACGCCGCCAAGACGGAAGTCCTGGCCTTGGTCAGCGACGGACGCCGCCTTTTGGCCGACGGACGCATCGCCGAAGCGCTGATGATCGCCGAGTCGGCTCTGGAGTTCGACCACGATTTGGTCGAGGGCTTGGCGCTCTACGGAGACTGCCGCGAACGGCAGGAGAGGTTCACCGAGGCGGCCGAGAGCTATGAGCGCATCGTCGAGCTTCGCCCCGATTCTCCTCTCGACCGGATTCGACTTGGCCACCTCCGCAAGCTAGCGCAGCAACAACAGATCCAAGTGGCGGAGCCTCGCCAAAAGCGGCAGCTGCTTTATCTGAGCGGTGCGGTGGCAGTTGTCTTGGTCTCGGTCGGGTTCGCTCTGAGCCTATCCAACAGCAGCAAGCCGACCGTCGACAAGCGCAACTTGGTCGCGTCCAACTTCGACTCGGGCATGTCGGCGTTCGATACCGTCGCGCAGACACCGGAGGCGGCGGGCAAAGACCTGCGCCAACCGGCAGCGACGGGTGATCAGCAGAAGTCTCCCGACCAACCTTTGGGCAACTACGCGGTCGAAGACGCTTCCCCGCGCTTCGGTGGCTCGCGGCTGGCTCCGCCGACGGGTCTCGCCCCGATTTCTCCTAATGTGCCGACCGGACTTCTGGATCCGGGCCGGCTAGCAATCCAGCCTACAGAAGGCCCCAAGGGCGCTACGCCACAAACCCCGACGGCGGCATCGACAGGGGAAACCGGTGGCGAAAGCGCCGTTCCTCCCAAGAAGGAGGTCGACAACAGCGTCGTCGATATCCGCGCGAGCCAGAACTCTGGACGGACTGAGACCAGCGACGCCGCAGCCCAGAACCTGGTCCGCGTGGCCCGCGACCTGTATTTGCAGGGCAAGTTCGACCGGGCGGCCGACGCCTATCAAAAGGCGCTGAAAGCCGGAGCCTCGAAAGGCAGCACCAACCAACGCCTGGCGCAGTGCTACGAGAAGCTGGAAAAAACCGAGGACGCCATCGCCGCCTACAAGCGGGCGATCCAGGCCTTTGAAGCCCAGCAGCTGAAGCAACCCGACCAGCGCACCGAGCGCGCCCTGGCCGCCTGCAAGAAGGCCCTCGCCATCCTCGGAGGTTGACCCGGTTTGCTTCGGCCAGCAGCCCTTTTTGCCTGCCTGGCCGCCTGCGTCGCCTGCCACGCTAAGGGGACGCCGCCCACAGTCCTGATCGCCCAGTTGTTAGCGCCTCCGGTCAGTGGTGTCGACCGCAACCTGATCATGGACACGCAGATGGCTTCGGCGCTTGACGAAGTCGGCCAGGTCTTCCCTGTCGTCTGGTCGATGTCCGACGCCTACATCCGGGCTGCCAACGACGAGAAGAGCATCGCATTCAACCCTGACGCCACCGAGAAGGAGATCCGCGCGGCCGCTGACAAGTTGCGCATCCCCTATGTCCTCTTCATCACGGTTTTCAAAGAAGAGGGCAACATCCGCCCGCTGGCCTATCTCTATCGCGGGCGCGAAGGCCGGCCGATTTGGAAGTTCGGTGAGTACGACCGGCAGAGCAAGTATCGCCCCAGGCTGTTCACCGACGACAAGACACAGGACAACATCAAGAAGTTCGGTGACATCGACAAGGTGTTCGAGTCCATCGTCGCCTACACCAACGGTGTGCCGGACTGGGAGAACACGGCACTGTCCTTGGCCCGGACGTGGTCGGAGTATTTGGCCGACACGACGTTCCGTGGCCTACCCAAGCGGCCTCGGCTGAGCGCTCCTGAGAAGGGTCCAGGCACACTTGGCGGCACCGACCCTGTCGTCCCGGCACCCAAACAAGGCGACGAGTTGAAGGCCCAGACCGACGCCCTGGTGGCGCAAGGCAAGGCCCCGTTGGCGATCGTAACCCTGCGCGACGCGATCGACAAAGCTCCCTACGAACCCAAGCGGCGGATCTGGTTGACGGACTTGCTGCTGAAACAGGGCATGCCGCAAGAAGCCGCCACAGAAGCACGGCGCGCCGCCAGCATGATGCCGGACGAGGTGGCACTCTGGTTGCGGGCGGCCAAGGCCTGGATCATCGCAGGCCACCCAAAGGAAGCCCAAAAGGACCTCGACCAGGCGATGCAGCGAGACGGCAAGGCCGTCGCCGGCATGGCCGTCCTTGGCGACATTTACTTGATGCAAAACCGGTTGACCGATGCTGTCGAGGCCTATTCCACAGCTATCGCCTCGAGCCCGACACCGGAAGCCGTCGTCGGCCGCGCTGTCGCCCGGGGTTTGATGGGGGACGCGGACGGATGCCGGACCGACCTGCACTCCCTAGAAGTCGCCGACCCGGCGTCGTTGGACAACGTCTATTGCCGCGCCGCCGAACTCATTGACCAGGCGGCCACTTTGGCGACCAACGCTTGCCGCGAGCTCATCCCCTATGCCCGGCACGCCCCGAAGACACCTGAGTCAGTCGCCCGCGCCGTCGCCCTGCAGCGCCAGACTTTGGCCCTCAGTAATTTGGTCAGCCTTCTTCCTGTGCCGTCGCGATTTGAGAAATCGCACTCCGAGCGCGATTTGGCACACAAGTTGCTCGCTCAGTGTGGCCAGGAGATTCTGGATTTCGCGAACTCAGGCGACGACAACCTCGGTGAAGAAGCGACCCTTAGCCTCGGTGAGGCCGCACGGTTGCTGCCTTGGGCCCAAGAGTTGTTCTTGTCCGAACGCAAAGGCCAGTAGCGGCACCAGAACCTCCCGTTTATTGACGAGGATTCGATGCGCGAAATACTTGAAGTGACCGGTTTCTTTGCCATTTCATTGTTGATTGGCGCTGTGATCGGGCAAATACTCATCATGCGCAGGCACGCCAAGAGGCCCCGCCTGGACATGCCCGCGCACACCAAAGCCCGGCTGGTCGGCCCCCAGGGCGTCTATCGCTGCTACTACTTGAGCACAGAGAAAGAAGGCCTCGTCTTTAGCGCACCGCTACAGCGCGACGCCTACGTCCCTGTCCGCGTCGGCGAGACGTTTATGGCCCAGATCCCGACTAGCGACGGCGTTCTCACCTTCCGCACCGAAGTCGTCTCCCGAGACGCCGCCACCCACCAGTTCACCGTCGCCCATCCGTCCCATGTCCGCCGCATCGAGCGTCGGTCCGAGTTGCGAGAGACGGTCTTCGACGGCATCGAAGCCGTACTGAACGGCGAGCCGGCCGTTCTGTGCGACCTTTCGAAGTCGGGGGCCAAGTTCGTCACCCACTGCGACGTCACGGCGGGCGAAGAAGTCACCATCACCTTGCCAGACGGCAAAGGCACCTTCGAAGGCTGGGCTTTGGAATCCATCCCTGGAGCCTGGGGATCGGCCATCGGCCGCATCGTCCGCGTCCGCTTTAGCGAGCCGTTCCACGGCGTCAACACTTGGGCTCGGTCCTGAGAAAAGCGAGACCCCCGCGCTAGGCGGGGGCTCGTTCTTGGGTTGGAGTGGGACAGGCCTGGGATTCCTGCCCTGACGCGGTTGGGAGGAAGAGTTCGCGTCACCCTTTCCAACGTCTGCGAATCCCGTTTGTGTCCCCAGACCTATTTCTGGCATAGGACCAGAGTGGGCCAAATGGTGGTCAGCCGTAGACCTGCCGCCCACCGACAAAGAGCGTGTGGACTGTCCCTCCGTCCTCGGGTGCCTTGTCGAAGACGGCAAAGTCAGCCCACTTGCCCACTCCCAGCGTGCCCTGGCCGTCGTCGCCGTTGGCGGTCGCCGCGCCCGAGGTGTAGAGCCGGTTGGCGACCACCCACGGCACTGCTTCTGCAGGATCAAACCCTTTGGGTCGGGCCACTGCCGAACGGATTCCGACCAAGGGGTCGCCGAGCACAATCGGCCTGTCGGAACTGAACGACATCGGCACACCGGCGCCGAGCAGGCTGCGGGCTCGGTTGAGCTTGGCCGCCACTTCGGCCGGAAGCTGTGCCCGATAGGCGTGGCCGAACCGGTAGAGGAACTCTGGCTGCATCGAGACATGGACACCGCTCTTGGCGATCCTGTCGATCTGGCCGTCGCTGAGAATCATCGCGTGTTCCAAGCGGTGCCGGGCTGGTGCATCGGTGGCCTCAAAGGCGTCCATGACGTGGTCGACAGCCCGGTCGCCGATCGCATGGATCGCGATCCGCCATCCGGCTTTGTCGGCGGTGTGCACCATGCTGGAAAGTCGGTCTGGAGGGTAGATCAAGTGCCCGCTTCCGCCGGTCAGGAAGGCTCCATGGATCGCCGCCGTCGCCGAACCAATGGCGCCGTCAGCAAAGATCTTGGCCCCCTCGATGCGGCAGACGTCGGGTCGCATCGCCGACGACAGTTCGTTAAGTCGGCCCGCGTCAATAGCCTGGCGGCCAAACACCGTGCCCCATTGCAAAAAGAGTCTCAGGCGCACCGGGCAGCCGGCCTCGCTGGCGGCTTGGTAGGCCATCAACTCCTTCTCCAAGTTCCACCGCCCGGTCATCATGTCTGTCGCCGAACACACGCCGAACCGGGACATGGCGTGTCCTGCAGAGACGATTGCGGCCGTCATCTCTTCCAGGCTGGGCTCTGGAGCTGCGTTGGTGACGATCTCCATGGCCCGCTCCAGCAAAACGCCGTCGTGCCTGCCGTCGTCGCCCCTCCTGTAGGTGCCGCCACTAGGGTCAGGAGTGTCGCCGGCTATGCCCGCGGCAACCAAAGCTGCGGAATTCGCCACCCCCGCGTGCCCGTTGACATGGCGCAAGAGAACGGGCCTGTCGGCTACCACCGCGTCGAGCTCTTTGCAGGTCATATGCTGGCCGCCGGGGAATCTGTTCTGGTCGTAATGCACCGCGTGCAGCCAGCCGTCAGGCTGCTCGCGGTGTCGCTGCAGCACCTTCTCCGCCACCTCCTCGTGTGATGTGCAACCCGAGAGGTCCAGCTTGTGCAGGTCGAGTCCCGTCGGCAGGATGTGGCAATGGCAGTCGGTAAACGCCGGGACGACGTGTCCCCCCGCAAGAGTGACCACCGGCCCACTGCCTGGCTGGACAATCTGGCCGTTCTCGACCCCAAAGAGCCGCGGCCCACTTGCCAACTGATAATCAACCTGCATCCATCACCTCTTGCACCACCCGCTCGGCACTCTCCAAGGCTCCTTCATAAAACCCAATCCAATCTGCCGTCCCTTCGCCCGCCAGATGTACGCGGCCTACCGGCTCGCGCAAGATCGAACGGGTACGCGACGCGCCTGGAGCCAAACATGAGTAGGCGCCAAGCGCCCATGGGTCGCGCACCCAATCGTGCAACCATCCTTCCACAAACGCTTCTTGGGCCTGCGCAAACACCTCGCCGACCGCCCTGAGAACATGCCGCACCGGGTCGTGCGCCCGGGCGACGGCCTCGGCCGTGTTGCCACAGATGTAGCAACACAAAAGCGGCAGGCCACCCCGCCCGCCGTCCCACACTTGTTGGAACGGCAAATCGGCGATCGTCCGTGGCGAACTGCCCTGCCAGAAGGCGTGGGTGAACCGGAGTGCCACCTTGATCGCTCTTGCTCCGGCTACGGAAGACCAGGCCTCTTGCTGCGCGAACGGGTCAGGCCCGAAGTCGATGTCCCGCAGGCACGTCGGCGGCATCGTCAGCACCGCCCGGTCGGCGACGACCACCTCGCCCTCCGACCACAAGGCGACATGGTCGTCGCCTTGCTCCACCGACCGCAGTCTCCAGCCGAATGAAACTGGCGACGCCAATGTCCCTGCCATGCGGTCGCAGAGGCCCTGGGCTCCCTCTGGGAAACGGAAGGCACTCATGTCGCCCTCCTCGCGGTCCAAATAATGCTTGTAGCCTTGTAGCCAACCGAGCAGGCCGACCCTGTCGGTGTCCTCACCTTCGTCGCTCCGATAGACAGCCTCGGCCAGCCAGCGGCCGCGCCGGCTGGAGCACTGGTTGTCCAGCCATTTGGCCAATGAGCGGTCGTCGAGCGCTCGCCATTCCGGGTCGGCGGCTAGGTCGGCGGGCATCCTGCGGCAAAGGTCGGCGGCGGCCTTCTCAATGCCCTCCAGGTCGGCAGCAGCATCGGGCCACGGCTGGTCTTCAGCCGCTTGCTCGCCTTGATAGACAATCGTGCCCGGCCATTGCTGGCTCACCTCTGGCTTCTGGCCGAACTCGGCTAACAATGAGACGCACCGGTGGTGGTCGGCGTCGATCCACTCGCCGCCCGCTTCATAAAAACCGCCACCGACGTGCACAGTCTCGGCGCGGCCACCCACGCGGTCGCGGGCCTCCAGCACGACGACCTCGACGCCATGCTGCTCCAGCAGCATGGCCGTCCGCAGCCCGGCATACCCTGCTCCGACAATGGCGACTCTCATGGCTGCGCCTTGCGGGTGGCCGCGTCCCATAGCAAGCAAAGTGCCAACGGCACGCCGAGCGCCCAGCGTCCCCAGTCCGGACCTTTGAGGCCGAAGACCAGCAACAAGCCGGTCATGGCGACAAACGCCAGGGTCATCGGCAATGCCTTCGGCCCTTGTTTGGTAAGGCGGAACAGCCAGAGCAACAGGAACACTCCAGAGACGGCTGCCATGCCAAGAAACAGGTCAGTGGACAGCAGACACCTCTCGTAAGCCCTCCTTGGTGGCGACAGTGACCAAGCGAACTTGGCCCCCGATTGTGTCGCCCTCGACGACGACTCCCACCCTGCGGGCCAAAGCGAAGGGTGCGACATCCTCCAACATGGCCGCAGGGGTCAAGACAAATTCAAAGGCATCATGTCTTGCCCAGACGGGCTCGACGACATGCCAAGGCCCGGCCACGCGCAATCCGATGTGCTCGACGACACCGTCCTGCCTGGCGCCCTCAAGGGCCCGTAACGCCCCCTCGACTTGGCCTCCCCAGCGCCCCTCCCGGACTGGAAGCACCACGAGGTGAGCCAACGGTGCGCCCGCCAAGGCCATCGCCTGCATCAACCGGGCCGACACCAGGTCGACGGCGTGGTTGGAGTTCATCGCCGACTCGTAGTCAAAGCCGAGGTCGAACAGACGCGTGAGTTCACGGTCCCTGCAGGCGTGGCCGACCACCGGGCCGTCAATGGCCACCACACTGCCAATTGGCAAGGCGTCGATAAGTGCTTCTGTCGCCGCCAAGCCCTCTGCCTCTACCCGGTACCAAACGGGAGGTGCCGCCCAGTTCGTCCTGCCCAGAACTCCGCTCACCGATGGACCGCCCGGCCCGCGAGGACAAAGGCAAAGAACGCCAGAGAAACAATTCCGTTCAGGGTGAAGAAGGCCATGTTGACCTTGCTCAGGTCGTCAGGCTTGACGAGCGACTGTTCATAAACCAGCAGCGACGCCACGACAAGGACGCCCACATGGACCGGCCACGACACCCAGGCCGCTTCAGCGGCGAGAAGCAAAAGCAGGACGGCGACGAAGTGGCAGATCCGGCTCACGGCCAGTGCATTGGCCCTGCCGAACGTCTGGGGAAGCGACCGCAGCCCCTTCTCCGCGTCGAAAGCGTCGTCCTGCAGGCTGTAGATGATGTCAAAACCGGCAGTCCAGAAGAGCACGGCGCCGGTCAGCAACAAAGGCGCCGGAGCCAATTGGCCCGTCGTAGCGATCCACGCAGCCGAAGGAGCGATGCCCAATGACAACCCCAGCACAAAGTGGCACAGGGGCGTGAACCGCTTGGTGACGCTGTAAAAGAGCGTGACGCCCAAAGCAATGGGCGAAAGTGCCGAAGAGAGCGGGTTCAGCATCCAGGCCGACAAGAAGAAGACTGCACAGGAGCCAAAGAAAAACAGGTTGGCATGTCGCAGGCTGAGCAGGCCGGCAGGAATGGCGCGCATCTGCGTCCGCGGGTTGTCCGCGTCGATGTCGCGGTCGGCGATGCGGTTGTAAGCCATCGCGGCGCTGCGGCAACTGACCATGGCAACGACGATCCACAGGAAAACCCGCCAGCCCGGCCATCCTCCCGTCCCCATCGAGACAGAACCCCAGACCATGCCGGTCAGGGCAAACGGGAGGGCGAACACGGAGTGCTCGAACTTGATCATCTCCAGGTACACCTGGAGGGCCTTCATTCCGCGGGCGGCGACGGCCATCGCTGGATTTTACAGCGGCATGGCCTAGCCGGCAGGGCCGCACCTAGCAAAGTGCCTAAGTTCGGAACGAATACCCGTCATTAGACATCTATAAGGGTGACGGCCTCGAACACAGAGGCTGATGACCGGAAGCCACGATCGCTAGGCGACCGGCACTCGTAGGCTCCGCAAGGAGCCTGAGCAAGAGAGCAACGAGCGGATGTCGGCTGGGGCTGTCCTCTCCACCCAGCCGACCTTTTTTGTGCCTGGACTACTCGGCGTATTGGACGATGCCGATGCGGTTGCCGTCTGGATCGGCCAATTGGGCCGACCACCCAACGTGCGGGACGGGTTCCCGGCCACGGACGACACTGCCGCCGAGGGCAACAGCATTCTCCATCAGTGTTTCGAGGTCAGCTACCTTGATCCAGACGCTCGGCGTCTCACCGGGCATGACCTGGTCGACCCGCTGTAGGCCGCCGATGTGGTTCTCGCCGACGCCAAAGACGACCATAGAGTCGGTGAAGGAGCGGAACGTCCAGGCAAAGAGTCCCTCGTAGAACGCCTGGCTGCGGGGGACGTTGGTGACTTCAATTTCGATGTGACAGACGGTGTTCACGTCATCACTTTATGCTGGCCACTCCTTCCAGTTGTTGACAGTTCTTGCGGAAGTCAGGCGTCCAGTTGACTTTTCTTGCGAATTGAACTCGGCGGACGGCCAGTCGCTGCTCGAAAGGCACGGGTGAAAGCACTGGTCTCGCTGTAACCCATCAGGCTCGCGAGCTCGTGGACAGGTCGCCCCTGAGCCAACTGGACTTGTGCCCACGCGAACCGGTGTCGGTCTTGGTACTTACGGGGCGACACGCCGTAGGTGGCGGCGAAAAGTCGCTGGAAATGCGAGGGAGAGAGGCCCGCCACCCGCGCCGATTCCTCGAGGGCTACAGCTGACAAGGCGTTCTCGAGCGAAGCGCGCACCAGTTCCATACGCGCCATCAGTTCGGCCCGCGTGACAAACTGTCTGGACGGCACGCGTGAAAACGCTAGCGCGAGAGGGCATGGGCCAGGCACGACTCCATTTTGCCCGCAAGCCAGAGTGGGCCGCACCAAAAAAGTGCGGCCCACTCTGATTTCAGATTCTCGTACCCGTCAGACTTTTCGTTTTCGCGACAATGCAACCGCACCGGCACCGAGAACGAAGATGGAGATTGGCTCTGGTACGGGGTTAGGAGTCACCAGGCGAACGTCGTCCCAGTTCATCTGGGATCCCACCGCCTTGGCGAACTGAACAGTCAGCAACTGGCCAAGCAGAGGGTCGTTTGCCGCCGCTGTGTACTCGACAGTGATGAGAGAGAAGGTCGAGGGGTTATACGCTGTGTACCCATAGTAAGACTCACCCAACAGCGTTCCTCCGATGATGTCGCCGGAAGCGACCGTTCCGCCAGCCCACAAGCGCAAGAAAAAGGATCCCGCAAAGCTATCCGTCCGGCGACCACCCATCACGCTCAAGGTCGTCGTGCCGACTTCAAGCTCATCCGATGCCTGTTGGGCTACAAAGTTACCGTTCGAATAGCCGATCTGCAAGCCGTCGGGAGCATTTGCCTCAAAGAAGCTGTTCGCGGGCAAGTGCCAGACTCCAGCGGAGGAGCCATCTGTCGTCCAGCCGTCAATACCGGACTGTGTATAGTTCCCTTGAGGCTGGGCAGGCGTCTCAAAGCTAGCGTTGATCAGGGTCGCGTGAGACATAGCTGAAAGAGCTAGGGCGGCTAGAGCAAGACGAAATTTCATAGGATCCTCTCAAAAACCTGCGGCCGAATCGCCGCAAAGTCTGTGCTTACCCGGTGACTTTACCAGCACATTCACTATCGTACAAGTACCAGTCTGCTTTCCTGGCAAATCTAGCAGGTAAAGGTTCATCAAGACTACTGCCCCAGACTCTTGAGAAATCTAGGGCAGTTTTGTGGCGCTGCTCAGCCTTGGCTTAGTTCGGGGTCGGTGTGATGGTGAAGCCTTGGGCGCTGAGCTCTTGGCCAATGTGGCGGAGCTTCTTCATGGCTCGGAGTTCGATCTGGCGGACGCGCTCGCGCGTCACGTTCAGGGCCGAACCGACCTCTTCCAGTGTCCGCGACCGGCCGTCGTCCAGGCCAAAGCGGAGGCGGACCACGTCCCTTTCTCGGCTGGTGAGTCGTCCTAGGATGCCGTCGATCTCTTCGCGGCGGATGAGCGACCAAGTGACGTCCGACGGCGTCGGCATACCCGTGCTGGGGATGAAGTCGCCGATGGACGAGTTGTCCTTCTCACCGACCGGGGTCTCCAGCGACAGTGGCTCGACAGCGACGCGGAGCATCTCCTGCACGCGCTCAGCCGACATCCCCACCCGCTCGGCGACTTCTTCGGGGGTCGCTTCGCGGTGCAGTTCCTGCTGCAACTGGTTGGCCGTCTTCATCACCTTGTTGATGAGCTCTGCGACATAGACCGGGATGCGGATCGTGCGGCCCTGGTTGATGATCGCACGGGCAATGGCTCGGCGGATCCACCACGTGGCGTACGTGCTGAAGCGGAAGCCTTTGCGCCAGTCGAACTTTTCGACCGCGCGGATCAAACCGAGGTTGCCTTCCTGGATCAGGTCGGCGAGGGGGATGCCGCGGGCGTTGTACTTCTTGGCGATGCTGACGACCAAGCGGAGGTTGCTCTCGATGAGCTGCTGCTTGGCCAGCGTGCCGACCTTCATGACGTCCTTGCGATCGAAATCGCAGAACTCGTAGTCCTTCGGCAGGTTCATTAGCTCGGCGACCTTGCTCCACTTCCCTTGCTCGGCCAGGTCCTTGGCCTGCACCTTCTTGGCGAGGTCCTCTTCCTGACCCGGGGTGAGCAAGTGGGCGCGCCGGGTCTGGCGCATCCACATCTCGAGCTCTTCGCTGTCGTCGTGTTGGGGGGCCGCAGCCTCCTCTTCCTCTTCGACCTCTTCCAGCTCCATCAACTCGTCTGCAGCCGGCTCCGCCTCGTCGGCCACCATGTGCTTGCTGGCGTCGACAAAAGCGTGTCGGGAGTGGGTGCGGACCGTGATGGCCTTACCGCGACGAACTGTTGGAGGCATTCCGTTTTCAACTGACATAATCAAGTTCTCATTCATACAGACTTCTTGGCGGCCGCTGACAAAGCGTGGTCCTATCAAGAAACCTGTGTATTTATCTTCCCCGCCTCGTTCGCCCCATTGCGTCGAGCGGTGGTTGCAATATCGATCTCACCCGTCTCAAGGACGAGCGCCCATACAGCGTATCAAAAGAACTGGTTATCGTCAAGCGTTTTTTGACGAATGTTCGATTGATGGGCCGACTGGGAGCACATGAGCCTTCATAGACCGTGCCAACTAGGTTCGACGCGGTTCATTGCCGGAACGTTGCCAGGTTTAGGCCCAATTAGCCGAGCAGCGCCAGGCTCTGGGCCGAAAGGCGCAGGGTCTCACCCAGTTGCCGTGCCGCGTCAAGCGTGTTGGTCCGTCCGAACGATATGCGGACGGTGGCCCGCGCTTCGTCTTCTGTCAGCCCAGCAGCCATCAGCACTGGGCTGGGCTTGGTCTTGCCGCTGCTGCAGGCGGGCCCGCTGCTGATCGCGAACCCATTGGCGTCAGCCTCGACGACCAGCGATTCGCCGGTCAGGCCAGGAAATGTCAGGCTGAGCACGAACGGGCTTTGGTCCGGGGCGTCGTTGCACTTGGCGTCCGGGTTCTCGTCGAGCACTGCCTGACGCAAGACCTGAGCATGCGCCCGGTCTTCGGCCATTTGCTCTTGGGCCAATGCAGCCGCGGCACCAAAGCCAACGATACCGGCCACGTTCAGTGTCCCGCCGCGCAGTCCGATCTCTTGGCCTCCGCCGCGCAGGAACGGCTTGATCGAATCCGGATCACGCAAGTACAGGCCACCGACGCCTTTGGGGCCGTACAGCTTGTGCGAACTGAACGAGGCGAAATCCAGCTCACCGACTTGCCAAGGCACCTTGCCCAGTGCCTGGGTGGCATCCGAGTGGTTCTTGCCACCGCACATGGGGTGGGCGAGGACAGCACCCGTCTCATTGCAGACCGCCATCACGCTCGCCAGCTTGGTCTTGCGTGGCGTGACTGTCCAGCCTTCGTGGCCCAGGTAGGGGTCTTTGCACCAGGCTTCGACGGTGTCGCGGACCGACACATGCTCGAACGGGCTGACCTTGGCGCAGTCCAAAACCGCTCCGCACAGCACCCAGTTGTTGCTCTCGGTGGCGCCGCTGGTAAAGAGCACTTGGCTCGGGTCGGCGGCGCCGAGTAATTCGGCGACCTGCTCCCGGGCCTTCTCCACCGCTTGGCGGGCCAGCCTTCCCCAGGCGTGGATCGAGTTGGCGTTGCCGAACCCCTCGTCCATCCAAGGCTCCATCGCCTCCTTCACACGGGGATCGAGCGGCGTCGTTGCCGCGTTGTCGAAATATCTGGTGCGGTCAAACCCGCTCACGCCATTCAGAATACCGAAAGTCGTCTGCGCTGCATAAGAATAACGGGGTTCTTACCGGCAATCCGTCTGTCAAGCCGAAGCGTCTCGCAGTGCCAGGGTCACATCTCCGGTCACCGCGCTCATATCGATCGTGCCAGAGCCGTTGCCGAGCCGACCAGTGACGACCAGCTTGTCCCGGTTCTCGTCCTGTAGTTCCAGCCCCTTGACCGCCACTTCGCCCTTCAGCGTCGAGATGTGGACGCGGCAGTCGCTGCCGTCGCTGATCTCCAAAGTCACGTCCCCACGGACGGAGCGCAGGTTCACCGCGCCCTCGACCGGCGCGACCAGATCGACAGAGATGTCGCCGGTGCTGGCCTCGACGCTGACCGTTCGGCCGGAGCACCTGGACAATTCGACTTCGCCGCTCGCCGAGCGCACGTTGAGCAGACCGGTGACCTCGCTCAGGCGCACATCACCGCTCTTGGATTCGACTGTCACCATGTTGCAGGACGAACTCTCGAACTCGACATCCCCAGACTGTGAGTTGACTTCGACCGAACCGGCCACACCGTACAATTTCACATCGCCGCTGCTGGCGGTGACCCGGACTCCGGCCTTGGTGCCGATGACCTCGACGTCGCCGCTGGACGATCTGATTTCAACGACAGTGCCTTCGGGCACTTTGGCATGGACATCGGCCGACAGGCGGTCGGTGACGTTGTGGCGGAGGACGACAAAGTCTTGGCCCTCTTCCAAGACCGGCATGTACTTGTCGGCGAGTTCCTTGGCTTCGGCCTCGGTGTAGCCCTTGAACCTCGCCGCCACTTTGACGCTGCCGACTGCGCCGTCTGCCTCGACCTTGATGTCGCCATGGGCGCCTTCGATCTTGAGCACCTTGCCGCTCGGAACGCTGAGGGGCAGTTCGACCACACGGTCGGCCTGCTGGCCAAAGACGTTGGCCCATCCGCCACGGCCTTTGGTGGCGTCGTCCGCGACTTGTTTAACGGCCTCGACGCCCTTGTCCACGCCCTTGCGGACGGTGTTGGCGATCTCTTGCCAGTTGACGTTCTTGGCCACGTCTTTTGTCAAGTGGTCAATGGCGCCGAAGAAGCTGCCGAAGACGTCGTTGGACTCCTTCTTCTCCTCTTCCTTCTCTTCCTGTTTGGCCTCTTCTTTTGGCGGCTCGCTGCCCTGGTGCTCGGCCTCGGGGGCTTCGCCGAAGGCGTCCAGCAGTTCGGCGGCGTCCTCAGGCGAGATCTTGCCCTCTTGGACCATCTTCATGATGCGGACTGTCTCTTCCTTCATTTCGCACCCAGTTCTTTCAGTTTGGCTTTGGCGTCGGCTGCCGAGAGCTTGCCGTCTTCCAGCATCTTGAGGATACGCCTCTTGGTCTCGGCCAGCTTGCCGTCGTCCTTAGCGCCGCCTTTCAGAGGTTCATAGCCCATGGCGTCGAGCAGGTTGTCGAGCCTGGCGCGGACGGTCGGATAGCTCAGGTTCAGCTCCTTCTCCATTGTGCTGATGACGCCTCGGGCACGGATGAACACCTCGAGGAACCGCTGCTGCTCCTGGTCCAGGCGTGTCGTCTGCGGCAGGCGGAACCTGCCTCGCATCACGATGTCCCCGCTGTACGAGGTCAGCTCGCTCACGTAGAGCGGCTCCCCCGTCACGGGGCACTTGGCCGGGATTTCATGGAACACGTCTTTCGCCATCCTTGATCACCTTGAATCCGCTACTCATTATTTGCCATTTCTACGGCGGTTTGCATGCAGGGTTTCTGATTCTCAGGCCGTTTGGACTGAGATTTGTTAAAAATGTTCACAGAGGCCCGCGACTTAGTCGCTCGGCGCACCTCGCTGCTTCTAGGTGCTGGCTCGTCCTCGAGCCGCTGCCGACCGAACGTGATATAGAGAGTCCCTGGAATCCACTTTGGATTCGTCTAGGCCTCGTCGTCCAGTGCGGCCACCTTGGCCGCCCAGTCGGGGCCGAGGAGGCGGCTGAGGGCTCGGTCGGCCAGGATCTTCCCGTCGTTCTGGCAGGTCGGACAATAGTTCGTCTCGTTGTCG
>JAFDWT010000090.1 GCA_018268335.1 Armatimonadota bacterium | reverse complement strand
GCCGTAGGGTCGATACCAAGGGATAGCGATTTCAGGGACAGAGGATCGACGCCTGAAACCTCGACACGAGGAACCATGATGCCCTGGTCGACCGCCGTTGTGCCGACATGGAATCTTGCTTGGACGGCGTTCAAGACGTGTGTGGCCACACCTTCGTCGGGGCAGACGATGGTGGACTTTCCGGCTCCGCTCCAAACCTGTAGCCCACCCAAGCCGACGGCATCACCCAAGACCTCGTCACTCATGACGACAGCGGTCAAGCCATGCTCGGCCAAGTATTTGAGTGCTTCCGGGTACGACTTCCCCTCGGCCAAACCGATCTGGCGGATGTTCTCCGCCTCCATGACCAAGCCGACGGCACGGTTTTCGTGCTCGGCCGTGAAGCGGGGGACGATGGTGAGCAGGCTGGCCAGGGCGGTCAGCACCAGGCTGGCCCACACCCACATCGGAACTGGTCGGTCATTCATCAGGTTCGTCGTCCTCGTCGGCAAAGGGCCGGAGTTTGAGGACCCCCTTGCGTCCGCCCAGCAACAGGATGGTCGCCATGCCCGCCATGAATCCGCCGACATGGGCCCAATTGGCCACGCCCTGCTGCGGAAACAGGATCTGCCACACAAACCAAGCACCGAGCAGAAGCCACGCGGGCACGGCCTCGGTGGTCACATAGAGGAACACTTCGATCTTGCTGGCCGGGAACAAGATGAAGAACGCCCCAAGGACGCCGCCGATCGCCCCGGAGGCGCCAAGCGTCGGCACATCCGAGCCCTGGTTGACATAAACGTGGGCAGCTGCGGCGACGACGCCCCAGAACAGGTAGTACAAGGCAAACCGGACGCCGCTCAGTGCCCGCTCGACCGAGGGGCCGAACGTGTTCAAGAAGAGCACGTTGCCGACCAGGTGGCCCAAGTTCCCATGCAGGAACATGCTTGTGAAAATCTTGCCAAGCGCCAGAGCGTCACCCCGGCCGTAGAGGGTCAGCACCGTCTCCGACGGTCGCAGAGCCAAGTCAGCGAAGGTAGTGCTGGTACCGAAGACGTTGCCGCCTCGGTCCCACAAATAGACCAAGACGTTCAGGCCGATCAGCGTCCACGTGAGTATGGGTTGGTGCCGGGGCCGCGGGGTCGCCGTGTCAGACGCCATCGACCCCGCACTTTTACCCGGCTTTGCCTTACTGCCCGTGGTTCACGCTCGACGCGCCTTCGGCCTGCGAGTTGACGTGGGTCGCCGCACCGCTGTAGGTGATCGTCGACGCGCCGCTGGCGTGGGCGTCCAGTTGGTCACCGACCGCCAACTTGACATTCGAAGCACCGTGGGCGTTGACCTTAGCCGACTTGGCCGAGACACCGGGCTTGACGGTGGAAGCACCGCTAGCTTCGATCTCAACATTGTCAACATCGGCGACGACCACCACGGTCGATGCGCCGCTGCCGCGCAACTTGAGAGACTGGCCCTTCGTCCCCTTGACGGTCGCCGTGCTGGCTCCCGAGGCTTCCAGGTCGGTCATGTTGGCAGTGGCCTGCAGGGTGCTCGCGCCGCTGACTTCGGCCTTGAGCGGGCCGGCGAGGGTGCCGTCCGCCTTGAAAGTGCAAGCCCCGCTGATCTTCAGGTCCGTCAGGTTGGGCGACGCCACATAGACCTTGATCGGCTTGTCGGTGGAGACTGGCTTGGAGAGGAAGATCCGCAGCGTTCCGCCTTCGACCATGACATTGGTGAGCTCCAAGACTTCCTTCTGGGCTTCGACCTTGATTTCCTTGGTGGGGCCGACGGTGAACAGCACTTCAAACGGGCCTTCGACCGACATCTTGTCAAAGCCATCGACCTTGGCCTGCTTATCGGTCACGGGGCCGGTGGCTTTGACTTGCTCCATCAGGTGGCCTTGCAAGTAGTGGCAACCTCCGGCGGCGAGAGCGGCTAATGCTGCGGCGGTGAAAAGTCCTGGGCGTGCGTTCATCACTATTCTCCGATGCATTCGACTACCGGTGCGCCGAATGGAAAGTTGCGTCACCGGTCATAAAAGACCCCGGCCTGGGACTCCATTGGAACCGATCCCTTGCGGTGCATTTGGGTCGACCGGTTGCCGTTTTTGGCCCATGTGACGGCACCAGGATACGTGTCCCGACCGACCAAGTCGATGAAGACGCCGAGCGTCAGGAACGGTTCACGGAGGGAGTCCGCCGGTGCCTCGGTGACGTCGCCTAGGCAGAGCCCCTTAGCCTCGTAGACATCGTCGCCGTCCAAGTCGGCGAACCACCCGACGCCATTCAGGGCACCAAACCCTAGCGACTGACCGCCAACCATATATTGGTCGGTGCCCGCAGAATCCAGAAACAGGCCGACCCCCAAGTCTTGCCCAAAGCCGAGGCACTGGCCACCGGGCACTTCATGCCGGTCGTTCCCCGAAGCGTCCTCCAGGGATCCAAATCCAAACTGCGTGGCGGCACCCTGGGCGTACATCGCGGCCCGGTAGGTGTCGTCGCCGCCGAGATCCCACAGGAACCCGCACCCCTCCCAATAGCCGATGCCCTGGCCGTACACGCCGCACGCGTAGCCGTCTTTGCCGTCTATGTCGAGGAGCACGCCGACTCCACCGCTAAGGCTCTTGCCGTTGACCACGTCCATGCGCAAGCCGACTCCCGCCCCCTGGGAGAAGCTGGCGTTGTGATCGGGCGCGGGGGCGGCGGGGAAGTCGCGCACCTCGTCCTCTGCGGTGTACGTGTCGTCACCCTTTCTGTCCAAGAGAAGGCCGACACCAGAGGTCAGTCCACAGCCTTGGCCCTGGTTGAAGAGGCGATAGGAGTCCTTGCCAGCCAAATCCTCCAATATGCCGATCCCGAAAGTCGCGAAGCCCTCAGCGCACGCATAGGCATCGTAGGCGTCGTCTCCTTCGTAGTCGGCCAAGTAGGCGACGCCGAAGTTGGCCGAGCCAAAGGCCGGCCGGACGCTGCGGTACATGTCGTCACCGCGGGCGTCGACCAGTATGCTGACCCCGTACGACGCACTGGCGCAACCACCCGAGAACCTATCGCCTCCTCGGTCGGCGCGCCCACGGACGGGCTTGTCCGCGCCCGCCGGGTCGGAGAGGTACTTGTCGTTGCCGTGGGTGTCAATGACCACGCTCAACCAATTCGAGCCGATCTTGTTGGCAGGAAGGTTAACGTAGATGTCGTCGCCTCCGGTGTCGAGCAGGAGGAGGACGGGTCTGTCCTGGTGGACGTCGTTCTTGCCGCCGGTGAGCACGATGTCGCCCCAAGCGGTTGTGATCCGCAGGTCGTAGACCGCCTTGTCCGAGACGGTGTCGGCAATTTGGGTGGCCCGCTCCACAGCGCGGGCCAGGTCTTCGCTAGCCGCGAGCAAGTAGGCCAGATCGACCTTGCCGCCCACGTCGAGGACGTGCCGGAACTCGACCGGGTCGTTGGCCAGCGCCTCGGGTCTGGCGCGCTTCATTTCCAGGTCGATGTCTTGGACGCCGGCGAAAGTGGCTTGGCGCAAAGCGTAGGTGTCCAAAGCCGTCTCGAGAATCAGTGCTGCTGCCCGTTGGGCTTCGGCGGGGACATTGTCCAGGTTTGGGACTTGTCCACCGAACAGGCCCCGTTGGCGCATGCGCTCCAGGGCGATCGGTAAAGCCTTGGGCCGGAGCGCACGGCCTTCGGCCGTCTCCAACGCGTCCTTCACCAGGTCGCGCCGGACACCGAGGCCGAGCATCCGGCTGCAGGCCGCCAGAGTCGCCTCTGGCTGATGGGCCGAAGTCAAAAGCGGTTTGCGGTACGCCCGTGCCGTCTGCGGGGCTGACCATATGTTTTGCCTCAACGAGGCAGCCAGTGGAGTCGCGAACGACGAGGTGCGGAACAGGTCCACAGTCGAAGCTTCGATTCGAGCGGACGCCCTATCGAGACCGACCGAACCGAGCGCGGCGTCCACGGCATTGTCTAAACTGGACGCCGGTTGGAGGGCCGCCATGCCGAGCAGCAGGGTCGTCAGAATCGTCATCGCCTTAGTGCTAGGTTCAATCGCCGCCGTTTCGAGAGGGCAGGACACGCCGCCCGTCGACGGGCCGGTGCCGCACATCGATTTTGGCGTGTTCCGCCAAGTCGCGCAAGGCGAGTATTACGAGGAACACACGACGGCCTTCCCGAGTGCCCTCACGACTGGCGTCACCAATAACGACGAAGTCCGCCTGCGCGTGTTCCTGCCCACCGACCGTGTCGGCCCGGTGCCGGTCGTCGTCCTCCTGCACTTTTGGGGCGCGACGGACAACATGGTGGAGCTCGAAATGGCGGAGAGGCTCGCCGTCCGCGGCGTCGCCAGCGTCGTCATGCCGTTGCCCTACCACTTGGGCCGCACGCCACCCGGCATGAAGTCGGGTGAACTGGCGGTACAGCCCGACCCCGTCAAGCTGCGCCAGACGATGACGCAGGCTGTGCTCGACGTCCGTCGGACAGTGGACTGGATCGAGACCCGCAACGAGTTCAAGAAAGGAGCCGTGAGCGTGGCCGGCACCTCGCTGGGTTCTCTCGTGGCCGAATTGGCTTTTGCCGTCGAGCCGCGCTTTCAGTGTGGCGTTTTCATGCTAGGCGGCTCTGACCTGGCCGGGATCCTGTGGTCCAGCTCGCGGGTCGTGCAGCACCGGGAGACGCTGCGGCACAACGGATATACAGAGGCCAAGCTGCGGCAAGAGTTGGTGCCAGTCGAACCGAACACGTACCTCAAGCTAGAAGACAAACGCCCGACCTTCGTTGTGCGGGCGCGACAGGACACCGTCATCCCGCCGGCCACCAGCCAATCGCTGGTCGACCACCTGGGCAACACCAAGGTCTTGTTTTTGGAGACCGGTCACTACGGTGGGTTCCTCGTCCAGGCACGGCTGATCGACACGGTCACCCGGTTTCTCGACGCCACCTTCAACGGCAAGGAGTTCGTCGTGCCGACGAAGTTTTATTCTCCGACAGTCCGCCTCGGATTGGTCGCCGACACGACGCAAGGCTTGCAAGTCGGTGTCGGGCTGGACGTTTGGCGGTCGAATGTGGCCTCGGACGCCTTCGCCACCGTGTTCCTCGCCCCCAAAGGACTATCAGTTTTTGTCGGCCATAAGGTGAACCAAGGACTATCATTAGGGGCGGTGGCGATGCCGCGCCGCGCCGCCATCGGCCTGGTATGGAGCGTAGTCTTTTAGCTGGATTGAACCAGGCTGCCCGGGAGAACATCCTGGCGACCTACCTGGGCCTCGCGTCTTCGTTGACCGAGGCGGTGCTGCGCTTTCGCGAACCCTACACTTTAGTCTCCGGCCCGACCGACCTGTCGTTCTGCAACTTCGCCGCCGGATTTGAGATCGATAAGGATTTGGAGAAACACATGGTCTGGCTGGCGAACTATGCCGCCGAGACGACCGGCTTCTGGGTGTTCGCTATGACCGGCGACGAGCCTTCTGACTTGGCAGCGCTGCTTGAGCAGGCCGGCTTTGAAAAACGCCAGGCCATGACGCAAATGACTTGCGCGACTCCGCAGCTTCGGCTGGTCCCCCAGATGGACGAGGCAATGGCGCCTTACGACCGCCGGGACATCGCCCGCTTTATGGCCGACCAGTTCTTCCACCGCACCGGCGACGAGAGCCGGGCGCGGATCGCTTCGGCCACCGCGGGATCGCCTCACCGGCTGTTCGGGCACAAAGACAAGGGTGGCGTGGCGTCGGCGGTCATGGTCTCCTCCACACCTGCGGCGCTTGGGCTGTACAACCTGTGCGTCCGGCCGGATGTGCGCGAGGTCGGCCACGGATCCGATGCCGTGGAGTTCGTCATGTCGGTCGCCGCCCAGGCGGGCAAGCCGGTCGTTCTGCAATGCGCTGCCGACCTGGTCCCGTGGTACCAGCGGCGCGGCTTCGAGCCGACGGGACGGATCGAGGCTTACACCTACCCGCGGACGGTGCCCTGGCCCGTCATTTAGGCCTGCGTATACTGCCCGCAGCCCTATGAAAGTCAGCATCATCGGCGGTGGCGGCCGGGTCGGCAGCGACGCCGCTTACGCCCTTCAACTCGGCGGCATTGTCAACGAAATCGCTTTGGTCGACGTCAACCAGGAGCTCGCCGCNNACCAGCGGCAGCTACGAGGCCTGCGCGGGCAGCGACTGTGTGGTCATCACCGCCGGTCTGCGCCGCAAGCCGGACGAGAGCCGACTTGACCTCATCAATCGCAACGTCGGCCTGTTCAAGGGCATCCTGGACGAGCTGAAGAAGGTCAAGCTGGCTGCTGGCGCGACGATCCTCGTCGTCAGCAACCCGGTCGACATCCTCACCCACATGACGGTCGTCGATGGCACCTGGGAAGCCTCCAAGGTCCTCGGCCTGGGCACTGTTCTCGACACCTCGCGCTTCCGCTCTCTGCTGGCCGACCACTTCAAGGTCGGCGCCGCCGACGTGAAGGCGGTCATCTTGGGCGAGCACGGCGACTCGATGGTGCCCATCTGGTCGTCGGCGACGATCAACGGCGTGCCCCTGGCCTCGCTTCCCGGGTTCTCCGATGAGTTGGCCGCCCAGCTGTTCGACGCCACCAAGAAGTCGGGCGCGACGGTCATCGCCCAAAAGGGCGGCGCGGGCCGCGCTGTCGGCGTCTCGATCAAGGAAGTCGTCGAAGCGATTGCACTGGACAACCACAAACTCCTGCCGGTCTCGACCGCACAGACGGGTGCACTAGGCATCGCCGACATCTCGCTGAGCCTGCCGACGTTCGTCGGCCGCGCCGGCGCGGTCAAGGTGCTGGAGCCTGCGGTCAGCGCCGGTGAGAAGGAAGGCCTGATCAAGAGCGCCGAGGCGCTCAAGGCGACCTGGGCGCAGGTCCAGGCCTCGTAAAAAGTCGCTCTCTTGTGATGCGCCCGCTCCAAAACGGATTGGAGCGGGCGTATCCTTTTGCGCAGAGCCTTGGCCAGCGTCACCGTCATCGTCCCGAGTTATAACCACGCCAGCTACTTGTCGGCGTGCTTGGACAGCGTTATTGGCCAGACATTCACCGATTGGAGCCTGCTGCTAGTGGACGACGGCAGTACAGATGACAGTGTCGCGGTCGCCCAGACATACGCTGCACGCGACCCCCGCATCCGCGTTGCGGTCAACGAGCGCAACCTTGGCACATACGGCACCCTCCAAAAATGCCTGGATATGACGGAGAGCGCCTATGTCGCTGTCTTGAACTCCGACGACTTTTGGCACCCAGACAAGCTGGCCAGGCAAGTCGCCGCCCTAGAAGCCCGGCCGGAGGCTACATTCTCCTACGTACTGGGCTGGAAGGCGGATGAAAGCGGTGTCATCGACGAGTCTGAGGATGTCCACGCCAACTGGCCGACAGAACCAGACCAAGACCTGTTCCCCTACCTATTGCGGGAAAACCGGATCCTGGCCAGTGGCGTCTTGTTTCGACGCGCCGGGCTTCGGTTTGAGACCTCCTGTCGTTATTCAGGAGACCACATCGCGTTGATCGAGGCCTGCTGGCGCGGTCCAGCTGTCTGTGTGCCCGAAAGGCTGACATTCTGGCGAATGCACAGCACCAACTCCTTCACGATCAGTGAGAAGCAGATGCTGGAAGAGGTGCGTCTGCGCGAGGCCATCATGCGTGAGACCGACAGATGGCGGGCTTCGCGAACGGGTTCGGAACTGGTCGATGAAAACATCGCCGCCAACGCGCACAACCTCTTTGCCGTCTACGCGCTGTTCGGTTATCGAGGCAGGCTAGGATCACTTGTCCCGTTCATGCTGGGCCATGCGGCCACCAGGCGGCGCGGCATCAAACGGCTGATGTCGGCTTTCCTGCCCAAGCGCTACGTCCGCAGTTACTTTTGGGGTCACACCGACGCCGACAAGACGTTCTCCTTTGACTTTGCCCGGTTCAAACAGCAGATTGAGGCGCAGCCGCCCCTGCACTTCAAGCTGGACGAAGACCCAGCCTCTCGCTCAGCAACGTCATGACTGTGGAGGGGTCGATGGATTCGAGTGGCAACCTGGGCTGCGCCGAGGCAATAGCACCAAACGCGTGGAGCAGAGCCTTGTTCGTCGGAGGCTGAGGTGCGCCCCGGATGGCCTTGAGGACCGGCATGACCAGCTCTTCCAACGTCTTGCGGTTCTCAGGCTCGTTGATGATGCGCACGAGCCAGGGGGCCACGGTGTTGGCAGCACCGGAGATCGTCCCTGTCCATCCTGCCTCCAAAGCAGGCACCAAGAGCGTCTCGTCGCCGACAAAGAGGACCTTCTCAGGCCCAGCCACGGCTCGGTAGGACGCGATGTTCTCCGGCTGCCCGCTCGAGTCTTTGAGGCCGGCGATCTGAGAGTGGGCCAGCAACTTGCCCATTGTCTCAGCTGAAAACGGCATCCCCGTCGCTCCTGGAAAATTGTAGGCCAAGATCGGAATCGGCGAGGCGTCGGCCAGCTGTGTGAACCAGGCAACGATCGCCTCAGTGCTCGCCCAGCGATAGTATGCGGGAGGCATGACCAGAAGAGCGTCGGCGCCAGCCTTTCCGGCTTGCGAGGCCAACCACCTGGCTTCATCTAGGCTCGGCGTGGCGATGCCTAGGATGACCTTGAGCTTGCCCTTGCAGGCGACGCCGGTCCGCACCAGGTCGCGCTTTTCCACTGCCGAAAGCGAAGGCCCTTCGCCATTGGTGCCGGCGAGGACGACGCCCTTGCAGCCTTCGGATTCGAACTTCGCCAACAGCCGGGCCAGGGAGGCCTCGTCGACCTTGTCGTCGTCGGTCATCGGTGTCACCGAGGCTGGATAGACACCCGGTTCCAGAACCATGGCCCATGATGGCACCGCGTAGAAGTCTGCTAGAATCCAAAAGTCTTGGACGACACTGCCTTTTGTAGTGCCGACGTTGTGGCCCCGGCCGACCGGGGCGGGTTCTGTCGATGAGCCCCGTGGTCTTGGCCCTTGCCACATTGGCCTTGGTTTTGGCAAGCGCCTTTTTTGTCGCGGCTGAATACGCCGTCGTCGGCGCGCGCAAGAGTCGGCTGGAAGCCCAAGCCAAAAAAGGCGACGCCGGGGCCAAGCGCGTGTTGGCTGCCCTGCTCCACAAGTCGACCTATGTCGCGGGTATCCAAACCGGCATCACCTTTGTCGGAATCGCGCTCGGTGCTTTCGTCGAGCCGCCCGTAACGGAGTTGCTGGTGCAAGGGCTCGGTCCGGTCGCACCGACTTCTGTCGTCCGGGGGCTGTCCATTGTCTTGGTCTCTTATCCGCTTGTCGTCTTCGGCGAACTTGTGCCCAAGTACCTGGTGCTGCGTGACCCCGAAAAGGTGGCCCGTTGGCTAGTCGGCCCGTTGCACGCCACCGTGTTGGTGATGAAGCCGGTTGTCTGGCTCTTCCATGTTTCGGGAACCTTCATATTGCGATTGGTAGGTGCCGGCGGGGCTGTCAACGGCGACCGGGTCTCTCGCGAGGAGCTGGCCATGATCGTCCAGGCCAGCCAAGAGGAGGGCGCATTTGACGAAAACCAGGCCGAGTTCCTGAGCAAAACCCTGCGGCTCGACCGGCTGGACGCTAACGATGTGATGGCCCACCGGCTGGACGTCAAGTGGCTCGATGTCAACACGACTTCCGACCAAGTGGTGGAAAAGCTGTCGCAAATCCCCCACTCCCGCATCCCGGTTTGTGATGGCGACATCGACGAAGTCGTTGGGGTCGTTTATGTCCAAGACGTTCTCAAGAATCTGAGTAAGGAGGGGTTCGCTCTGCGCGAGTTTGCGCGGCCCGCCGTCTTTGTCCCTGAGAACTTGACCCTGGACAAGGCCGTCGTCAGGATGCGCGAGGCGAAGACGCAGATTCTGTTCGTCCAGGACGAATACGGCGGAACGAGCGGCATCTTGACCCTGGAAGACGTCGTCGAAGAGGTCTTTGGTGAGCTCGAGGACACGCTCGAAAGTGAGCGGGCACCCATCGAGCAGACCAGCAGCGTGCGGGTCAGCGCCCGGGGCGACGTGCGGTTCGACGAACTGTTGGACTTCCTGGAAATGGACTCCGACGGAGCCCCCACCGACACCTTGGCCCAACTGGTGATCGACGATGTGGGCCGGATGCCGCGGCTGGGGGACGCCGTCGAGACGACTGTCGGCAAGCTGAGGGTGGAGCAACTGACGCGCAACCGTGTCGTCCGGGTGGGGATATATCTTCGCCAGCGGCGGCCCATGGATTAGGTCCGCGCGGCGGGCTTAGGTAGCCTCGCGCGCATGAGTGACGCCGCCCTGATCCGCAAGCGGCGCGAACGGCGGCGGGCTCCCGAGGGCTCGTCGCAATACGATAGCGTCTGGGTCGTCGGCAAGCGACTGGCTAAGGAGCTGAAGCCATTCTGGAAGCTCCAGGTCGTCGTGCTGATCGTCACTCTGCTGCAGGCTGGGTTCGGCTTCTTGCCGCCAGTCATCTTAGGCGACATCGTCAACCGGCTGCAATCCGGACAACCGGTCGATACCGTCCGTTATTTCCTCTACATAGTTGGCTTCGCAACATTTGCTGGGTTGCTGAGCTATCTCGTCGGCTTCTTAACCCAAAGGTTAAGTTGGTCGTTCCTGCTGGCCGTCCGCGAAAAGCTCTACGACCACATGCAGAGCCTGCCGATCGCGTACTTCGAGAAAAACCCGACGGGCAAGCTGGTCAGCAACGTCATGAACGACCCGAGCACCGTTCAGAACTTGATCAGCGGCAACCTGAACACGATGGCAAGCGACTTCGTCCAGCTGGCGATCGTCCTGATCGTTTTGTTCAGCATCAGCTGGAAGCTGGCGCTCTTGAGCTTGGTCGCCACTCCAGTCTACATCTACAACCTGGCGAGCACCATGACGCCGCTCAACACCAAGAGCGACGAGATCAGGCGAACCCGCGACGAGATGTACGGTGACATGCAAGAAAAGCTCACTGGCATCCAAGTTGTCAAAGGTTTTGGGCGCGAGAAGTGGGAAGTCCGTAGCTTCTATTCGCTGACGCGCGGCCTGATGGGCCTCAACCTCGATCTCAGCAAGATGGGTACGCGCATGTGGACCTTTGCTGAGGCTCTCGGCGGCGTCGGACAGGCACTGGTGCTCTACTTCGGCGGCCAAATGTGCCTGCGTGGCGAAATGCAGGCTGGCACATTGGTTATGTTCCTCCTCTATTCCGTCCACTACGTCTACGGCCCGATCGTGCGGTTCCTGCTCGTCTTAGATCCGATCTCCCGCGCGCAAGCAGCCATCTATCGCATCTTTCGCACCCTCGACACCGTGAACAAGGTCAGCGACAAAGACGACGCGCTCGACATGCCGGAGATCACGGGACACGTCCAAGTCCGGGGCCTTTGGTTCGAATATCTTCCCGAAACGCCAGTCCTCAAGGGCATCGACCTGGACGTGCGGCCAGGTGAAATGATCGCGTTCGTCGGGTTCAGCGGGTCGGGCAAGACGACGCTGGCCAACCTGCTGATGCGGCACTACGACCCCAAAGAAGGACAGATTTTGGTTGACGGCGTCGATCTGCGCGACGTCAGGGTCCGCAGCTATCGCGACCAAGTCGGCTACGTCATCCAGGACAGCGCCCTGTTCAACACGACAGTCCTGGAGAACATCAAGTACGGCCGTCCGGACGCCACTTTTGACCAAGTGGTGGAAGCCGCCAAAGCCGCCAACATCCACAAGATGATCGAGGGTTTGTCAGAAGGCTATTACACACGGCTCGGTGAGAAAGGAGTATCGCTCTCCCAAGGCGAAAAGCAGCGTATGTCCATGGCACGGGCCATCCTAGCCGATCCTCGGATTCTCATTCTCGACGAAGCGACCAGTTCGCTTGACTCGCAGACCGAAGCACTCGTCCAAGAGGCGCTCGACAGGCTCTTGAAAGGACGCACAAGCTTCGTCATCGCCCACCGGCTGTCCACCATCATCATGGCGGACAGGATAGTTGTGATGGAGAACGGCGTGGTCACGGCCATGGGCAAGCACGCGGACTTGATCAAGGACGAAGAGGCCCTCTACGCCCGTATGTTCCGCCAGCAATTTGCTGCCGCGCTCGGCTAATTTTGGGAGTGCGCGAGCTCGCGCACTCCCAAAGGGTCAGGCCGAACGTCGCAGCCGGCTGCTCAGCAATCGAGTACGGTCGCGGTACTTGTTGACTGTCCGGCGGGCGACCTTGATGCCCTGGCTGGCCAGCATCTTCGAGATCGCTTCGTCGCTCAAGGGGTCGTCAGGGTTCTCGTGCGAGAGAATCTCCTCGATGAGCTTCTGCACCTTCAGCGCAGGCTTGAAGAAGACGTCAAACGACACCACGTCGCCGGTCGCGATCTGGACAAATTTGCCGTTGGTCGCCCGGCTGATCGTGCTCTCGTGCATGCCAAGGTCGCGGGCGACTTGCGTGCGCGTCAGTTCCCCGAGGAACCGGTACTCGCCGGTCTGCACAAACCCTGTCTGGCACTCGACCAGGTGCTTGCCAACCCGAGCCAGCGTGCGACGACGGTCGGAGATCGCTTCGATGAACTGCTCGGCGCGCTGGCTGAATTCCATGACGTGCCGCCTCTCCGGGTCGTTCCAAGCCTTGCCCATGAGCTCGGCCCGGCGGCGCGAATAGGCAGGGTCGATGCGAAGGCTCAGGGCGTTCGGCCCCGGTACCTCGACAAGCCAGCCCGAAACATCCAACTTCAACACGACGTCAGGCGAAACCGAGGCAGGCTCCGTGCCCTTGTGCAAGCGATGCCCATGGGCAAACGCCTCGCCCGGAAACGGCGACAGGCGCAGGATCACATCGAACGCGGCATCGACCAATTCCAGTTCGACGCCGTAGGCGCGCATGATTGCCTTCGAGTCCCGCGAGACAACGTCGTCCCAGTTGTTCTTCAGCATGGCCCGGGCCAGCTTTTCGGAATCGGTCTGCGGGTTCCGGATCTGGAGCCACAGACACTCGCGCAGGTCGGCAGCCCCGACGCCGGCCGGTTCGCAAGCTTTCAGGGCCATCAGCACTGTCTCAGCGTCGTCGAGCAGGGCGTCGCAGTCCAGCGCGGCCTCCTCGACGGTACACGTCAGATAGCCACGGTCGTTGATTGATCCGACAAAATAGGTCACCAACGGCCAAAGGCGTTCGGGCAGACCGACGCGTAGCTGGCCGAGCAGGTGGTCGAGCAGCGAGTCGTTTGTGCCCGCCAGGTCGGTCCAGTCCAACTCGTAGCTTGCGTCCTGCGGTGCCGAGCGGACCTGCTCGTGGTCGTCGATGTGCTGGGTGCGGTCGCGGGGAGCGATGGAAGAGACGATCTCGTCGAAAGTGACGGGCTCCTCAAAGTCGTCGATCCGCTCGAGGGCTGGGTTCTCCTGCAGCTCAGATTCGATCGCCTGTTCCAGCTCGATCTGGCTGACTTCGAGCAGGTGGCTGCCCAACACGAGCCGGGGATCGACGCGCAGTTGGGTGCGGAGACCCGTTTTGACTCCTGTTCTCAGCCCGTTGCGCACCATCAGACCACTTGACCTCAATGGTCATTTTCGGTAGGTGCCCACCCTGGCACACAGGCAATGTCGCTGGGAATAGGCGGGTTGGAAACGCCGTGCTTGACACCGTCTCATAATCAATCCACATGTTCACCGGGATCGTCCAAGCCGTCGGTCGAGTCGTTTCGCTCAGCGGTCTCCGACTCGTCATCGACGTTGGTGCTGCTTGGCCAGACGATCCAGTGGCCTTGGGAGAGAGCGTCGCCGTGCAAGGCGTTTGCTTGACGGTCGTCGAGACTGGCGAGGCGCTAGCCTTTGATCTGAGCCAGGAGACACTGGCGAGGTCGACCCTTGGGCGTCTGGCAGAAGGCCGGCTGGTGAACCTGGAGCGGGCGATGCGGCCAAGCGACCGGCTCGGCGGTCACATTGTCCAGGGCCATGTCGACCGGGTCGGCACCGTGTTCAACATCGAGCAACGCCAAGGCTGGTGGTCGTTCCAATTCGATGCTGGTCAGGATTCTCGGCGCTACCTCATTGACAAAGGCTCGATCGCCGTGGACGGGGTGAGCCTGACCGTCGTCACTCCCGCGGAAGACGCATTCAGCGTGGCCGTCATCCCATTTACGTTCCAACAGACAACCTTGGGCAAGCTGGCCGTTGGTGACAATGTCAATATCGAATTCGATGTGCTGGCCAAGCATGTCGAGAACCTGCTGGCGCACCGGGCTTGCGAAACAACAATTGGCCGGCGAGCAAACGCGCGCCGGCCAATTGTCAACCTGATGGTCAGATAATGCCCATCGACCGGACGATGGGGTAGTGGCAGGACTTGAACTTCTTGCCGCTTCCACAAGGGCAAGCGTCATTGCGGCCGACCACCTTCCAGTCCACCTTGTCGAGATCAAAGTCGGCGGCTGGCGCTCCGCTGGAGGCGATGGCTGCCGGTGCGTCGTCTTCCATTCGCATCATTGCCATCGGTTCGGCCGCAGCTTCCTCGACCGGTTCTTCGAACCGGATTTGAGCTTGGAACAGCATGTTCACCGCCTGGTCGCGGATCGCCTTGAGCGTGTGCTGGAAGAGGTCGTACGTCTCCTTCTTGTAGGCGACCAGCGGATCGACCTGGCCGTAGCCGCGCAGGCCGATGCCCTCGCGGATGTAGTCGATCATCTGCAGGTGCTCCATCCAGCGGTCGTTGACAGCGCGCAGCATGACATGCTGCTCCAGCCGAGACATGACTTCCTCACCATAGGCTTCAACCTTTTGGTCGTAAGCCTTGAGCGCAGACTCAGTCGCAAAGGCGACCAACTGCTCGCCCGGCTCGACCTGCTCAAATTCGCTCAATGTCACGAGGTCGATCAGCGGGAAGAGGTTGTTCAGTTTCTCGTAGACTTCATCCGAGGCGTAGCCCGAACCCTCTTCGTCCTCGAACCACCCGCTGTGGACGATCTCGCCGACAACTTCGACCACACCCTTCTTGAGTTCTGTGCGGGAAGACTCGCCCAGCAGCACCTCGCGGCGCATACCGTAGATGTGTTCACGCTGGCTGTTGAGAACGTCGTCGTATTCGAGGACGTGTTTGCGGGCCTCGAAGAAGTGGTTTTCAATCCGCTCCTGCGTCTTCAGGATCATGCTGGAGATGAACTTCGCGCGAACCTCTTCCTGGTCGGGCCAGGCCTTGAGCACTGGGTTCTCCAGCATCTTGGCGTTGAAGATCTTCCACAGTTGATCCTCGAGCGAGACGAAGAACCGCGAGACGCCCGGGTCGCCCTGCCGACCGGCACGGCCGCGGAGCTGGTTGTCAATGCGCCGGCTCTCGTGTCGTTCCGTGCCCAGGATGTAGAGCCCGCCCAAAGCGCGGACCTCTTCGGCCCGTTCGCGGCGCTCGGTGTCGTCGAGCGGTAGCGGCGGCGCCGCACGCTCTTTGCCGCCGCGGCGGAAGCTGAGGAACGTGTCGGCGTACTCGCTAGCGAGCCCGCCGTCCTCCATCTCCTGGGTGCGTGCGAGCTTCACTAAATCGTCCTCGACGCGTCCGCCGAGCAGGATGTCGACGCCTCGACCGGCCATGTTGGTCGCGATGGTGATGGCGCCCTTGCGGCCCGCCTCACTGATGATTAAGGCTTCCCGCTCGTGGTACTTCGCGTTGAGGACGTTGTGCGGAATCCCGTGCTCCAGGGCCTCGGCCAGGTGCTCTTTGTTCTCGTCTTCTTTGAGCGTGTGCTTGCCCAAGAACCAACTGGACACGTCGTCGGAGTGAGGATCGGCGGGCAATCCAGCCGCGCGCATCGTGTCCTTCAGTTGCGCCATTGGCAGCTCGTCCAGAGACGTCGAGAAGACCGCCTCAGCGTCCTTCTTGGCTGCCTTAGGGAATCCCTTTTCGTTGGTGTATTTGTCCAAAAGCATGTCGGCCAGCACCAACTTTTGCAGCGCTTCGGGCTGCAGGCGGGCGGAGACCGTCTCGGTCATCTCGATGGACCGGGTGCCGACCAGTACCGGCTGCTGCTTGGCGTAGAGGCGCAACAGCTCGCGGCCGATGCCACGGAACTTGGCGTCCATGCTCTTGTAAACGACGTCCTCTTGGTCGTCGCGCAGCATCGGGCGGTTCGTCGGAATGCTGACGACGTCCAGGCCGTAGATCTTGCGGAACTCGTCCTCTTCCGTTTTGGCCGTACCGGTCATGCCGGCCAGCTTGTTGTACATGCGGAACAGGTTCTGGAACGTGATGACGGCGACCGTCTGGCTTTCCCGTTGGACGGGGACGCGCTCTTTGGCTTCCAGTGCCTGGTGCAGACCGTCACTGAACCGGCGGCCGAACATCATGCGGCCGGTGTTCTCGTCGACGATGACGACTTCGTTCTGGCGGACGACGTACTCCTTGTCGCGGTCAAAGAGGCCGTACGCTTTGATCGCCGCGCCGGCGTGGTGGAACATGCGCGGGTCGTTGGCGATGTTCTCAATGCCAAGGGCCTGCTCCAGGTAGTCCATGCCGTCTTCGGTGAAGCTGGCACTGTGGTTCTTCTTGTCGACCGTGTAGTGCTGCTCCAGCTTCATCTCGCGGACGATCGCGTCGATGTGCTTGTAGACGCTGACATCCTCCATCGACGGGCCGCTGATAATGTGCGGAGTGCGGGCTTCATCGACGAGGATCGAGTCGACCTCGTCGATGATGGCGAAGTTCAGCTCGCGCATGGAGAGTTGCTCCATGTCGAACGCCATGTTGTCGCGCAGGTAGTCGAAGCCGAACTCGTTGTTGGTGCCGTAGGTGATGTCCTGCAAATAGGCTTCGCGCCGAGTGCAGGGGCGCAAGTGCATGTAGCGCGGGTCCTCGTGCTCAAAGCCGGGGTCGTAGACGTAGCTGCCGCCCAGCTCGTCGCTGTCCTCGCCTTGTCCCTGGACGACGCCGACCGTCAGACCCAAGAAGTGGTAGATCGGCCCCATCCAGACCGCGTCGCGTCGGGCCAGGTAGTCGTTGACGGTGACCAGGTGCGAGCCTTTGCCGCTCAGCGCGTTCAGCACCATCGGGGCGACGGCGACCAGCGTCTTGCCTTCGCCGGTCTTCATCTCCGAGATGCGGCCGTTGTGCAGCACGACGCCGCCGATCAGTTGCACGTCGAACTGGCGCATGCCCAATGTCCGCCGGCTGGCCTCGCGGACAGCGGCGAAGACTTCGGGGAGAATTTGTTCGAGCGTCGCGCCATTGGTCAGCGCGGTCTTGAAGTTCTGGGTCGTGGAGCGGATGACCTCGTCGGTCATCTCCTGAAACTTGGGTTCCAGAGCGTTGATCTGGTCGACCACTGGTCGAATGGCAGCGATGTCTTTGTCGCTGGTGTCAAATAGCTTGCGTAAAAACTGGATCATGGTGTCTCGTCGGTCGGGTTCGTTTGAAGTGGATAGCTGCCCCCCGTTTTCGGGCGCAGCAATGCCAGTGCAGAAAGGTTCAAACGACCGACGGGCCGTCCCGTGTGCGGGACGAATCGACGACAGGCGAGGTGCGCAAGGGCTCATCGGAACCCGGAGAACAAGCGGCCAGCACCGGATGGCCTAGCACCTCGCCCACGGTTTCGCGGTCCGCCTGGGCCGCGTAGCGCACGATCATCCGCAGCGTCGCCGCGAGCTGGGCGCCCTTGGCGTTGGGCCGGGAGACTGATTGGACAAACGCCGCCGCGCCAGAAGGCAGACGCGCGTCGCGCGCCGCACCGTCCGGTGCGACCGCTCCGTGCATCAGCAACAGGAACAGGGCGGGGATCCAATTCAGCATGGGCCTACGGATATAGGAATTATAGTCAGGCCACGCCCCTAGCGAAAGGTCCCGTCTGCAAAGCTCATTTCAACCAGATATTTTCGATACTGAAAAATCTTGGAACGCTAGAACTTGCCTGTCGGTATTGACGGCTATGGTTTTTTGTGGGCGCTTCGTGTCTTGTGCCATGGTGGCGGTCGCCGCATCGGTCTGTTGGCCCGGCCCGGGCCCTCGGTCGCTTCCTGCAATCAAAACGGCCAAGCCACCGACGATCGACGGCGTCGTGAACGCTGAAGAGTGGAAGGACGCCGCCCACGGTGAGGGCTTCTACGAAATGAAGTCGGGCAAGCTGTGCTCCGAAAAGGCTGAGTTCTGGATCGCCTACGACTCCAAGTTCGTCTACTACGCCGGTCGCGCTTACACCGACCCGGCCAAGATCGTCGCCGACGAATACCGACAGAACGTCAGCCTGGCGGGCAACGACGGCTTCCTGCTCGCCCTGGACGCCACCAATTCGGGCCAGGACATCGACCTCTTCCGCGTCAACGCCCAAGGGGCGACCAACCTCCGGCTCTCCGGTGGGCGAGCCGCCAAGACTGAGTGGTTGGGCGAATTCGAGGCCAAGGGACGCCGCACCACCGACGGTTGGGAGGTCGAAGCCCGAGTGCCCTGGGGCCTGGTCACCCGACCGAAAGCCGGCGTCCGCGACGTCGTCTTCAACATGCTGTGGTTGCGTTCCGCCGACGGCAACGGCTATGAGTGGGAGCTGACCAACGACGGCTACGAAAACTATCCAAAACTAACCGGGATCGATATCCCCGACATCGCCCCGGACCGGAGCGTCAAGCTCCTCCCGTACGGTTACGTCGGCGCTGAAAAGGATAAGCCGGGCATCTTCAACGGCGGCCTCGACTTTAAGACCAACGTCCGCGACAGCCTGACCCTCGTCGGCACCGTGAACCCCGATTTCCGCAACATCGAAAACGCCATCCTCAACCTGGACCACAGCTATTTCGAGCGGTTGGCCGACGACGCCAGGCCGTTCTTTCAGGAGGGTTCACGGTTCCGTGAGCTGGGTTTTGACTACCGGGCGTTTGCGAGCCAGCGCGTGGGCGACTTCGACATGGGCATCAACCTTTATGGGGCGCCCACGCCAAAGTCCCAGCTGAGCGCCATCACCACATGGGATTTCGGCAACCAGGGCATCTTCGCCGGCAACTTCCAGCAACGGGTCGACGACTATCGGCTCTGGAACGTCGCCTATGCCCGCGACGACCATGGTTCGGTGACCAACGACACCGTGGGCGGCTTTTGGGACTGGAGGGCCGGCAAGGTCGAATACAACGTCAGCGGCATGTTCACCAACGACACGATGGCCAAGAGCGGGTCTCGAGTCGCGGCCAGCGCCTACATGCTGGACGGCGGACGCACTGCCTTTCTTGAAGTCGCCCAGGTGACGCCAGACTTCCTCCCACGGCTCGGCTTCGCCCCAGAAGTCGACTGGCGCGGCGTGACGGGCCTCTATGGCGTCACGCGGCAAATGTCCAAGGGGCCGTTCAAGAACGTGAGCGATACCATCGGTGGCACGTACTACACCCACCTAGACGGGAGCGCGTACCGGTGGGACGTGAACAACGCGTTTCGGTTCACCACGAGTTCGAACTGGGTGGGTTCCATCATCGCCGATGTCTCGCGGTTCGAGGGCTCCGACGACTTCTATCTGCAATTCAAAGCGGGCCACCCTGTCATCAACATTTATCGTGGCCTCGGGCTTGGCGCGACCGTCGGGCGGTTCCAGGGCGTGCCCTACAAGGAGGCCAACGTCAGCGTCAACTACCGGCCGACCAAGCGGATCCAACTCAACGCCAAGGCGCAATGGGTCTCGTACACGCCCGACCAGCGGCAGGTGATCCTGACTGCCAACTACGACCTCGGCCACTACGACGCGCTGGCGGGACGGCTTGTTCAGCAAGACGGCGAGTGGAACTGGTACCTCTCCTATCGACTGAGCGGTAAGAAGGGCAACGAGTTCTTTGTGATCTTGGGCGACCCCAACGCGACCCAGTTCAAGAAGTCCCTGATCCTCAAGGCGGTCCTACCGGTCAAGTTCTAGGCCGAAAGCTCCAACATTGGTACCATTCGGCGTCGGTCGGGCTTCAGTTTCGGAACTCCCGCTGAAGCCCGCCCGTAACGTCCCCTATGTTTCGATTGACCCTTTGTGGAAGTGTGCTCGGATTGCTGGCGGTCGCCGCTGCTGCGTCGTCCAACGGCCCGGTGCCGCACCTGCCAGGCGTCCGCCTGGCGACCCCGCCCAAGATCGACGGAGTGCTGACGGCGGGCGAGTGGCCCGAAGGCGCCCACGGCCAAGACTTCTTTGACAAAGACACCTTCGTCCCCAGTCCGGACAAGGGCGAATTCTGGATCGGTTACGACGACAAGTTCATCTACTTCGCTGGCCGGGCCACGACGGATCCCCGCAAACTGGTCGCCGACGAGTACCGGCAAAACGTCGATCTGAGTGGGAACGACATGTTCATGCTGGCTGTCGACGCCAACAGCTCGGGCCAAGATGCTGATCTGTTCCGCATGAACCCTCAGGGCGCGACCAACTTGCGCCTGTCAGGCGGACGTGCCGCCAAGACTGAGTGGCTCGGCGAGTTTGACTGCGTCGGCAAGATCACGCCAGACGGGTGGCAGGTCGAGGCGAGGATCCCTTGGGCGCTGGTAGCCCGGCCCGCCGCCGGCAAGCACGACCTGACCTTCAACGTCCTGTGGTACCAGGCGAGGCAGACAAACACCTACGAGTGGACGATCACCAAGGACGACTTCCGCAACTTCCCCAAGTGGACCGAAGTGGACATCCCGGAAGTGCGTAAAGACCGGTCGATCAAGCTTCTGCCTTATGCGTATGCCGGTGTCGACGAGCACGGCAACCACATCACAAACGCTGGCCTGGACGTGAAAAGTGAAGTGGGCGGACTCACGGTGGTGGGGACGGCCAACCCTGACTTCCGCAACATCGAAAATAACATCCTCAACCTCGACCACAGTTACTTCGAGCGACTGGCCGACGATGCCCGCCCGTTCTTCCAGGAAGGCAGCCGATACCGCTCGTTTGGGTTCGACCAGAAGATCTTTGCGTCACAACGCATCACCGATTTCGACTTCGGGGTCAACGCCTATGGCCGCGTCGGGCCCAAGACGCAAATGGCCGTCCTCTCGACCTTCGACATTGGTAACCAGATGGCGTTCGCTGGTTCGGTCGGCCACCGGTTTGACGACTCCCGAACTCTCAACTTCGGCTTCGCCCATAAGGGCGAAAGGGGCCTCGAAAACGACGCGGTCCACATGTTCTACGACCAACGGGTCGGCGATTGGGACGCGTATGTCGGCTTCCAGGGCACCAACGACCAAGTGACCAAGACCGGTTCTCGGATCAACGCCGGCATTTTCCGTGAGAACGGTGGCTTCTCTGGCGGCATCGAATACGTCCAGGTGACTCCAGGCTTCAATCCCGCGCTCGGCTTTTCGCCGGAGCAAGATCTTCGGGGCGTCAACGGCAGCCTGGGAATCCAGCGACAACCGAAGGGCGGGGCAGTGCGCGAGTTTTCATACAGCCTCTCGGGTGCCGACTACTGGCATATCGACGGCCGGGCGTACCGCCGGGAGATCAACTTGGAGAACCGGTACTTACTCCGCAATGACCTCGGAGTCGGCTGGGGCGCCACGGCCTCCCGGTTCGAGGACTCGGACGACCACCTCGTCTCCTTCGCGACCCAATATCCCGTCTCCAACACCTACCGGAACGCCAAGGCGACGTTTGCTTGGGGCCGGTTCCAAGGGACGCCCTATAAGCAGGCCGGAATTCAGGTCAATTACCGCCCAGTCAAACGGGCGCAGGTCGCTCTGCGAACGCAGTTCGTCGAGTTCGGTGGTTTCCAGAGGCAGCTGATTCTGTCCGCCAACTACGACGTGGGCCGCTTTGAGGCCCTGGGCGGACGCCTGGTGAGGAGCGGGGACGAATGGAATTGGTACCTGAGCTACCGCATGAGCGGAAAGCGCGGGAATGAGTTCTTCCTGATCCTCGGCGACCCAAACGCCACCGAGTTCAGGAAGACCCTCATCCTCAAAGCCGTCCTGCCCGTCAACCTGTGACCGTCAGGATTTGTAAACGAACTCGAGGCTGAGCAGTGTCTTGGCCTCAGGTTCAAACTTGGGGCCCTTCATGCCATAAACAGCCTTCAACACAGTCGAGACCTCCAAGTTGCCCTTGGAATACGTCCGGTATTGGACTCCAAAGGTCTGGTGTAAGTCCGACCGGCCCGCCGCCGACGTGGTGTTGAAGTAGAGGACGTTCGAATACAGGAGCCTGAAACGGTCGCCCGGCAGCGAGCCGATCACATTGCACTCGGCGACGCCCCGCAGGATCTTGGAAGTCGCTCCGGCTGCAAGCCCCGATCCGCCACGCTCACCAGCTTCGACACCAAAGGAAAAGGTGCTCTTGGAAAAGTCTACGGCACCCAGCTTGAACGTGGTCTTCACCGGGACGCGCAGGCCGACGACCGTCTCGTGTAAGTTGGTGCTCGTTGAATCGGAGTCGTACTTGATGCTGAAGTCCAGGGGGACAGGCACCGGAATAAACGACTCGCCCGCCTGGCTCCGGAATGTCACGGACGCCTGGTCTCTGACCTTGTTGACACCTTGTCGACCTTCGTTCTTAGTGAGCAACTTGATGACGACCTTTTCTTTGTCGCCGCTCTTGAGCTTGGCCGCGACATCGTACTGAATGTCCATCGATTCACCGCCCTGCCGCTGGCCCGTGCCGTCGACAGTCAATTTGGTGATCGGACGAAACCCAAATTCATAGTGCCACTTGGGTGTCGGTTGTTGGACGGGAAGAGGGAAGGCAGGCAGAACAATGCCGAACATTAAGGCTACGTTAACAACGTTATGTTAAGGCCAGGTTAAGGCTAGTTCCTTAGATGACGTTTTTCTTAACAAACCCCTCGCCTTTGGACGGTTTGACCGGCCTGACATTGGCCACCGCCTCGGGCTCGAAGTCCAGCAATTTGAGCCAGTCCTCGGCGGCGTCCGACTTCGGGAAGATCTCGTTCTCTTGATACTCCGACTCGATGGCCGTCCGGATGTCCCCAAGGGTGAGCCCGTGCGGCGAGTCCGGGTCGGCGATCGCGCGGCGGATCGCAGTGTCCTTGGCCCGGTCGACGACCGACTTCAACAAGGCGCCGCTGACCATGTC
>JAFDWT010000008.1 GCA_018268335.1 Armatimonadota bacterium | reverse complement strand
GCCATTCTCAGGGAGACCCAATGCCACACCGGCCGTCGCCGCTGCGTCGGCCCAGGTGTGGTTGATCCGCAGGACGACGCCGCCCAGATCAAGTGCTAGGCAGCGACGTCCCATAGGTGCTTCAGTCGGTCAGGCCGAGGCTGACGAGGTGCTTGTGTGACGCTTCGATCGACGCAAAGGCGTCGCCGGGGTTGTCGTGCTCGATGATCGCGTACTGGACGTTCGCGTCCTTGGCCGCTTGGATGACCGGCGCCCAATCGATGCGGCCCTTACCGACGTCGGCCAGGTTGCCCTCGGCGTCGATGTCTTTGAAGTGGCACAGCACGACTTGACCGTTCAGGCGGTTGATCCAATCGACCGCGCTATGTCCTGGCTTGGTGATCCATGCGAGGTCAAGCTCGGCGTGGACTAGCTTGGGGTTCGTGTGTTGCCACAGGAGCTCGAAGCCATAGGTGTCGCCGACCGGTGCAAATTCGAAATCGTGGTTGTGGTAGCCGAAGGTGATGCCATGTTCGGCGAACTTCGCACCGATGTCGTTCAGCCGCGCAGCGAACTCGGGCCAGCCGCCAGGATACGCCTTGATGTCGATCCAGGGGACGATGACAGTGTTGTAACCGAAGGTCTTGGCGTCTTCTAGTGTCTGGTCGAAGTGCTTCTCGCAGGCGTCGATGCCGACGTGGGTGCTGACCGCCTTCAGTCCACGGTCGTCGAAAGCCTTCTTGATCTCGGCGGCAGACTTGCCGTAGAGCCCGGCGAGCTCCATGTTTTTGAAGCCGATAGCGGCGATTTTGTCGAGTCCACCCAGGAGGTCTTTCTCCAGCGGGTCGCGGACGGTGTAGAGCTGCAGTCCGATTTTCATGGCGTCTTTGCCCACCGGGGTTTTACCCGCCGTCCAGGCTCAAACCGGGGCCAGTGGAACTGCCGGCATCGAGGTCACCGTACAATCCACACATGCCAGAGCAGACGGTCCATGGCGGCGCGTTTTTCGAGCGGATCGGCGTGCGGCTCGACCACTTGGAACGCAAGGACGAGGTCGTCAGCGCCGACGTGCTCGACGCCTGGTACGACCCGTCGCCACGAGTCCTCGCGGCCGTCCGCCAGCACCTGGAATTCCTGATCAAAACCAGCCCCCCGACCCACGCCGAGGGGCTGCGTGACGTGGTCGCGGAGCGGCGCGAGGTCGATGCCGCCAACGTCCTCCTCGGGAGCGGCACGTCGTCGCTGATGTTCCTGGCTCTTCCCCGCCTGGTCGGCCCGGGCGAGCGGGCCGTCGTGCTCGACCCTATGTACGGGGAGTACGCGCATATCTTGGAGCACGTCGTCAGGTGCCAGGTCGACCGGTTTGAGCTTCCGTTGGACGGTTTCGGTGTCGATGTCGATCGATTGGCCTCGTTCTGTCAGGGCGCGAAGCTGTTGGTCATGGTCAATCCCAACTCACCGACCGGCGTGGGAATGCAGCTTGTCCAGATGCAGGCTTTGCTAGAACGTCTCCCAGCCGATTGTCGACTATGGGTCGATGAGACGTACATCGACTTCATGCCGGGCTCGCAGTCGCTGGAGCCCTTGGTCGCAGCTGATCCTCGCTTGGTGGTTTGTAAGTCGATGTCGAAGTTCTACGGGCTGAGCGGGCTGCGTGTGGGCTATCTGGTGGCCGCGGCGAGACAAGTCGATGAGCTGAGCGGCCTGACGCCTCCTTGGCAGGTTGGCCTCATCGGCCAGCTCGCCGCCGTCGAGGCCCTTGGGGACGTCGAATACTACACGGCGCATGCGCAAACAACCATGGATTTGGCAAAGACCTTGCAGGCCCGGTTGGACTCCACGGGGCGGTTCGTCGCCACCCCGACAAACGCCAATTTCGTCATCGCCAGGTGCCTCGGATTCTCTGCTACCAGCCTCATCGAGAGATGCCAAGCGGACGGGGTCTTTTTCCGACAGTGCGATTCCTTGTCACCTCGGTTCAAGGACGACCACGTCCGCATTGCCGTCAAAGGCCCAGAGCTGGACGAGCGTGTGATGCAGACGATCGATCGGTGCCTTACAGACTGATCCTAGTCGAGGTCGCTTTTCAGTGACCCTAGGTGGTCGTTGATCCGGTCACGCAGTTTGTGACGCTCGTAGGGGTCCATCCGGCCACCGAAGTACACTCGACCACCGTCCGACGCTATCAAGCAGATCACTGTTTCGGTCACCTCATCGTCCTCTCCGGCCAAAGTGCGCTCCCAATGCTTCCGATGAGTCAGGATCGCCGACGAATTGGGTCGAATATCGAACTCTTGCACTGATTCGTTACCATGCCGTTCAAGAATGACCTTCAATTTCCTACCGCTTATGGCGATGCGTTCCGTGGATTCGAGCATGAGGGGTCGACGACGCATTGCGACTCCGGCGACCGCCAGAAAGGCCGTCGATAATCCTAGGAAGGCGACTGTCGCCCATACGTCAAGACTCCGACCGTACGAAAAAACAAAGTAACCAACTGGTATGAGAATCCCGATGGCTACAACGGACCCATACCTGACCCAGGCCCAAAGTGCCAGGTCATGCCGAGGCAGACCAGTGATCTCGACAATGGCCCCAGTAGTCGCCGGATGCGTCATGTCAACGAAGGCGGCAGCGCCGCCAAGTACCCGTTGATCTTTTGCATCAGCATCTGCCGCTCTTGCGGGAGCAACCGGGAGCCGAACGAGACGGGCTTGCCGGTCGTGGTGGGGACGACGATCGACATCAGGCGGTTGCCGTTGTTGTTGCTGCCCATCGCGGTCTCGTTGGAGACCGGCTTGCCGATTTCGGCCTTGGCCCAGTCGGGCAAGGTGTAGACCTTGCGCTTGACGCGGCCAAAGAACTTGGTCGTGATCGTCAATGTACGCCCGTCCAGATCAACGTCTTCGTCGCTCAGGGCGGCGATAGTGGCCAGGACCATGACGGCCCCGACTCCGAAGAAGATCGAGTAAAAGAAGACCAGGAGCAAGGCGATAGGGCCGAAGGATTTCATCATGCCGCCGATCATAAAGATCGCGTGGACGAGTGTGAAACCGTTCCATCCGAGCGCAAAAATGCCGATACCCAGCGCCGACGCCACGCTGGCCGTGCCGGTGTGGGCCCGGATGGTCTGCGGCAACGCCGAGACGCCCAGTTCTTGACGCGCCTCGCGCTCCTGCAGCCTGGCTTGGAGCGTGTCCAGGTCGACGCTGGATCGCGGCGCCCCGGGGGCGACGACGCCGAGTCGGACCCGCCACTCGTCCAAGAGCGACGGCACCTGGCCGGACGCCGACCAAAAGGTGGCGGCTAGCCGACGGTCGATCCTCTCTGAGCCATCACGGACACGCTGTTGGAGGGCGTTGGTCTCGGCGACCAGGCGGCCTAGCGAATCGACGGCGGCCTTGGACTTCTTGGCGCTGGCGGTGGCGTCGACGTCGATCCACGACGAGAACCGGGCCAGGAACCGCTCGACGTCCTCGGTCAGCTCCTGGTCGAATTCGTTCTCGTCGGAGAATTGTGTCTGCATCAGCCCTCCCTACTATATTCGGATTGCATTGGACTCTGGTTGAGCTGGTGGAATTGACTTGTCGACCTATGCGACATATATGTCCAATAGGTCATATAGGACTGATACGGCTTATGCCGTGTGAGCCCGGCGTCGGTAGAATCAGGGCACAGCAGACCATGAGCAGCGTTTTGATCCACCCCACCGAAGCCGGTGTCACCGCCCAGAACTACATCAACGGCGAGTGGCTGGCGAGCGACAGCACCTTCCAGTCGCTCAACCCCGCCAACCGGAACCACGTCGTCGGGACCGTGCCCGTCGCCAGCCGCAGCCAGGTTCGCGACGCCGTCTTGGCCGCCAAGGCTGCTTTCCCTGCCTGGAAGAACAAGAGCTGGGTGCAGCGCGGCGAGATCGTCGACAACCTGTCGCAGCTCATTAAGCGCGACCTCGAAGAGCTGAGCCGGATGGTCACCATCGAGTGCGGCAAGCCGATCAACGAGGGCCGCGCAGACGTCGTCGAGGCGCTCCACATGGCCCAGTACGTCGCCGGCCTGAGCCGCCTGCCCATCGGCCACGCCATCAGCAGCGAGATCCCCGCCAAGGACGCCTACATCCTGCGCAAACCCAAGGGCGTTGTCGGCGTCATCACGCCGTGGAACTTCCCTTTCGCCATCCCGCTCTGGGGCATCCTGCCGGCGGTGCTGGCGGGCAACACAGTCGTCTTCAAGCCCAGCGAGGAGACGCCGATCGTCGCCCACAAGCTGGCCAAGCTTTTTGAGGAAGCGGGCTTCCCGCGCGGTGTCATCAACACAGTGCACGGCTTCGGCGAGGACACCGGCGACGCGCTGGTCAAGGACCCCGACGTCAACGTCATGCTCTTCACCGGCTCGCTGGCCGTCGGCAAGATGATCCAGCAGTCGGCCGCGAGCGAAGTCCACAAGTTCGTCGTCACCGAGATGGGCGGCAAGAACGCCACCATCGTCCTGGAGGACGCCAACCTGGATATCGCCGTCAACGCGGCGGTTCTGGGTGCGTTCAAGACCAGCGGCCAGCGCTGCGTCACCAGTGGCCGAATGATCGTCGACAAGAAGGTCGAAGCTCAATTCACCGAGCGGTTCTTGGAGAAGGTCAAAAGGATTGTGATCGGCGACGGCCTGCGCGACGACGTCTTCATGGGCCCGCTCATCAGCCAGGAAGGCGTCAAGAAGTGGCAGCACCACAACGCCAAGGCGAAGGAAGAGGGCGGCGAGATCCTGTTTGACGGCCAAGTCTTGACCGGTCCGGACCACGCCAATGGCAACTTCGTCGAGCCGTTCGTCTATCGGTTCGCTTCGTACAAGCCTGATACGTTCTGCCTGAAGGAAGAGGCGTTCAGCCCGCACGTCGCGATCATCGGCGTCGACGGCATCGAAGAGGCTGTCCGTGTCTACAACGACACGAAGTACGGCCTAGCAATGGCCGTCATCACCGAGGACTACCGCAAGTTCCGCTACGTCCGCGACAACGCCGACTACGGCCTGGGCTACGTCAACCTGCCGTCCATCGGGGCTGAAGTCCACCTGCCGTTCGGCGGCGTGAAGGGCTCCGGCAACGGCCACCCGGCTGCTGAGGGAGCCATCGAAGCTGTGACCCACAAGGTGGCCTTCACCGTCAACCACGCCCACGAAATCGTGATGGCGCAGGGCTTGAGCACGACCCTCTGAGCCTGACAAGTGAACATGTGGCCTGTGTAGCGCTCCGGCGATACGCAGGCCGCTTGCTTGGTACCATGTCCACATGGTCGCCGCCGCCCTTCTTGCCCTCAGCGTCCCGTTCCGTGTCGCCGGATACCTGCCCGACTGGCGGGCCGCCGACTTCCAGGAAAGCTGGGCCAAGGGGCTGACCGAGGTCATCGTCTTCTCCGCGTCCCCCAAGTCTGACGGCAGCCTAGACACCAGCAAGCTCGACCACTTCCCTTGGGCCAAGTTGCGCGCCCTGAGGACCAAGCAGGGCACCCGCATCACATTCGCCCTCGGCGGTTGGGACCGCGGCACAGCGAACTTCCCCGTCGTCGCCCACGACCCCGCCCTGCGCAACACCTTCGCCAAGGCGGTCAACGCCGCCTGCGACAAGTACAAACTCGACGGCGTCGATTTCGACTGGGAGCACCCCAAGAACCCCACGGAGGAGGCCGACTACGGCAAGCTCGTCCAAGCTGTCAAGGAGTCGTTCAAAGGCAAAGACCGCACAACCAGCCTCACCATCGCGGGCTGGCAGAAGTTCCCCAAAGACAAGCTACAGTACTGCGACTTCGTCCAATTGATGGGCTATGACCACGAGGGCAAGCACTCGACGATGGAGGACACCGTCAAAGACCTCGACCTCGTCGCCGCTCTAGGCGCAAAACCTGCGCAGACCGTTCTCGGCGTCCCGTTCTACGGGCGCACGTACAAAGGCCAGAAATCGGAGGCCACGTACGCAGACATCGCGAGCCGGTTCACCCTCAAACCCGAGGACGACACGGCCGGCGACTTCTACTTCAACGGCCCCAAGACCATCGCCGCCAAGGTCGCCCTGGCCCGCAAGCGCAAGCTGGCCGGTGTGATGATCTGGGAAATCGGCCAAGACGCCACGGGCCCACTCTCGCTCCTTGCCGCCATCAACCGGGCCAAGCCCTAAGCTGAACCTGTTGTACACTGAAGCCGCTATGTTACGGAGAGGATTGTTGGTCGCTGGTTTGGCGGCCGTGGCTTCATTCGCGAGCGCGCTGACCTACACGTTCGACACCGATAACCAAGGCTGGCGTCAGGCCGATTTCAACCAGTCGACGTTCCAACTCACCTTCATCGGCCCCTCCACTTGGACGGCCCCGGGACAGATCGAAGAGAACGACTTTGCGAACTGGGCTTTCGACGTCAGCCCGAATCTTGCCGGCGGTCTCCAAGGTTCACCTTCGATTTCATTCGACTACTCCGCGGACGCCACCGACAACCAAGCCTATCCGTTCCTGGTACTAGCGGCGCCGACCGAGGCGATCTACGTCGAACAGATCCCGACCGCTGACGGTGCCTACCACCATTACAGCTACTCGCTGACCGATCCCACCGGCTGGAAGCACGCGGACATCGGCGGCTTCCGTGCTGCCACCCAAGCCGACATCGACAACGTCTTGACCAGCCTGGTTCTGATCGGCGTCGACGCCGACACGCTGTCCGGTGCGGACCACACCAGGCTCGACAACGTGCAACTGGGCGCGGTGCCCGAACCCATGACAATGCTCGGCCTGGCCGCGATGGCCGCTCTGGTCCGGGCCCGTAAGCGCCGGGCCTGACCGGAACTTTGGACGGCATGCCCGGCATAATCCAGGCATGTCGTCCGCCATCGCCGCCCCGGACTGGAACCTCTCTGTCGTTTGGCCCAGCCTGACCAGCCCTGAGTTCAAAGCCGCCTTTCAATCCGTCAAAGACGAGCTCGCTGGACTCGAAGCTGAGTTCGACCGCCTCAGCATCGGCTCCGCCGCTCCGTCGAGCCCCGAGGACACGGCCAACCTGGTCGCCCTGATCGACAAATGGAACGCGTGGGAGACCGCCTACGGCACGCTCGCCGCCTACGTCTACGGCTTCTATACGACCGACACTAAAGACGAGCATGCCCAGGCCAACCTGAGCGCCCTCGACGCCACATCGGCCCTGCGCGACAAGCTCTACCGCCGCCTAGAAGGCTGGGCGGGTACACGCGAACTCGCCGATCACGCCGATCTAAAGGTTAACGCCTACTGGCTGGAGAAGGCCAAGACCTCGGCCCAGCACCAGATGTCCGGCCCCGAAGAGGCCCTGGCCGCCGATCTGATGGCCTCCAGCGTAACCGCCTGGGAGCGGCTCCATGCGGACGTCACCGCCCAGCTCAAGGTCGGTTACCGCGGCGGGCACATCACGATGAACGAGGCCCGCAACCTGGCCTTCGACGCCGACCCCACCGTCCGCAAGGACGCCTACGACGCCGAACTCGCCGCCTGGCCCGATGCCGAACTCGCCTGCGCAGCGGCCATGAACGCGATCAAGGATGCCACCGACAAACTTGAGTCGCATCGGGGTTGGTCTCCCCTTGACGTCGCCGTCTTCCACTCCAACATCGACCACGGCACGCTCGAAGCCATGCTCGCCGCCGCCCGGGACGCCTTCCCTGCCCTCCGCCGATACATGCGGGCAAAGGCGAAGCTAGTCCGCGGCCAGGAAAGGCTGCCGTTCTACGACATCTTCGCGCCGGTCGGCGACACCACATCCGTGTGGGAATTCGACCGAGCCATCGACTTCGTCGCCGAGCAGTTCCGCACGTTCTCGCCACGCATGGCCGACATGGCTCTGCGGTCCCGCGCCGAACATTGGATCGACGCCGCGCCCAAGCCAAATAAGGTCGGCGGCGCGTTCTGTATGCACCTGCGCGGCGACGAGAGCCGCATTCTGCAGACATGGAAGCCCACCGCCGGTTCCGTCGGCACCCTGGCACACGAGCTCGGCCACGCCTACCACAACGTCTGCCTGGCCGGCCGCACGCCACTCCAGCGCGAGACACCGATGCCCCTGGCCGAAACAGCCAGTATCTTCTGCGAGGTCCTCGTCCACAAGGCGTCGATCCAGGAGGCCACCGGCGACGAGCGGCTGGCCATCCTGGAGCACTCTCTCCAGCGCTCGGCCCAGGTCGTCATCGACATCGTCTCCCGATATGACTTCGAGACGGCAGTCTATGCCAAGCGCAAAGAGCGGGCCCTCTCGGCCGCCGAGCTCTGCCAGACCATGCTCGACGCCCAGGAAGGCACCTATGGCGATGGCCTAAGCGAAGAGCGCCACCCTTACATGTGGGCCGCCAAGCCGCACTACTACAGCTCACGGGCGTTCTACAACTTCCCCTACATGTTCGGCCACCTCTTCTCGGTCGGCCTCTATGCGGTGTACGAGCAGGACAAGGAGGGCTTTGTCAGCCGGTACGACGAGTTGCTTTCTTCAACCGGGCTGGCGTCTGCCAAGGAGCTTGCTGCTGGGTTTGGCATCGACATCACGCAGAAGGCCTTTTGGGCAGGGTCGCTCGCCGTCATGACCGCCGAGGTCAGTGAGTTCGAGACTGGGGTCGGGGCCTGACGTCCGGTTGCGGTTAGAATCAACGGTGTGGACAGGCTGAACGAAGAAGGCGTCCCGCGCCATCAGCTGGGTTGGGTGTTGACCCAGCCGAGGTTTGTCCATGCTGCGCGGCGCATCGACGCCTGTTTGCTTTGCCGCCACCCCAAGGTGAACGAGGCTGGCCTCTGCGACGGGTGCTATTCCAGCCTGGAGTCTCCTGAACTCGACCTCGCCGAGCGTTGGCTCGCCGGAGCCATGCCTTGATTCCAGGCGTGCTGGTCTTGTCGGCCATCGTATTGTCGATCGCCGCCTTGCTGGGATGGCGCTATCTGGTCGGTGCGCGTCGTCCCGGCTATCTGGCCCTGACCGAGTATTGGGTCTACACAGGTGCCGAAAACCTGCCCGAGCAGACCGCCCTCATGGACAGGATGGTCGGCGCCAACCCGCACAACCGTCGTGGCTTCGCCTGCGTCGGCGCGCGGGAGGGCATGATCTTTAGCGACATCCGTTTGCACATGGGCCTGGCCCGACGGTCCAAGAACCCAACGTCGTTCCGCCCTGACCTCTTTGAGTCGCTCGCAGCGCCCACTAAGGAGGTCCTCGAAGGCTTGGCAGCTTCCAGCTCGCTGATCCGCGTGCGCTACGCCAGCCAGGCCGTGCTGACGGACACCCGCCAACTGCAGTTCATGCCCCACCTCGCCGACGCCGTCGCCGAGCTCACCGGCGGCACGGTCGTCTTTGACCAAGTCATGGAGCGGCTGTGGACTGCCGAGGAGTTCCACGCTGCCTTGAACGAGAAGCCGAACTGCGAACGGCCCGACTTTCATGTCCAGGTCGCTTGGCAGGAACAGGAAGACGGCTTCTACCTGCAGACCAGGGGCCTGCGCAAAGTGGGCTGGCCCGAGTTGCTCAGCGGCCCGCATGACCAAGACCACGAAGTCCTGATGCGCGGCCTGATGACCCGGCTGGCCTTCCACATCGTCCGTCGGCCTGCCGAGACGGGACCATTTGAATTCGATGAGTTCGACGACACGTTCGTCGCCGAGGTCGGAGGATGGCACGAGGGCAAGAAGCAGTTGACCTGGATCCGCCGGCAGGTGAAGGGATGACGGCGGTCCGGCTGATCCCCTGCTTGGACATTGACTGCGGCCGGGTGGTCAAGGGCGTCAACTTTATCGACATCCGCGACGCCGGCGACCCGGTCGATCTGGCCAAGTTCTACGACGCCGAAGGAGCCGACGAGCTTGTCTTCCTCGACATCACCGCCAGTCACGAGGGCCGCCCCAACGTCATCGGGCTGGCTGAAAAAGTGGCGGAGCAAGTCTTCATCCCGTTCACCGTCGGCGGCGGCCTGCGGCGGCTGGAGGACATGCGCGACGTCCTGGCCGCGGGTGCCGACAAGATCAGCTTGAACTCTGCCGCAGTGGCCGATCCCGGGCTGGTCGCCCGAGCAGCGGACAAGTTCGGCAACCAGTGCGTGGTCGTCGCGATCGACGCGCGCCGTTCCGGCGCAGGCTGGGAGGTCTACACCCACGGCGGTCGCCAGCCGACCGGCATCGATGCCGTCGAGTGGGCCACCCGGGTTACTGGCCTAGGTGCTGGCGAGATCCTTCTCACTAGCATGGACGGCGACGGAACCAGACAGGGCTACGACAACGACCTGAACCGCGCCGTGAGCGAGTCGGTGCCTGTGCCAGTGATTGCCAGCGGCGGTGCTGGTTGCGCCGCCCATATGGTCGACGCCGTTCGTATCGGCCGAGCCGACGCGGTCTTGCTCGCCGGGATCCTGCACGATCGCGAGACCACCATCGGCTCTCTCAAGCGCGAAATGGCCGAGGCGGGCCTGACCGTCCGTTGCTAGGGAGCGAGAGGTTGTGGAGTGCGTGGGCTACGACCGCGCTTTTCCCCGGCGGGCTCCGACCGCCTCCGGTGTCGGAGCTCGCAGGCTAGAAGTGACTCTCGGAACCTTGACAGCGGAACCACCATTCTGTGCTGCCAGTTCGAAGAAGTTGTTCACGGCACTGCGCAGACACAAGAAAGGTGGTGACTGTCGGTGACACTCTACGCCCAGCACTGGAACCGCTTCGCTCCATCCAGTGCCACCCGCACCCATTTCTCTGCAAGTCGTCGCCGGGAGAGCCACAAGGTCGGGCATAAAGGGGCCGGTGGATAACCTTGCGAATCCGTCTCGCCGACCGAGCCGTCCGGAATTGTGAGGTGTCAGCCTTCCTCGCGCTCGTCCCGATGCTCGTGTCGCAGTCCCAAGCTGCGGCACAGGTTCCCTTTTTGGCCCCCCTTGCCGTTGCCGAGACCAACCGGCTCGCCCTGACCCCCACCATCGACGGCGAGATCCAGCCAGGCGAGTGGGAAAAGCTGGCAGATACAACCTACTTTCAATGGGAGCCCGATACGCTCTATTTCGCCGCCCAGGCGAAACTGGGCCAAGACATCGTCGTCAGCATCGACCACGCTGGCGACGGCTGGCTCGTCGGCGATGACAATGTCGAGTTGCGCTGCCACCTGGCAGAAGGCAAGCTCAAGGTGACACTTAGGCGCCTCGACGCGACCAATCCCAACGGCCCAAAGTGGATCCCGGCGGCGGTGCCGACCGAGACCCTTAAGTTCTCCGCCAAAGTGAACGGCGACACGTGGTCCATGGAGGCCGCTTACGACGCCGACGAGAAGGGCGACCCGATCAAGGAGGGTAAGAAGTTCGGCCTGCGCATCGACCTCGCACCCGAAGACATGGAATTGGACAAGCCGTATTTGCCGCGCACGATGACATTTGTGCGCCTGCAATACGACAACAGCACCGACCTCTTCTCGGGCCTCTCGTGGCGACCTAACATCCCCAACCGGAGCTTTGCCCGCGAGGACGAGTTCCGCATCCGGTACGAGTTCCATGTCGACCCAGAGGGGCCGAGCATCAAGAACTTTGAGGTCGAAGGCTCAGGCCGGGCGGCCAGTGTCCTGACCAAGATCAGGAACCCCTTCCCTGTCCCCGACGCCAAGGGCCGGGCCCGGGTGGACTACGTCACCAGGGTCGCACCGGGCGCTTCGCCGGGCTACAGGATTGTCAAGGGCACGCTGACCACCGCCGACGGGCGCGAGGCGGTTGTCCGGACAAGCGTCCGCATCGCCGACCTCGTGGACATCGACCCCAACTTCCCGATGGAACTCAAAGCCAGCGACGACGCCCAGATCATTCGCGGCGGCGTCACTTACAAGTCGCAGGCCACTGGCCGCATCAGCGGGACGCACACAATGACGGTTCCCACCGGCTGGACGGCCAGCCGCGGGGGGCAGGCCAACTTGCTCGTCTATCACACCCGTGGTCAACAACGGGTCAGCCTAGAGTTCATTGTCCCACGGGGCACCAAAGGCACCTTCCCGGTCAAGTTTGAAGCCCAGATCGGCGACCGGACGATCACCAAGACCGTGTATGTCCACGTCAGATGAGCGACGTCCGCGCCCAGTTCGGCCCGGTGGCCGAGAAGTACCTGACCAGCAAGGCTCACGACCAGCCTGAAGAGATCGCTCTCGTCCTTGACCGGCTGGGTGTGCAGGGCGGCACGGTCGTCGACGTCGGCACAGGCGCTGGCCATCTAGCATACGCCTTGGCCCACCGGGTCGACAAGGTCGTTGCCGTAGACGTCACACCCCAAATGCTGGACGTTGTGAAAGCGGAATCAGTCAAGCGGGGCCTGGAAAACGTGACCACCCGCCTCGCTGCCGCCGAGGACATGGGCTTTGCCGACGGCTCAGTGAACGGTGTGGCCAGCCGGCTGGCGGCGCACCACTTCACCGATGTCGCCGCCTTCGTCGCCGACGCCGCTCGCTCGCTGGTGCCTGGCGGGTGGCTTCTCGTCGTCGACACGATGTCGCCTGAAGATAACGACGTGGCCCAACAAGTGGATGCCTTCGAGCGCAGGCGCGATCCCTCGCACGTTTGGAACCTGAAGGCCTCGGAATGGGAAGCCTTGGCCACTCGATTTGGCCTAGTGCCCCAATGGCACATCGTCCGTCGCAAGCCACTCGACTTCGCCGACTGGACGGAGCGCATGCGCGTCAGCGACGCCGACACCCAGGCACTGCTTGAGTCGCTCGAAAACGCCGAAAATGGATTCAAGGACTACATGGCCCCGCGCCGTGAGGGCGGGCGCTTGTGGTTCGACTTGCATGAGATCGCCTTCGCGGCGACAAAAACATGAACCTGCCCACCAACTTCCTGGTCCCTCTGGTCAGCCCGTACACAGACGACACCACCGCTGTGAGCGAAGTCCGGACGGCCAAGCTGGTCCGTGCCTATCGCGAGCTGGGCGCCGCCGGTTTTGTCGTCGGCACCGACATGGCCGAGTGGCCCGCTTTGCCGCTCAGCGAGCGTAAGGAGTCCATCGAGTGGGTGATGCGCGAGGCACAGGGACTGCCCGTTTACGTCAGCATCACCGCCTTCACGACTTCGGCGATGATCGACCTGTGCCAACACGGCGCGCGCCACGGGGCCAGGGCGGCGGTCCTCTCCATGCCACTGGGCAGCCACTTGAGCCCACTAGAGATCAAGAACATGCTCAACGTCGTCCGCCGCCACGGACAGCTCCCGGTCAGCCTGCTCGACGCACCGGACAAGCTCGCCGAAGTGGCCGAAGAACTCGCACTGGACAGCCAAGGGGCGATGCCGTTGGTGAACCACGGACTGGACGAGTTGCAGCTGGGTCGGTCGCCATCGACATTGGAATTTGTGACAGGGGACGGTATTTGTACTCCATTGGCCGTCCTTGGCCCCAAACGGGCTGCAGCCACGTTCGCCTCTTGGAGGACGGCTGGCCCGATCGCCCAAGGCCTCTGGCGGTTGGCAGGCCCGGCGCGGCTTGGCAAGGGGGCAGCCGAACTGCTGTCCCTCGAAGTCGGTTCGCCTCGCAGCCCGCACTTGCCCATCGACGACACTGCTCGCGCCGTCTTGCGACGCCTCTACGACTCGGCAGGCTGAAGAAAGAAGGTGCCGCCATCCCCTTGGGTAGCGGCTCCTCCTTGCTTGCTTCTCTGCTAGCGCTTACTTAGCGACGACCGGGAGACCGGTGGCCGCGCAGAGAACCTCGGCACCGCCCTGGTTGTAGGCGCGGTCGCCCCACTCAAAGGCATTGCAGTCGAGCGAGCGCAGCGGGTCTTGGATCTTGGCGTGGGTGTCCGCATAGACGGCCACGTTCTTGCCGGTATAGCGTCCCGAGTTGGCGTAGATCAGGTGCGGGTAGCTGCCACCACCGAACGGAGCAGTGGCCTGGGCAGCGAAGATCAGCTTCGCGGCCTGTGCGCTCACGGCGTAGATCGGGAAGTTGTTGGTGTTGCTCGTGTCATAAGGGATCGTTCCAGCAGCGTCCAGAGCGTACGCGTCGGTCGGGCGGTGCGACTTGTTGGTCGTGCCACCAGGGCCCGTGCCGCTGACCGCGTTCGGATAGTCGCTGAAGTCGGTGATCAGGATCGTGCCGGCGACGCTGGCGACCGAAGTGGCGCTGACGACGTTCTGGCCCTGGCCCACCAGAGTCCCACCGACGCCGCCGCGAGGCCGGGGCATCAAAGCTTCGTTGCAGGTGTAGCTGATGCGGGGGGCCTGCTGGTCTTGGAGACCGGTGCCAGGCGTGAAGCTGGCCGAGCCGCCGCCGCCGAAGCCGAGGTTGTTACCGCCGCCCGGTCGGTCGTCCCAGTTGGTCGGTGCCAAGCCGCCGGTCTTGTCCATCGGCGAGATGTACATGTTCCAGTTCTTGACATAGGGGCCGAGGACGCCGGACCAGTGGATGATGCCAGTCGCGTCCTTGTTCGAAGCCGCATTTGGCTCGCCGTAGTAGTAGCCGGGCTGATAGGTGTCGTCGTTGTCAGCCAGATAAATCTGCTCGGCGGTACCGATCTGCTTGCAGTGGCTCAAAGCCTGGGTTTTCTTGGCCGCAGCCTTGGCTTGGGCAAAGACCGGGAACAGGATAGCGGCCAGGATAGCGATGATCGCGATGACCACGAGTAGCTCAATGAGGGTGAAGGCGTTCTTCTTCATGATGGAATCCCAATTTGCCCGCTGCAACCGGCCGTCGGGCGCACATGTCCGATTGCTATTGAAGAAGACTGGTCCGGTCCTTAATGGAGCGTTAACACCGCCTAACAACTGGTTAACATTTCCTCAGCCGTTTGGCCCGGGCACAGGGGTCTAGTAGGTGATTGACTAGTCCGTTAGCCAAGAGGACCCAAGAGTGACTTACCGTCAAAATGGTCTTGGTTGGACTCACCTAGACCAATAATCGAGCCCACCTGCTAGACGCTGGTGGGCTCACTTGTGCCTGGACGGTTCTCAGGTCTAGTTCTTCACAAGCTCAGGCTTTTCTTTGCCCTTGCCTTGCGACTTCTTGCTGAACTTCACCAGACCCTCGGCGTCCAGGTCGGCCACGACGGTGTCGCCGGCGGTAAAGGCGTTCATCAGTAGGGCCTCGCTGAGCGGATCCTCGATGTAGCGCTGCACGGCGCGGCGGAGCGGGCGGGCACCCAGGTTCGGGTCGTAGCCCTTGTCCACCAGCACGTCCTTCACTGCTTCGCTGAGTTCGATGGTCAGACCGATGTTGGCGGCCTGCTCGTTCACGCGCTTCAGATAGAGGTCGGCGATGGTCAGGATCTCGTCGCGCTTCAGATGCTGGAAGACGATAGTCTCGTCCACCCGGTTCAAGAACTCGGGCCGGAAGAGCTTCTTCATCTCGTCCAGCATCTTGGTCTTCATGTTCTCGTAGGTCTTCGGATCGTTGAGGTCTTGGATGACCTCTCTGAAACCGAGTCCCTTGTCGAGTTCGATCGGCCGGACGCCGACGTTGCTCGTCATGATGATCAAGGTGTTGCGGAAGTCGACCGTGCGGCCCTGGCTGTCGGTCAGCTGCCCGTCTTCCATCACCTGCAGGAGCAGGTTGAAGACTTCGGGGTTCGCCTTCTCGATCTCGTCCAGCAGCACGACGCAATAGGGGTTGCGGCGCACCTGTTCGGTGAGCTGGCCGCCCTCGTCGTAGCCGACATAGCCCGGAGGGGCACCGACCAGACGGCTGACACTGAACCGCTCCATGTACTCGGACATGTCGATCCGGACAATGTTCGACTCCTTCTCGTACAGGTACTCGGCGAGCGCCTTGGCGAGTTCGGTTTTACCGACACCCGTGGGGCCGAGGAAGATGAAGCTCGCGATCGGGCGCTTCGGATCCTTCAGACCGCTTCGGGCACGGCGGATGGCGCGCGCCACGGCGCTGACGGCGTCCTTTTGGCCGATGATGCGGTGGTGCAGGTCTTCCTCCATCCGCAGGAGCTTCTGCTGCTCGCCCTCGACCAGGCGCGTGACCGGGATGCCGGTCCAGCTCTGGACGATCGAGGCGATTTCGTTCTCACCCACAACGGGGATCGACTTGTCGCGTTCGTTCCAGGAGTCTTCGCGCTCGATGATGGATTGCTCCAGGTCCTCGAACTCCTTCTCCATCGTGTCGAGCTTGTCGCCCTCGGGGTGGCGGCGCAAGTGGTCCATTTCGGCGCGGAGCTTGTTGAGCTTCACCTTGTCTTGTCGGACTTCGGTGGGCGGCAGGCTTTCCTGCAGGCGGACGCGGCTGGCGGCTTCGTCGACCAGGTCGATGGCCTTGTCGGGCAGAGTCCGGTCGGTGATATAGCGCAGCGACAGCTGGACGGCGGCGGTGATCGCCTCGTCGGTGATCTCCACGTTGTGGTGCGCCTCGTAGCGCTCGCGGAGGCCTTTCAGGATGTCGATCGCCTCTTCTTCGTTCGGCTCTCGCACCTTGACGGCTTGGAACCGGCGTTCCAGGGCGGCGTCCTTTTCGATGTACTTGCGGAATTCGTCTTGGGTCGTCGCGCCGATGCACTGCAGTTCGCCGCGCGCCAGGGCGGGCTTCATGATGTTGCTGGCGTCGATGGCGCCTTCTGCGGCGCCTGCTCCGACCAGCGTGTGCAGTTCGTCGACGAAGAGGATGACCTGGCCCTCGGCCCGGCGCACCTCTTCCATGACTTTCTTCATGCGCTCTTCAAACTCACCGCGGTACTTGGTACCAGCGACGAGACCGGCGAGATCCAGGGCGACCAACCTTTTGTCTTTCAGGAGGTCGGGGATGTCGCCGCTGACGATGCGCAGGGCGAGGCCTTCGGCGATGGCGGTTTTGCCGACGCCAGGTTCGCCGATCAGGCACGGGTTGTTCTTGGTGCGCCTGGTCAATATCTGCATGACCCGCTCGATCTCTTGCTGTCGACCGACGACGGGATCCAGTTTGCCCTCACGGGCGAGGTCCGTGAGGTCGCGACCGAACTCGTCCAGAGTCTGGGTCTTGGCATTGCCACCGGAGGTCTGGCTGGCGCTGCCGGACTTGGACGACCCACTGCCCGTGCTGCGGGTCTGCGTGTCGTTGTCCTGCAGGGCCATCACTTCGCGGCGGGCCCTTTCAAGCTCGACGCCAAGCTTAGCGAGCACTCGTCCGGCTAGCCCGTCACCCTCGCGGATGAGGCCGAGCAGCAGGTGCTCGGTGCCGATATAGTTGTTGTTCAGGTTCCTGGCCTCGTCATAGGCCAGATCGATCACCCGCTTGGCGCGGGGGGTCAGGGTCATGTCTTGGCTTTGCCGGGCCTCGCCACGGGGCAGCTGCTTTTCGACCTCTGATCGGATGCGACTCAGACTGACGCCCAGCCGCTCGAGTACCCGTGCGGCGACGCTGTCCGTCTCGCGGACCAGACCCAGCAGGAGGTGCTCTGTCGAAACATAGCCCTCGCCGAATTTCTGGGCTTCTTCTTGGGCGTAGAAGACGACCTTTCTCGCCCGTTCAGTGAACCGTTGCCACATACAGTAATTTTGTCTCCTAGCGGAATTTCCTGCTCGGTCTGTCCCGCCTTCAATCTGATAGACGCTTGGCGGCCAGGGCTTGATCCATTGAGGTGTCAATGGCCCTGTCCCCTGGTTAAATTGTCGGCTCCTTTGATAATTCGGCCTAGGGCATGCGAGCGCTGCAAGGCGTGGAAAGTAAAAAACCAAGGAAGACCAAAGACAAATCAGCCGTCCAGTTTCAACTGGACGGCTGATTGATGAACTGAGGTTTGGCCGAGGATCAGAACCGGTAGTGGCTGAACGCGCGGTTGGCGTCGGCCATCTTGTGGGTGTCTTCTTTCTTCTTCACCGCGTTGCCAGTGTTGTTGTAGGCGTCCGTGAACTCGGCGGCCAGCTTGTCCACCATGCTCTTGCCGCTGCGGCGACGGGAGAAAGTGACGAGCCAGCGCAAAGCCAGCGTTCGGCGGCGGGCCGGGCGGACGTCCATCGGCACCTGGTAGGTCTGGCCACCGACGCGGCGAGGGCGGACCTCGACGTTTGGCATGATGTTGCCCAGGGCCTTTTCAAAGACTTCGAGAGGCTCCGTCTCCAGCTTGGCGGCCGACTGCTCAAGCGCTTTGTAGACGATCGTCTCGGACTTGCCTTTTTTGCCGTCCAGCATCAGGCGGTTGATAAAACGTTGGAGAAGCTCGTTGCCGTGGACAGGGTCCGGCAAGACGACGCGGGGCGGGACTGATCCTTTGCGTGGCATTATTTCTTACCTGCCGCGGCGCCAGCCTTCGGTCGTTTCGTGCCGTATTTGCTGCGGCTCTTCATGCGCTTCTGCACACCACCGGTCTGTTGAGTGCCACGGACGATGTGATAGCGGACACCGGGGAGGTCTTTGACACGACCGCCGCGGACGAGGACCACCGAGTGCTCCTGCAAGTTGTGCCCTTCGCCGGGAATGTACGCGGTGACTTCGATGCCGTTCACAAGCCGGACACGAGCGACCTTGCGGAGCGCGGAGTTCGGCTTTTTCGGCGTCACGGTACGGACGATGGTGCACACCCCCCGTTTGAACGGGTTGCGCTTGAGAGCGGGTGACTTCGATTTGATCGAAGACTGGTCGCGCCCTTTGCGGACTAGCTGGTTGACGGTCGGCATTCGTTCCTCAGGTCTTTCCTATTCACTATCGGTTTTGACCCAGCCCCCTGTTCAGCCCGGGCCCAAATCAAAAGGCCCCTGGCTTAGCCATGGGCCCTTTCGTGCGGACGGTTTCGGATGGTCGAAGTGTCAATCATGCCTCGTCTGCTTGAAAAGGCCACCTGGATCAGGCGGTCTAGGTCGCGGCACGGTTTCCCGGGCCGGAGTGGAAGTATAGGCGAACCTAACGTGCGGCGTCAAGGTCCCGGAGTAGTCCTCGGTCTTCGGTCTTCGGTCCTCAGTCTTCGGTCTTCAGTCCTCGGTCCTCAAACTTTGGTACCCCGTACCCCGTACCCCGTACCCCAGACCCCAGACCCCACCTGCTAAACTCGCCGAACTTCCCCCATGTCCGACGAGATACGATCCCAACGCCTGGCCAAGCTGGCCCGCCTGCGCGAACTCGGCCTTGACCCCTATGCGGTCGAGCGCTTCCCGTTCGAACGGTCGGCCGACCAGCTCCTAGCCGACTTCGACGCCCTCGCTCCCCAATCGGAGGACGAGCAGGCGACGAAACGCGTGCGGTTCGCCGGGCGGCTCGTCAGCCAGCGGCTGATGGGCAAGGCAGCCTTTGCCCACATCAGCGATGGCGACGGACGCATCCAGGGCTATTTCAAGAAGGACGAGCTGGGCGAGACGCTCTGGGAAGCCTTCAACCTGCTCGACATCGGCGACCATGTCGGCGTCGAGGGCTTTCTTTTTGTCACGAAAACCGGCGAGAAGTCGATCCACGTCACCTCCCTGACGCCACTCTCCAAGAGCCTGCACACTCTTCCGCTCGGCAAGGAGAAGGACGGCCAGCAGTGGTACGGCCTCAGCGACGTCGACCAGCGCTACCGACACCGCAACCTCGACCTGGTCTGCAATCCGGCGGCGCGTCGGTTGCTGCTCCTCCGGTCCAAGATCGTCCGCGCCGTCCGCGAGTTCTTTGACCAGAAGGGTTTTGTCGAAGTCGAGACGCCGCTCCTCCAACTGGAAGCCGGCGGAGCAGCGGCCCGTCCGTTCCTCACCCACTACAACGCCTACGACATCGACGTCAAGCTACGCATCTCGCTCGAGCTCTACCTCAAGCGCATCATCTGCGGCGACGTCCCCAAGGTGTTCGAGATCGGCCGCGTCTTCCGCAATGAGGGCGTCAGCAACCGCCACAACCCCGAGTTCACGCTGCTCGAGTGGTACGAAGCCTACGCCAACCTCGAGGACATCATGGCCTTCGTCGAGGGCCTGATGGCTTACGTCGCAATGCAGGCCTTCGGCACGACGATCGTCACGATGGAGCTCGCGACCGGTGAGCCGGAAGACGAGGACTGCCCCACCGAAACCGTGACCATGGACTTCGGTAAGCCCTGGCGGCGCGTCAACTTGATGGAAGAGATCGAGCGCCACACCGGCCTTGGCCGCGCCGATCTGGCGACTCTGGAGGACGCCAAGTCCGCCCTTCGCGAACGCGAGGTCATCAACCCCGTCACCGGCAAGCGCATCGACCCCGACGCCGAGCAGCACCTGGGCGGCCTGATCGAGAAGCTTTTGGAAGTATTCGTCGAGCCGACCCTAGTCCAGCCGACTTTCGTCGTCGGCTACCCGCTGGAGACTTCCCCGCTGGCCAAAAAAGACCCCAACAACCCCGGCATGACTCGCCGCTTCGAGGGCTACATCCGCGGCAAAGAGCTCTGCAACGCCTTCAGCGAGATCAACGACCCTATCGACCAGCGGGAGCGGTTCGAGATGCAGATGGACCATCGCGCCGGCGGCGACGACGAGGCCCACCCGATGGACGAAGAGTTCCTTTTCGCCCTTGAGAACGGCATGCCCCCCACCGGCGGCTGCGGCATCGGCATCGACCGCATGGTCATGCTCATGACCGGTGCCGAGCACCTCCGCGAGATCCTCCTCTTCCCCATGATGCGTCCGGTCGGGCACGTCGACGAGGACTAAGCCTTCCGAGTCCCCCCCCCTCTTGCCGCTCCGGCGGGAGGAGGGGGCCAGGGGGCGGTTCCGGTCCTCCGGGCAATCCCAGTCCGAATCATCGTCGACCAGCGCACATGGGGCAGTGCTTGTCCAGAGTTGGACTCCTGCCTTAGCATGAAGACGCTCGAAGGCCTGTGTATCCCGGAGGCTACACAGGCCACTAGTCCTCAGGAGGCCGCAGACTGCAGGTCGACCTGCAATGTGCCGTAGCCGTCGAGTTGGAAGTGCCGCACCTCGATCTTGTGCTTCCCTGGGCCCAGGTGGAGCTCGGCCTTGTCGAGGGTCGGCCCGTGGTAGGTCCAGTTGTCGATGACCAACTTGCCGTCCACCCAGACGCGGACGCCGTCGTCGCTGGTTACTTTGAGCACGTAGTCACCTGCGGGGACTTCAACGGAACCGACCGCATGGGTCGTCCAAAAATCGCCGCGCTTGCCCGGGCCGGGGCGGGTGCCGCCCACCAGGCTGAGCTTGGGGGTCTTCATCGTATAGACCGCCGTGCCTTGCGTCACCTTGTCGAAGGCCGCCTGCTGAGTCCGCGGGTCCTGCGTCGCGCGGTCGAAGTCGAAGAATTGGACCTCCCAATCGATCGGGACGAAGAACGACTTATAGGAGAACGACACCGGCGCGCCCGCCGCATGGCTGAGGCCACGATAATCGACAGTCGCCTCACCGACGTAGGACAGACCCAGGTCAACCATCGTCGCCTTGCCAGCGGCCAACGTGGCGGTCACAGTGCCCGGCACGCTGCCGGAACGTGCTGACACAGCCGCGATGCCTTCGTCTCTCGTCACGGTCCAACGCCCCTTCGGACCAAGGACTTCGAACTCGATGACGCGCCGCCCTTCGGCGTCGGTCGTCTGTTTGCGGGGCCACAGGCGGGGCGAGCGAAAGTCGTAGGGGCCCCATTCGTCGACCAAGATATAGCGGCGGCCGCGCAATGTGCCTTCTGGAATGAACGGGTCCATGCCACCCTTGAGCGGCGCGGGACGGACGGCGAGAATCTGCTTCAAGGCCTCGGCGCTGACCGACGTGGGTGCCCGACCCGCAATGCCCGACGACCAGTTGGTGCTGAACTGAGCCAGATAGTCTTTAGTAGACAAGCTCAGGTTATCGGCATTCATATCCCGCCACTGGGGAGCCGCGCCGGAGGCCGTCTGGAACTTGTTCCCTCCGCCGTCACCCGGCCAAGTCACCGCCGAACCGAGGCCGACAGCCACGTTGTCTTTGGTCGACAATCCCTCGGCCTTGTCGCCCAAGTTGAACAACTGCTTGCAGTTAGTGAACTGGTTCTTCTCGACCTTAAAACCATTGGTGCGCCGAACCGACATCACGGCGTCGTTCACGTACCGGAACTCGTTCCCACTGACCATGTAGTCGCGGCTCCGAGTGTCGTGGCCCTTGGGATAGCCCCAGTTAGGATCTTGCCTCTCGTTGCTCCAAATGTTCAGTGCCTTGGTGTCGCGGTCAAAGATGTTGCTGGTGACCGTGTTGTCCTGGCCGTGCTCGATGGCGATAGCCTCTTGGTTCAGGCCGAACCGGTTGCCCAGAATCTTGGTCTCGTAGCTATAGCCGCCCCAAACGCCGTGCCAGCACTCCAGAATCAGATTGTTGACAAAGTCGTTCTTGCTGAACGTGGCCTCGATGCCGTTAGTGGGAGCGTGGCTGAAGTCGTTGCCGTAGAGCAAGTTGCCGTTGCAGCCGTCTTTGCCAGTGTCCATCGTGTGCTGGCCAGCCCATAGGAAGTAGCCGTCGCCGCCATGGGTGACTGAGTTGTAGGCAAAGACGTTGTCCATGCACTGCTCGAACACAAGGATGCCGGCCGAATCTTGCCCTCGGTTGTAGACCCCGTGGCTGTACCCTCGCACGCACCAGTCGATCTTGTTGTGCATGACCTTGACCCGCGACGTCCGGTACATACCGACGCCGAGGCCGCTGAGGAAGCTGAAGTCGTTGTTCCAGACCTGGCCGTCGCTGGAGTGGGTCATCATCAGCCCGCACTGACCTCCGGTGGCCCGGCAGCCTTTGACTTCAAAGTCCTTGCAGGCCTTCAAATAGATGCCCGCGCCATAGCCGAACCACTCGTCCTTCTCGTTGTGGTGGTAGCTCATCCAGTCGGCTTCGTCTTCCCGCTCCAGAGTCGAACCGAGGTGCTGCTTCCAGTTGTAGGAGACGTCGCAGTCTTCTAGCTTGAGCCCTTTGACGCCCCGGGCCAAGACCGCCAGCTTGTAGCCGCGGACGTTGAGGTTCTTGACCGTGATGTTCTCGCCTTCGATGACCAGGCCGGTGCCGTGCCGCTGGTCGGGGTCGGTTTGCGGTTTTGACCCTTGCAGCGTCGCGCCCTTGAAGTCGATGACGATGTTCTTGCCTTTGACAGTCAGGGCCGGGACCTTTCCGGTCTCGTCGCTGTTTTCAAAGTCGTAGCGGCGCTTGGCGACGGTCAGGCTCTTGGTCAGGACGTCGCCAGATTTCAGCTCGACGTCCTCCATCGAGGCAAGGGCCAGCCAGAAAGCGGTCATACCGCTATTCTAACGAATGGGACGTTCCCGTCTTTCACGGAAGCAGAATTGAACCGGAATCCGACTCGAAGTGTCCGGAATCGTCCCGCTCTTACAGAAAGACGCCTCGGTCGAATCGACCGAGGCGTCCGATGAGGAACGTGGTGGAGGATTATCCGGCAGCCATGCCGAGGTCTTTGCGCAGCAGGGCGCGGGCGCGGAACAGCCAGCTCTTGATCGTGCCTTCGGGCTTGCCGAGTTCAACCGCGATCTGATTGACGTCCATGTGGCGGCAGTGCCGCATCATGACGATCTCCCGGTACCGGGCGGGCAGGCGTCCGATGGCGTCGAACAGCGAATCCATGCCCATGGCGCTCTCGACCCCTTCGCCCACATCGACCCTCTCGTCGGCCAGGCTGTACTCGTGGTCGTCGATGTTCTCGACATAGGTGCGCCGGGACCGGATCAGGTCGACGCAGCAGTTAGTGCAGATGCGGAGCAGCCATGGCAGCATCGGCCGGCCCGCTTCAAAGGAGTTGAGCGCCTTGCACGCCTTCAGGAACGTGTCCTGCGTGGCGTCTTGCGCGTCCTCCACGTCGCGCAGCATCCGCAGGGCGTTGGCGAACACCGACGGACGGTGCATATCGACCAACAACTCGAACGCTACGGTCTCTCCCGCTTGGGCGCGGGCCACCAGGTGTTCCTCCCACCCAGGGATCTTTTTCAACATTTGTGAACTATTGCGATCCACGCTTTCATTTTATGAAGGAAATTTCCGCGAATGGGTCACTATCCCTAAAAGTCTCTTCAAAAATAGGACCCCCGGTTGAAATACCGGAAACCCAGCAGATTCCGCATGAACGTGCCGATACATCTGCTTATGGGGGCACGGAGGCTCATCTACTTCCTGCTGGCATCGATGCCAGTCACCTTCACGGCGAGTGTCGGCATCGGCACGCGCATGAACCCACTTGACTGGACCACGCCCGAATTTGGGCCGGAGATGTGCCAATCGATTGCCGCCTACATACCGCTATTGCGGGAGACACTGGAAAGGGCACCGGCAAGATCAAAGCCGGACCCTATCGCTTGTGAAGCCATGGCAAACAAGTGGATCGCTGCCAAGCTTCCCGAACTCAGCCCAGGCAACATGCCGGTCTCAGGGCTAGAAGGTCCGTTCTACGACATCCAGCGAGTCAGGCAAAACTTGTGCAACAACTTGATCCGGCTTGCCCACGAGGATGTCAAGGCGGGCGATGTCAAGTCTGCCGCCCACCGCACCGCGCTAGTGCTACGAGTCTGCGAAGTCGCCAAATACTCCTCCGTGAACAGCATCAGTATGGCGACGGAGAGCCAGCGAGAGTCTTTTAAGCTCGTCTCACAGATCCAAGACAAGGTCGACGGCGCCACTCGCAAAGGACTCGAGTCGGCGGTCCGTCAGGTCTCGATCGATCCCAATCGCACCGTAGAGGCAGCAAAACACCTTTTGGCGGCCACGAAGACGCTCTATTCCACATCAAAGTCGCTCAAACGCTACGCCTCCAACGACATGGTGCCGATCGGCCTTTCGAAGCGACCATCTCTCGCCGACACTTCGTCCATGACGACTGAAGAACTCACGGTCGCCGGACTTGCCGAATCGGCAGTGTCCATGTGTCGGAACCTTGGCGACTTCAAGGCCACGCTTCTGAAGTCGCTGGTGCTTTAAGCGCCTTCTTGTAGCCGCAGGAGGCCCGAAGACAGGATTTCGGCACCTACGCCGACGTCGGATAGCCGCTGGACCAAATCCTTGGCTTGGTCCTTTTCGGTGAACGACCAGTGGTACGTCTTGGTCGCCGTCGTGGGCGAGATCAAGACCACCGGCGTGCCGAAGTGGGCTGCGACTGCATGGGCCAGGGCGCTCAAGTCGCCGTCGCCCGTGGACTCGGTCTCGCGGTCTTTGCCGGGCAAGACAAGGAACATCGGCGGCTGACCGTCCGACACACGCACGGTCAAGCCGACCGGCTTGGCCTCATTGTTCACCAACGGGGCGTCGACTTCGGTGCCCTTGTCGGGAACGCTGTACTTGCCTTCCACCTTGTCGTCTGCAGTGCGTTTGACGGTGATTTCGACCGGTCGTTCGGCAGAAACCTGCAAGTGGACTTGGCCCTGGACATAGGCGAAGCTTGTCGCCGCCGGCTTTGGTTTGGCGACTATCGGCCCGAGTGGGTCTCCGTGGCTACCAGGACCTTCTTGCTGCCGGTTAACGACGGCAAAGACTGCACAAGCGACCGCCGCCGTAGCCAGCAGGCCCGAAGCCCAGCTGGGCAATCCAAAGAGCTTCTTAGTCCCTGCCTGCTTTTTCTCCCAAACATGGTTGTCCAGACGGGCGCTGATCTTTTCGTGGAGGTCAGAAGGAATCTCGACCGGCTCGTCGGCAAACTGGGATAGAAGTTCGACCGCGCGCACGAACTCGTCGTATTCTTGACGCAGCGCAGGGTCCTGCTCCAAGGCGCGTTCGAACACCTTGGCGGAGTGGGCGTCGGCCTCTCCTTCGTGATATTGGGAGAACATTTCCCTTGCACGGTTCGCATTCATGGCTTTGTTTGTCCTACGACTTCACGTTGTGGAAAAAAGTTCCTTCTGGTCCTGCAAACCTTCTCGCAAAGCCAGTCTGGCCCGGTTGAGTCGGCTCTTGACCGTCCCGATCGGCAGATCCAGCGCCTCGGCGATCTCTTCGTAGGAGAGCATCTGGACGTGGTACATGACGAGCATCGCCTTCTGATGTTCCGGCAGGACTTCCAAGGCGGTCTGCACGGCCTCCTCTTTGGCGTTGCGTTCGGCAACCTCGGCGGGGCCGTCTGACTCGTCGACGATCTGCCGCTCGGTGCCGCCACCCTCGTCGCCGACGTTGACTTCCAGGCTGACCGTCAACTTGCTCTTGTCCTTCTTGCGGCTGTCCAAGTAGCAGTTGGTGACGATCCGGTAAAGCCAAGTGCTGAAAGCACTCTGACCACGGAAATTCTGGATGGCCGAAAAAACGCGGACAAACGAGTCGGCCACGATGTCGGAGGCGAGGTCTTGGTCGCGGGTCAGCCGGTAGGCGAACTGATAGGCCTTGGCCTCGTAACGCCGGACCAGGGAGTCGAACGCCGAGCGGTCGCCCCGCTGGGCCTGCGCCACCAACACACCGTCGTCTGCAGCTTGTGTCATGTCCCGATCCGGGGCCTGCTTTTGGTCGACGCCGCGACCTCGATGGCCTGTTGCTCTTCGGCGGAGAGGCTGACCTCCGATTTGCCGCCGTAAAGCTGTTTGCCGAACACCCGCGCCTGCTCGCGGCCGATCTGGCTCGTCAGCACCGCGCCGTTGCCGTCTTCGTCATAGACGGCTATCGAAAAGCTTTGTTGCCCCCCGACGTCGTCAAAGGCGTCGAACCGCACCAGGCCAACATACCTCTTGGCCGTCTTCATCTTGGCTTCGGACGTGTCCATCCGAGCTTCCAGGACATCGATCCGGGCCTCGCTCTGGTCCGACCGGCGATGGTGATCGTGAAGCATCTTCTCCACATTCGCGCCGTCGACTCCATCAAGCAGGCCCGCCCAGCCGCTCCGGAGTGTCTTGACCTGTCGGGCAAGCACGGCCACCCACACAATGGCGGCAAGAGTGAGGACAGACAGTGCGGAAAGGACGCCGACTCCGACCGGTCCGAGCGTTTCAATCAGAGAAGGCATAGGTAAAAATGCGGTCCACCCGACCGACAATCCCAAGTATAACCATCCAGGCTACGTGGATGGGCGGACGATGATGGCGCAAGTCCAGACGAACAGGGCTCGCAAGGTGGTGTTCACCGGATTCGGTGTGTTCCTCCTGTTTGTCCTTGGGTTCGTCGTCTTCTTCTACTGGAATTTCAACACCATCGAAGTCAAAGGCGACTCCATGGAACCGACGTTCCACTCGGGCCAGCGCCTTTTGATCAGCAAGGCCTATTGGCTGGTCGGCGGCATCAAGAAGAACGACATCGTCGTGGTCAAGAACATCGACGGCGGCGACACCATCATCAAGCGCGTCTATGCCTTGCCCGGTCAGATCGTCGACTACTACAACGTCCCCGAGACCTACGACATCAGCAAGGGCGAATACAAGGTGCCCTCGGGCCAGCTCTACATCCTGGGCGACAACCGCCCGGTCTCCGACGACAGCCGCCTGTTTGGGCCGGTCAAGTACGACAACGTCTTGGGAAAGGTCGTGGTCGTCCGGTTCGGCTTCCCCGTGGCTGCGATCCAGTGACGGCGTTCCCCGACGGTCAGTTCGCAGGGCGTCCCATGCGGTTCCTGCCAGGAACCGGTCATGGCTTGCCAGACCCGTCGTACGTCCTCGTCTTCGCCTGGTCGTCGGGCCAAGTGCTCCTCAGCGACATCTTGGGGCGTGGATGGTGTGTCCCCAGCGGCCGCGTTGAACCTGGGGAGTCTGCCGAAATCGCTGTGCGCCGTGAGCTTCTGGAAGAGTCCGGCTGCTCTGTCGGCCAAATCATGCTGGCCGGAGAGTTCGTGATCGGCAAGCCGGGCGAGGAGACCGTCGCCCATGCTTTCGTCGCACAGGGCTGGACAGAAGAAGGCCCGCCGACCGGGAACGACTCCCAAGGCCGACGGGCCTGCGCTCTGGACGAGCTGCCTACAATCTACTTCGAGTGGAACAGCCTCTACGAAGCGGTGTTCGCCTTCACGGCGCGACTCGCTTCAGAGTAAGCGGCTCACCAGCGGTTGCCGCCGCCACCACCTCTGCGGTCGTCGCGACGGCCACCGCCGCCCCGTCCGCCGCCACGGTCGTAGCCTCCGCCGCCACGGTCGCCGTAGCCGCCACCGCCGCCGCCTCGGTCACCGTAACCACCACCGCCGCCGCCGCCATAGCCGCCACCACCGCCTTCACGGGGCCCGCGGCTGTACCCGCCGCCGCCACCGCCGCCGCCCTCACGCGGTGGGCGCTCGGTGCGCGGTTTTGCTTCGTTCACGACGATCCTCCGTCCGCCGACGGGGCTTTCATGCATGGCCTCGATCGCTGCGTCCATTTGTTCGTCGGGGACTTCGACGAATCCAAATCCCCTGCCTTCGATGATCATGGCCGAGACGGGCTGGTACGCCTTAAATGCGTCCATAAGCTCGGCCTCGTTTGTTGAATAAGGCAAATTGCCAACGTAGAGTCGCTTAGCCATGTATGTGTCTCACGGAAAGTCCGCCATCGGGCTTCCGCGCGGGCCGGTCCCAACCGCTCCCGAACTATTATGCTCACACACTGGCCCGAGCCCAAGCTTTTTGCGAGAAATATCGTCGGCGCCGTTATGCTGTCGCGGCTGGTTCGGTTGAGGCCGCCGGGGCGAAGCTCTTGGCCAACCGCTTGTTCCGGTACAGCCGCGAGTCGGCGACCTGCAACAGCTCGTCAAACCCGGCGCCGTCCCGCGAGCCGACACTGACTCCCGACGAAACGCGGACTGCAAAGCCAAGGTCGGCAGAGACTGACTCCAGGCGAGTCCGCAGTCGTCCCAGGCAGACTTCCGCCTCCATCGATCCTGCGTCCGCCAAGACCATCACGAACTCGTCCCCGCCTAAGCGAAACACTTTGTCGGTGGCCCGGACAGACTTGGCGAGAGCTTTGCCGATCGCCTTGAGGGCCGCGTCACCTGCGTTATGGCCATGCTGATCGTTGATTTGCTTGAAACCGTCGCAGTCGAGGGCGACCACGGCGATGCGCCCGCCCGAGGCTTGCGCCGCGCTCGCCATGGCCCTTGCTGCTTGTTGCCCGCTCCTGCGGTTGGCGATACCGGTCAATGCGTCGGTGCTGGCCGCCGAACGCGCCCGGGCCAAACTCCGGCCAAAGGAGTCGAACAAAGCGGCGACGGCCACAAGAGCGATCAAGTTGACGCCAAAGGCAGCCAGATGCTTCGGCTCAAAGAACGAGCTGTTTTCGTGGAGGCTCGATACGACGGCCGCACTGATGACGGCAGAAGCCAAGGCAGCGCGCCGACCACCGATACTGACCGCCACCCAGAGCGGCAACAGGTACAGGTAGTCGAGACCAGAGTCACGGCCGATCCAGCCGTCGACCAAACGCTCTGCGGCAAAAACAGCTCCAAGGGCGACTGTCGAACCGGCGACGCCCCACACCGTCTGATCCTGAAACCAACTCTTGTGTCCTTTGCGCTCCATGTGTTGCACTATTGTAAACGACGGACACCAAGTCTGTTTGTGTTCAGGCCACCGGACCTGCCTTCGCTTCGGCTATGCTTGAGGCCAAGGGACGGCTAGTCCGACCCGGACTACAACTGAAGAAGGCTCTCGTGAAACAGTACACACCCGACCAGATTCGCAATGTCGCTATCGTCGGTCACGGCGGCTCGGGCAAGACGATGCTTGTCGAGCACCTCCTCTACACAGCCGGTAGCGTCGAGCGCGTCGGCACCGTCGAGGCCGGCAACACGCAAAGCGATTTTGACCCGCTCGAAATCCGACGCAAAATCAGCGTCAGCGCCAGCGTGATGGCCCTCGAGTGGCATGGCCACAAAATCAATTTGATCGACGTTCCGGGCTACCCCGACTTCATCGGCGACCTGCATGCGATCGCCCGCGTCGTCGACGCCATGGTCATCGTCTGCGAAGCCAAGCGCGACCTCGATGTCGGATTCGATCTGGCCTGGGACGTCGCCGAACAAGAAGGTTTGGCCCGATGCGTGTTCGTCAACAAGCTCGAGCGCGACAACGCCGACTACGAGGGTCTGATCGACACCCTGGACAAGCGCTATGGCCGCCGCATCGTGCTGGTGCAGATCCCGATCGGGCACCAAGCCGCGTTCAGCGGAGTTCTCGACCTGGTCAACATGAAGGTCTACAAGGGCAAGGACCGGGGCGAGGAGATCGAAGAGGTTCCCTCTGGCTATGCCGTCGAAGCCGCCGAGCGGCGCGAAAAGATGATGGACGCCGCCGCCGAGGGCGACGACGACCTAGCCATGAAGTATCTCGACGGCCAAGAGCTCACCGGCGACGAAATCGAGCACGGCCTGCTGGAAGGCACCAAGAACGGCAAGGTCGTCCCAGTCCTTCTGGGCTCGGCCGCCAGCGGCATCGGCGTCGCCACCCTGCTCGACCGGATTGTCGGCGAAATGCCGTCGCCCGTGTACCACCCGTTCACCGTCGGCGGCAAGGAGATGCCCGAGGATCCCAACGGCCCGCTGGCTGCCTTCGTCTTCAAGTCCACCGCCGACCCCTACGTCGGCAAGATCAACTACGTCCGCGTCTTCAGCGGGACGCTCAAGGCGGACGACCATGTCCTCAACACGACGCGCGGGCGCGACGAACGCCTGCACAACATGTTTTGGCCGCATGGCAAACAACAGGAACCGGCGACGGTGGTCACTGCCGGCGACATCTGCGCTCTGGCCAAGCTCGCCGACACCCACACTGGCGACACGCTCAGCACGACCAAGGACAAACTGCAGCTCGATCCCGTGGCCTTCCCCGACCCGATCTACCGGGTCGCGATCAAGCCGGTGGCGAAATCCGACGAAGACAAACTGGGCGGAGCACTGGAAAAGCTCCTGGAAGAGGACCCCACCCTCCACTACTCTCGCGACGCCGAAGTGCACCAAGAAGTGCTCGAAGGTATGGGCGACATCCATATCGAAACGGCCATCGAGAAGTTGAAGACCCGATTTGGTGTCAACGTGACAACCGAAGATGCCCGCGTCCCCTACCGCGAGACGATCCGCAAGAGCGCCAAGGCGCAAGGCAAGTTCAAACGGCAGACTGGCGGCAAAGGCCAGTTCGGCGACTGCTGGCTGGAACTCTCGCCACTGAACCGCGGTGAGGGCTTTAGCTTCGACAACAAGGTCGTGGGCGGTGCCATCCCCAAGAACTTCATTCCCGCGGTTGAGAAGGGCGTCGTCGAGACGATGACCAAAGGGTTCTTGGCCGGTTACCCGGTCGTGGACATCAAGGCGACGGTTTACGACGGCTCGTACCACGACGTGGATTCCTCGGAGCAGGCATTCAAGACTGCCGCCGCGATCGGCTTCCGCGCCGCCGCCGCCAATGCCTCGCCCACCATCCTAGAGCCGATTCTGAAGGTTTGGGTCGAAGTGCCGGAGGAAGCGGTCGGTGACGTCGTCGGCGACCTCAACACCCGCCGAGGCCACATGTCGGGCATGGAGCAGACCGCTGGCAACAAGACTCGGGTGAACGCGACCGTGCCGCTAGCGACGATGCAACGGTATGCCTTGGACCTGCGGTCGATCACCAAGGGTCGGGGCCGCTTCGGCACCGAGTTCTCGCACTACGAGGATCTTCCAGCCCACGAGGCCGACGCCCTGATCAAGGCTTACCAGGCCAGCCGAACAGCTGACGAAGACTGAGCCTCTGGTAGAAGCGACGGCCTTGGCATCCGTGCCCTCCGGCTTCCCCCTCTTGCCGCTCCGGCGGGAGGAGGGGGCCAGGGGGCCGTTCCGGTCCTCCGGTCAGGCGAGTCCGTTTCAACCTAAAGCTTCGAAAAATGGACTCCAGTCTTGACTGGAGATGGAATCGGGGCTCGGCCCCACCCTATGCCGCGATCTTGTAAGTCTCTTGCGCCTTGGCGACTTCGGCTTGCATGACCTGGCGGATCACGTCGATCTGTTCCATCGGCATGTCCATGGCCGAGGCCAGCTCGTAGTCGAGCTCCAGGGCCCCTTCACGCTGGCTGTTGTTGAAGCCGCACTCATGAGCCAAGGCGTTGGCACCAGCCACCAGGGCGGTCGTCTTGTACGTCTTCTCGTCGCTGCTGGCTTCGTGGTGGTACTTGACGGCGTTCTGGATGGTCTCGCTCATCTGCCACTTCTTGGCTAACAGGCCGCCGACCGTGGCATGGTTGTAGCCAAGGATTTCCATCTCAATCAGATAGAGCGGAACGCCGGTCGCCTTGGACTGCGCCAGACACTCGTCGAGTTGAGACGGGATATAGCGCTCAAAAACGATCAAACCGATGTCGTGGATCATGCCAGCGCAATAGAGTTCTTCCGCCTTGGCAGGCATTCGCAGCTTGCCGAGAATCCGGCTGCCGACCGCAGTGGCCAAAGAGTGCTGCCAGTAGGCGACCTTGTCCAGGTTGCGCGAAGTCGATTTGCCCGACATCATCTGCTGCATGGCGATGCCGACGACGATAGAACGGATCGCGGTCATGCCCAAGAAGCCGATGGCCCGGCCAATGCTGGTGACGTCACTACCGCCGTAATACGGCGAGTTCGCCGCCCGGATGATCTTCGCTGTGATGGCGGTGTCCGTCTCAAGAGCCCGTTCGAGTTCCCGTTGCGAGCAATTGGGATCATCGACGAGTCGTAACGTCGTGCTGACCGCCTGGGGGAGCATGGGCAGGTTCTCCCCTCTCGTCATTCGAATCTCTAGGCTCGCGAGGTCCATCTCACTACGAATAGTCGGCATCTAACAGATTCAATCATAGGCCCGACAAGAGGTTCTGGCAACCATTTCAGGCTGTGATGCGTCACTTGATATTGTCAGACTCATGTCCTTGAGTCCGTTGCCGCGATGCCGAAGGATTACTACAAGACTTTGGGCCTGTCAAAGGGTGCCGATGAGAAGGAAATCAAGGCCTCTTATCGCAAGTTGGCCCGCAAATACCACCCCGACGTCAACCCTGGCGACGCGGCGGCCGAGGCCAAGTTCAAAGAGGTCGGCGAAGCCTACGAGGTCCTGAGTGATCCCGACAAGCGGCGCAAATACGACATGTTCGGCGAGCACTGGGAGACCGGGGGCATGCACGGCCCGGGTCCAGGCGCCGGTGGCCAGACTCGCTTTCAAGCTGGCGACGGCTTCGAGTCCATCTTCGAGCAGTTCTTTGGCGGCATGGGCGTAGAGAGCCCCTTCGGCGGCTTCCGCCAACGCCAAGTGGCACCGAGCGACGTCGAGACCCAACTCGACGTGACCTTGGAAGAGATCGACGCTGGGTCCACCAGAAAACTGGTCTATCAGACCATGGACGCCTGCACCCAGTGCCGTGGAGGAGGTCAAGTGAAGCTGACCAGCGGCCAAACCGGCCCCTGCCCTACTTGCCGCGGCGGCGGTCTGGTCGGCAATGAGCGCCAAGTCTCCGTCAAAGTCCCGGCGGGGATCGCCAGTGGCAAAAAGCTGCGTGTGGCGGGACGAGGCGTCACGGGATCCAACGGCAAAAGCGGCGACCTCTATGTGGTCGTCAACGTACTGCCCCACAAACTCTTCAAAAGACGGGACGACGACTTGGAGGTCGATCTCGAAGTCCCCTATCACATCGCCGCTCTTGGGGGCGACGTCAAGGTGCCGACTCTACATGGCTCGGGCACGATCCACGTCTCCGAAGGCACTCAGGCGGGCCAGCTGTTCCGTCTGAAAGGCAAAGGGCTGACCAAGATGGGCGGCACCTCGAAGGGTGACCTCTTGGCCAGGGCCAAGATCACGGTGCCCAAACACCTGGAACAGGCTGAACGCAAGCTCCTGGAGCAGATCCGCGACAAGGTGGGCAACCGATGAGCGAGAAGCGCCGACCTGTCTACATGATCGGCGTCGCTGCCGAGCTGTGTGGCGTCCACCCCCAGACCTTGCGCCAGTACGAGCGCCTTGGACTGGTCATCCCTGCCCGGGTCGGCGCGAAGAACCGGCTCTACAGCATGGACGACATCGAGCGTGTCCGCCGCATCCAGCGGCTGACCCAAGAGCTCGGCGTCAATCTGGCCGGGGTCGAGATCATCCTCCGGTTGCTCGACGACATGGACACCATGCGCACCGAGTTCGAGGACCAGTTCAACGAATTCGTCCGCGACGTGGAAGTCCGCATCCAAGCCCACATGGCCAGCTCCAACGCTCCGGTGCGCCCCGACCACACGCTCTTCCCCATTCCCAAAGTCCGTGCGGTGCGCAAGCCAGATTTCTGACGTCATAGAACACTAAGCAGCCCGTGCCCCGTTTCCTCGCCCTCTTTGCCTGCCTCGCCGTCCTTTTGGCGAGCGTGGCGGCTTTCGGAGCTCCACAGGAGAAGTCGCAGTGCTGCTGTGGCCAGCGGTCTTCGAAACGCTGTCATCCGCCTACCTCGGATAAAGCTTGCGGCTGTCAGGTTTCCGCACCAGCCCCGACAGCAAGCGTCGAGGCCGCAGTCCGCGTTCACCTGCTGCCCGACCTGGACTTTCCTTTGGCCAACTCGCTGGTTCCACTGGCTCCCCCGTCCGAATACGCCACCACGGTTATTGAGTCTCCCCGGCCACCGCCGGAGTGCCAAAGCACTCCAAGCCCGAGCAGGGCACCTCCGACAGCCTGACGCAAGAGGGCCGGCGACCAGCCGGGCCTATCGTTCTCGATTAGTCAAGGAGGTACCCACAGACAATGCACTCAAATCAAACATCACTGCGGACGCGTCTGTCCGTCTTGGCCGCGCTGCTCAGCGTCGCCGTCGTCGCCCAAGCCCAGGCTGGGCCCCAAATCGATCTCAAGTTGACCGGCGAGCCGAAAGTCGGCGAAAACCCGGTCACGGTCACCGTCGCCGCTGGCGCGACCGTCGTCCTCAACGTGCTCATGACCAACATGGACATGGGCGTCACCCACCCTAAACTCACCGACCGCAAGGACGGCACATACTCGGGCTCCGTCCGATTCTCGATGCCCGGCCCGTGGCGGGTCGAGGTGGTGGCCACGACCCCAGACGGGGCCAAAGCCAAAAAAGCATTTGACTTTCATGTTCACAAACAAGAAGGACATGACGCCATGGGCAACATGGCCAGCCGGTTCGGCCCGTGGTCGATGCAGCGCGACGGGTCGGGGACCAGTTGGCTCCCCGAATCCTCGCCAATGTTCATGAAGCACCTGCCGTCATCAGGGCGCTTTGAACTCGACGCCATGGGGTTTGTCACGTTCAACTACAGCGACGCTGGCGGTCCGCGGGGCGACAGCCGGGCCTACTCGAACTCAATGGCCATGCTCATGGCCCGGCGCGAGACCGGCGGCGGCATCTTGGGACTGAGCTTCATGGCGTCCCTCGACCCAGTCTTCAACGGCGAGTTTGGCTATCCGAACCTCTTCCAGACCGGCGAGACCGCCTATGGCCTCAAGCTGACGGACTATCAGCACCCGCACGACCTGATCGCCGAGCTTGCCGTCTCATACAGTCACCCGGTGGCCAAGGGGACGAACCTCTTCGTCTACGCGGCGCCAGTCGGCGAGCCCGCCCTTGGTGGGCCGACCTTTATGCACCGGCCCAGCGGCATGGAGATTCCCGAAGCGCCGATCAGCCATCACTGGTTCGACAGCACCCACATCTCCTGGGGCGTCGTGACGCTGGGTATGAACTCTGATAAGTGGCAACTAGAAGGCTCGTTGTTCAACGGCCACGAGCCCGATGAGAACCGGTTCTCACCCGACCCTCTGTCCCTCAACTCCGCATCTGGGCGCGTCACGTTCAACCCCACCAAGGATCTTTCATTCAATACCAGCTATGGCTACTTGAACTCTCCCGAAAGCACGGAGCCGGGCGTCGACCAGCACCGGCTGACTTTCGCGGCGGTGTGGAGCAAGCCTCTGGCTGGCGGAGACAACCTGTCGGCGACCGCCGCCTTTGGCCGCAACATGCTGCACGGCGAGAACTCGGACGCCTTCCTGGCGGAAGCCACGTACCTCAATCGCGGCACGTCCTGGTTCGCCAGGTGGGAGCATGTGATGAAGGACGAACTTGTCGGTGTGCCAGACGGCAACCACATGGTGAACAAGTTCTTGGTCGGGGCGACCAGGGACGTCACGAAGTGGGAGGGGCTCGACGTCGGCGTCGGCGCTTATGCAGGGTTCTATTCGTTCCCGAGCGTCTTGAAGTCCCACTACGGTTCCAACCCGCTGACCCTCGGCGTCTTCCTGCGGATACGGCCCCAGCGCATGCAACACGGATCGGACTAAGCCTCCGGCCAAGTATCATTCGGGGCATGGCACTGCTCAGCTTTGTCGCCGCCTTGGCCTTGGCGCCGGTCCATGCCCCGACCGTCACAACCGGCATCGTCTACAAGTCGGTGGCCGGCAAAGAGCTGGCCATGGACCTCTACCGGCCCGCCGGCGACGCCAACGTGCCGGTCGTCGTCGTCATCCACGGCGGCAGCTGGTCGTCGGGCAAGCGCGAGGACATGGCCCTGGTCTGCCAAGCCATCGCCGACGCGGGCATGGCCGCCGCGACGGTGACCTATCGCCTGTCCCCGGCCAACCGGTGGCCCGCTCACCTCTACGACTGCCAGGCCGCCGTCCGGTTTTTGCGGGGCAACGCCGCCAAATACCATCTGGACCCGGCCAAAGTCGGTGCCTGCGGCGGCAGCGCCGGTGCCCACTTGGCGCTCCTATTGGGCATGCGCGACACAGTGGAAAAGAACGCTGCCGAGTTCCCCGGCGAGTCGAGCCGCGTCCAGGCTGTTTTCAACATCTTTGGCCCAGTGGACGTCTCGCAAGACTTCAACAAGGCGATCGCCGCGTCGCTCGCCAAGACGGTCATGGGTGTCGAATACGACAAGGCCGACGCCGAAAAGAAGGAATTCAGCCCGATCACCTATGTCGCCAAAGACTCCGCGCCTGTGTTCACCCTTCACGGCACTGCTGACCCCCTGGTGCCCGTGATGCAGGCCAACCGGCTGTCCGTGGCCTATAGCAAAGTCGGCGTGGAGTGCGTGACGTTCCTCGTCCCCAAGCTGGGCCACGGCGTCGACATGAAGAACCCCTCGTTCGTCCAAGCGCTCAAGGACGGGGTCGCGTTCCTTAAGCGACACTTGGTCGGCAGCTAAAAAGAAAATGGCCACCCTTGCGGGTGGCCTTGTTGCCCGATGGTTTAGGCGATTGTGTCCAGACGGGCCGTGTTGTTGGGGCGTTGGCCGCTGGTCGGGGTTGTTGGGGTTGGGTAGATGTTGCGAAATTTGTCGCGGGCCCGGAGGATCGCGGCGGTCGTGCGGTTCACCGGCATCACCCGTCGGGGCGCTTCTGGACCCTGGGTCGTCGCCCAGATCAGTTGCGTGCGGTCGATGCGGTTCATGCCTTGATGACCTGCACCTTGCGTGCCAGGCGCCCGACGCCAGGTTCAAAACCCGCTCTTCTGCCGGGGCAATTACTCTCATGTACGGCAAAACTGCTGGGGTTTGTTTGGCCTAGGCCAGCAGCCCGGTGGTCTGCCACCCAGACCAGTCACCCAGATAGAGCACTTCTTCCTCAAGCCGGACGCCAAACCTTTCGTAGACCGACGCCGCAACGTGCTCAGCCAGGCGGCGGATGTCGCCCGCGGTCGCTCCGCCGGAGTTGAGGATGAAGTTGGCGTGCCTGAGACCAACGGAAGCGCCCCGCCAGCGGAACCCTTTCAGGCCGACCTTCTCCACCAGGTGCCCGGCGGGCACCACGCCTGCCTCCTTCAGCGCCGGCGGCAGCCCGTCAAGCCCCTCGGCAAAGGCCTTGTCGTTGACGTTCTTGAAAAAACTCCCCGCACTCGCTTGCGGAGGCTGCTTGCCGATGCGCTGCCTCTGATAATCCCGCGCCTGGTCATAGAGCGCCTTGGCGTCGCCCATCTCAAGCTGAAAACGGGCGCGGACTAAACAGACATCCGACGAGCCGGGCCGCCGCAGGCGGGAGTCTCGGTAGGAAAACTCCATGAACGCAGGGCTGACCCACCGGCGAAGACCACTCTCGACAACTTCCAGCCCGGTCAACCGGTCGCTGATGTTCGCCCGATAGGCGCCTGCGTTGCTGACCAACGCCCCGCCTACGCTGCCTGGTATGCCGACGGCAAACGAGAAACCTGCCAAGCCGCGCTGGACAGTCTTCAAAAACAGATCCTGCAACGGGGCCCCACAATCGACCTCGACAGCGCCGTCCTCAGAGACCTGGATCCGCCGAGCCAAGTTGAGCACTGTCAACCCCGGGACACCCGCGTCGCTCGGCAAGACGTTGCTGCCGCCGCCGAGTGTGGTCATGGGAATCCCCTCGCTCTGGGCGTACTCGGCCGCTGCGGCCAGTTGGTCGGCGTCGCGGACGACCAGCAGGCTCTCGGCCTTGCCTCCCGCCCTCAAGGTCGTGAACGGTGCCAACCGGCAGCCGCGGACGATCTGGCCAGGGTCAAACGCGGTCTCAGGCAAAAGTCTCCCCCATGATGTGTGCCCGCTTGGCCTGGCTGACACTGGGCTCAGAGACGTAGAGACCTGTGAGCGCCAACGGGTTGCCAAAAGTCAGCCCCTCAAGGACGGCTCTGGCAGCGGATGGTCGACTCTCGCCACCAGGAAACCCGTAGCCCTGACTACCCTCCGGCGGTAACCCATTGATGATCGAGACCAAGCCGCCGGCGTCGCGAAAGTAGAACTCGCCTCGCTTGGACGGCAAGGCCACTGGCCCGGAAGAAGCAACAAGATCAAACGCACTGACTCCAGCCACACCGATCCTCAACGCATAGCCCCACGCTTTGCCCAGCGTCAGGCCAACTTTGACACCCGTAAAACTACCAGGCCCGACATCAACGACCAAGCCTGTCAAACCGGCAAGACCAGCATCGCCTAGCAGGGCCTGGGCGAGCCGAACGGTCGTCCCACTAGCCGCGCGAGGGGCTTCTTCCTCGGCCGCACCCAACAAAGTGCCAGCCGCATCAAACAACGCGACGCTGACGAGCGGCGACGACGTGCTGAGCGCCAGGATCACAGGACGGTCTCGACCGACATGCGGTCGATCAGGTCCTGGACAAGGTCTTTGTCCGCCTCGTAGTCGGCTTTGCTGGCTGCCCGATAGTCGAGAGCCCAAAACTTGTCGTCCAGCCAGCCGATGGCGTAAACGGCGAACAGCGGCCCGGTCGACGCTGCCCCCCAACGCCGACCGACCAAGATCCCGACCCCTGCCCGGTTGGGATACGGCGCGACCTCTTCGCGGTGGTCCACCTTGACAAACTCCTGCAACGACTGTCCACCGACTCGTAGCCAGCTGTTGCGCGCGGTCACTGGGCTACCATTGGCGGCGCGGAGTGTGACTTTGCCCTTCAGCTTAGGGTGCGTCGCTTCCTCGCCCTTGACCACCCAGCCGTCGGGCATAAAGTAGTCCCACTTGTCCACCCGCTGGCGGTTACTGGACTTCTCCACCTTCGGGACGTTCTTGGTTTTGGGGTTCCAAACGTCTTCGCGCTTGGGCTTGGTGGGCTTGACCGGCGCCTCGACTTTGGTGCCTGGTGTTTCCGGAGCCGGAATCGCGCCGCTGACAGTGCGGAGGGTCAAAAGCGCCTCACGCCATTCAGCCTCGGCTTCGTCAGCGGCGGATCCCGAACAGGTCAGCCGAAAGTTGAGCTTCTCGACCGTACGGGAATAAAGCAATCCAATAAGGGTGACCCGCGTGTCCGCCCCTACCACTTCCGACGTTTTGGTCAAGAGAAGAGGCACGCCGAGCAGCTCTTCAGTCCACTGGCGCAACACTTGCCGCTTGGAGGTCTCGCTGATGTCGCGCTGAAGTCCTTGCCACTTGTCGGCGTCGCTGCGATAAGCGGTGTCGATCAATTGCAGCTTGACCGGCTGGCCACTCTTCGTCTTGAACTCGATGACCGTGAACAGCCTCTCTTTGCGGACATTCCAGCTCTTGGGGTGGCGGAACTCCAGCCCGAGGCTTTCGTCGCGGTACGGCTTCAAGTCTTTGGCCTGTGCAAGGGCCAACATCGCGAGTGCACAAGTCGCTACCGGCATATGATGCTCTTCAGACGTCCGAGACACGCCCGCAGAATCGCGGTCAGGTCGGAAGGTCAACTTACCCCATCCTGGTACCCTGTTCCCGTGGCTCTTGGCTCCCAAATGGAACAGGAGGTTCGCGAGCAACCGGCAGTTTTGGCTGACAACGCGGGCCGCTACTTTCACACACTGTCGGAAGCGCTTGGCGGCAAGCAGTTCGACCTTGTCCTCCTGGCCGCACGGGGCAGCAGCGACAATGCCGCTTTGTTCGCCCGCTATCTGATCGAGATTCATCTGGGCATTCCCGTCAGCCTAGCCGCGCCATCTGTGATCACACGGCACGGGTCACAGATCCGCTATCCGGAACGCACGTTTGCGATCGGCGTCTCCCAAAGCGGCGCCGCTCCAGACGTTAGCGAGGTGCTCGCCTATATGCGCCGCCAAGGCCACACGACTTTGGCGATCACGAACACGGCTGGTTCGCGCTTGGCGTCCGAAGCAGAGTTCTCTCTGGAACTAGGAGTCGGCACCGAAGGAAGCATCGCCGCCACAAAGACCTACACCGCTTCCCTGCTCGCCTTGGCCCAGACAGTGCGGGCCTTGGGCGCATCGTTGCCAGCCCCCACATTGCCTGACGACGCCTGGATCGACCGCTGTGAGGAAGCCGCAGCAACAGATTCCGGCCTGCTCGTCCGCTCGTCGCCGGTCTTCTGTCTGGCGCGGGGCTACGACTTTGCCACCGCCCAAGAGACGTCGCTCAAGCTCATGGAGTGCGCCTTGGTCCCCGCCAAGAGCTTCTCGACCGCCGACTTTGCCCACGGCCCGCGCGCCCTCGCCGGGCACGGGACGGCGGCGGTGGTCTATGGCGAAACACCGGACGGGCTGGCAGAGACCGGCACTGCGATCATCACCGCTCCCGCCGCCGGTCAAGGCGTCTATGATCCGATCTGGCACGTGGTCTTCGGCCAATGGCTGGCCCTGACTGCCGCCCGTGCCCGCGGTCTCGACCCCGACCGGGCGCAGAACCTGCAAAAAGTGACGCAGACGTTGTAGCTCAGCTAGGCTCTGAAAGGCCCTGCCCCGCAACCAACCAATCTCGACCGTCGTCCCTTGAGACATGGAACGCCGCACAGTCCGCAACATTTTGTTAGTGGTCGGAGTGTTGTTCGCCGGCTTTCTCGCGTGGCGCATCGTCACCGGCGTCGTCTTCGCAATGTTCGGCGCCTTGTTCAAGCTGGTCTTGCCGGTCGCTATTGTCGCTGGCATCGGCTATGTCGTCTACCGTCAGCTCTTTGCCGACCGGTCGTTGACTGGCAGTAGCCGCGGACGCCTCCCTCGCCTGTGAATCTTAACGGGCGGACTGGCTAGACTGCGCACATGACAAGTCTTGCGCTGGCGGCGGTGCTGGTTCTACACGCCCCGTCCTCGATCGAACGCGACACCTACGGCGTCCCAATGGTCAGGGCCGCCACGGCCAGCGAAGCCTACGAACTCCAAGGCCAAGCCTGCAGCCAAGACCGGCTGTGGCAACTGGAACTCAGCCGCCGCCAGGCGAGCGGGACCTTGGCCGCAGTCCTCGGCCCCAGCGCCGAACGCAGCGACCGCGAGACCCTGGCCCGCTTCTACACGGAGGCAGAGCTCGACGCCATGTTCGCGGCCCTCCCAAAGGCGACACGCGACGCCTTCGAAGCTTATGCCCGGGGCATCAACAACGACATCGCCGCGCGCAAGGTGGCAGGAACGCTTCCGGCAGGATACAAGGAGAACGGCTTCGAGCCTCGCCCCTGGACAGTCCGCGACTCCTGCGCCGTGGTCATCCGCTTGGCCAGGCTGTTTGGCACCGGCGGGGCCGGTGAACTGCGTAACTTGGCCTTGTTGAGCTACTTGAAAGGCCAGAAGGTCAAGGGCAAGGAACTTGACGTCTTTGACGACCTCGCTTGGCTCGACGACCCCCGAAGCCCGACGACCGTCGACCCGGCCGACAACCCGTCTGGCCCCACACCCACCATCTTTGGGAAACCCACTCGAACCCAGACGGCCGCACAGTGGGCGGCCGAGCCAAAGGCCAACCTCCTGGAACTGGCGGGTGCTGTCGCCTTGGCGGGGCAGGATGAATCCAAGCTCCTCGCCAGCCATATCGGGACGCTCTACAAGACAGGCAGCTACGCGATCGTCGTCAGCAAGAAACGCAGTGCGACTGGCAACCCACTCCTGCTGACCGCCCCACAAATGGGCCATTCGACGCCGAGCGTCGTGCACGAAGTCGCCATCGACGCCCCAGGGCTTCGGGTCGCCGGCATTGACGTTCCCGGCATTCCCGGCATCGCCATCGGCGTGACGCCCCAGTTGGCGTGGGGCCTCACCAGCGGAGTCGCCGACATCGAGGACATCTTCTGGGCGCCACTGTCGGGGGAGGACAACTACCTCTACGACGGCAAAGTCACCAGGCTGGAAAGGGTGACCTTCCAGTTGAAAGTCAAAGGCAGGCCCGACGCGACCGTGACGCAGACCCGCACCCACCATGGGCCGGTCGTCTTGCTCAGCCGGTCGGGCAAGGCAGTCTTCAGCCTGCAGTCGGCCTTGTGGAAGAACGAGTTAGCCACTGCCACAACGCTGGTCGGGATCAACACCGCCAGTTCACCAACCGACATCGACAAGGCGGTGGCAGATGTCTCCACCACTTTCAACCTCTTCTTTGCGACCCGGGACGGGCACACAGGCTACCGGTACGTCGGCCATGTCCCGACCCGCAACCCGAGCTTGGACCCGCGCCTACCGACCGAAGACACACCCGCCAACCAGTGGCGTCCGGTCGTCCCACGGGCGCAAATGCCGCATGTCGACGACCCGCGCAGTGGCTTGCTGAGCAACTGGAACAACAAGTCGGCGACTTGGTGGCCCAATGGCGACACCCCCGTCTGGGGCCGCATCTTTCGAGTCGACCTCTTGCGCGCCAGCCTGACCAAGCCGTTGCTGACGCCGTTCGACCTAGAAAAAGCCGCCTGGGACATCGCCCGAAAAGGGGACACCGGTTCTTTCTTCCAACCCCAACTGGTGGCGGCCCTCGCCAAGACCCGTGGCCGAGAACCTGCTAGCGAGGCCGAGCGCCAACTCGCCGGTTGGGACGGCTGGTCGGTCAAGGGCTCGGTCGGAGCAGAAATCTACCGTGAGTGCGTCCGCCAACTCCGTCGGCAACTGTTCCTCGCCCCGATCGGCAACTTGACTTCCGAGTCCCTCTTCACCACCGCCTTGCAACCGTCGCTGATGGCCGATGCCCTGGACGGCAAAACCAAGTGGCCGTATCTGGGCACCAAAGGTAAGGACGCGGTTCTGTCCGCCGCCTTCAAAGATGCAGTGGATGAACTGACCCGCCGGTTTGGGCCAATCGTCGCCAACTGGCAATTCGCACCCGGCTCGATCAACCTCCCCGACGAAGCTCCCGTGCCCTACATCAACCGCGGCACCTATATCCAGGTGACGGAGATGTTCCCCACCGGCCCGTCTGCCCGTTCGGTGGCATCGCCTGGCGTGTCTGAGACTGGCCTGCATGCGCGCGACCAAGTGCCTTTGGCCAGAGCTTGGACACTGAAGCCGATGTGGAATTGGTAGTAGCAACTAGATGCTGTCGCCCTTCGTCTGCCTGATCGCCTTTTCGACACCGAAGTCTCTGACCGGGCACGCAGGGGCTTTGGTGGGTGACGCAACCTACATCACCGGCGGTATGCAGTTGGTCAACGAGGGCAGATACTTCGGCGAGCTTTGGAAGATCGACTGCAACACAAAGACTTGGCAGACTTTGCCTGGGCCAAAGACACCACGGGGAATGGCCGCCATGGCGTCTGTTGGCGACCGATTGGTTTTGGTGGGCGGCCTTCGCTGGCCCGACACTGCACTGGCCAGCGCCGAATCCTTCGACCTGATGTCCAAGCGATGGACAGATCTATCACCACTGCTGCAGGCGAGGAGCCGGTTCGCCCTGATAGCCGTCGGCAACACAGTCTTTGCCCTCGGCGGACTCGGTGATCGAGGCAACCTGGATTCCATCGAGTCCTTTGACTTCAAATCGAGGGCTTGGAAAACGGTCGGCAAACTCTCGCTACCACGGCACGGTTTGGCAGCGGCGGCCATGGGTGGCAAGATCTACGTGGCTGGTGGGTTCACGGAGGACCGGACGACGGCACGATTTGAAGTCTTCGACCCAGTCACCGGCCATACGACTGTCCTGCCGGACATGCCCGGACCACGAGGTTTCTTCGCTCTTGTGCCCTTCGGCAACGGCTTGTTGGCGGTCGGCGGCCGACAATCTGACGCCAAGAGCATGTTTTACGATCCCAAGACCAGATTGTGGTCGCCATTAACGAAACCTGACCTCGACCGCAACCGGTTCGTCGCCTTTGTGCGGCAAAACAAGCTGTGGGTCATCGGCGGCGAATCCCGCGACTCAGTTCCAGTCCTGGACTCCTTGGACATCAGGAAGTAGTGTCGTCGCAATCTGCCAGGACGCCAATTCGAGGAAAAGTAGCACAATCCGCATAGAAACTAGTTGATTCGGCAACATCCGAAGCTCGTACAATCAGGTCAGGTGATTGAACGCTTCATGAAAGTCCTACCTGTCTTTGCCATCGCGGTTCTGCTTGTTGGATGTGGAGGGAACTCCACGACTTCGACGTTCATGTCGAGGCAAGCGGTAGCCACATTCCTGCACAAAAACCTGGCTCTCAGCAAGACGGCCCCGAAAGGTGGGGGCGGAGCACCCAAAACCCTGCATGCCGCCAAGCACCATACTCGGGTGCATGGCAGAGGTGGTGACGTCTACTTTGACGAGGGCTACCAGCTTTGGGTCGAGGACAGCACCGACACCCCGAACACGCTCCATTTCTTTGAGGACGAGGCCCTGACAATTCCCGCCGGCAGTGACATCACCGTGTCTGACTTCGCTGCCAGGACTGATGTCCGCCACCTAGAAGTCCTGGCCGGTCCCCATAAGGGCGAAGTTCTCGATTCGGTCTATCAACTGCATGAGGACGGCGGCGGCCAAGAAGACGTTACCGGTCAAGACGCGCAGGGACACTTCTCCTATGTGGCGACTTGGGAGAGCGACGGGCTGACGACGTATCACGAACGCTGGGATTTCAACGACGGTAGCTGGCTCACCTTTTTGAACGACCCCAAAACGGGTGGGCACCACAACTTGCGGCTGGAGACGTCCGTCGACGTGGTCGCCGTTTGGACGTTCGCCGGAGACTTGAGCGGAACAGGGACAGTCACGGGCCCGATGGACGGCCTCCCCGCCACGATGGTCTGGGACGCCACTGGCAACGGGACCATCACCTGGAGCGACCAGACGACTGAACCCTATAACGTCTGGAGCTGAATCTTAGCTGGCGAGCCAGTCGCTGCGTAGCATCGCAAAGAAGTAGGTGTCCGGTCGGGCCCCTCCTTCTGTTTTGGCCGCGGCGGCGCCTCGGTTGGTGCCTTCCAGAACCATGCCGCACTTGCGGGCGACCGAGGCGCTGGCGAGGTTTGTCGTGTCGCACCGCCAGACCAGTCGCTCGAACCCCCACTCGGTGAAGCCCCACTCGAGCATGGCCCGCAAGAAACGGGTCCCAAGCCCCTTGCCAGCTGCATCGACGCGGATCCACATGCCGATCTCGGAAGCCTTCCACTCGACCGGACCCTGGCGCATATGGAAGCCTGACCCACCAAGCAGGCGCTCGCCGTCCCATAGGCCGACCGGATAGTCCTTTTGCGACAAGTAATCGGCGGCCATCCTTCTGGCCTGCAGTTCCGCTTGGTCAATGGGATATTCGGACACTGCCCATGGCATCGTGGGCCTTAGATGGTCGTACGATTCGACCGTGGCCGTCGCCAAAGCAGGCCCGTCTCCCGGGCGATAAGGGCGGATGACCAGTCCGTCAAAGGTGAACTCGACAGGCGCGACGAACGCTGGGGCTGGCTCCATCTGCGGATTATCGCCGGACACGGCGGGCTCGGCGGGACCTCAGCGTCTGTCCCTGCCCCCGTCGGGTATCGTCCTCACTCCAGAGTGCTCCCGTCGTCTAGCGGTTCAGGACATCGCCCTCTCACGGCGAAGATCGCGGGTTCGAATCCCGTCGGGAGTACCAAGCCCCCACTTGCACTCGCAGCCGCCGATTCGGCTACTGGCCTCCACATTTTTCCGGCTTTTTGGCCTCTTCGTGTCGAATTCGTGCCCCACCGTTCGACAACTGGGTGAAGCGGCTACACGGGCCGCTAGAATCCACGAGGACCACATCAATATGCCCAAGTTTTTCATCAGCGCCACCCTGCCGGACGACTTCACGCCAACCGAGGCGGACGTCGCCGCCGGCCCCAAGATCCATGCGTTCAACGCCGAACTGGAGGCGGCCGGAGCCCTCTTCTTCGCCTGCGGCCTGTTCCCCGCCAACACGGCCAAAGTCGTGACACCCCTACAAAACGGCGAAGTGAACGTCACCGACGGCCCGTTCCTGGAGACGAAAGAGCACATCGGCGGCTTCCTGATCATCGACGCCGCCGACATGGACGAGGCGATGGCCTGGGCCCGCAGAGGCGCCGCCGCCGGCGGCCGACCCCTCGAAGTCCGACAGATCTTCTTCCAAGAAGACTAGAAGCCAAACTCGATGTCACATTTTCAAAAACAAATGTCGAATCCCTCGGAGACACTTCGACTAAGCCACGAAGGCCGGTGACACGAGCAGGCCGACGAGCACAAGACGAGGAAACCACATGCAATATCTAGTAGCCATCCACCACCCGCACGGGTATGACGGATCGAAAGAGAGCCCCCAGATGGGCCGCGACATCGACGCCCTGAACGACGAGATGCAGGCGGCCGGGGTTCGCATCATGGCCCGCGGCCTGCGTCCGCCCACCGAAGCTAAGACGCTGCGCAAAGGGCCAGACGGCAAAGTCTCCGTCAGCGACGGCCCGTACCTGGAGACCAAGGAGTACATTGGTGGATTCTGGATCCTCGACTGCGCGAGCATCGAGGATGCGGTCGAATGGGGCAAGAAGGCCGTCGGCGCCTGCCGTGTCAATGTCGAAGTCCGGCCCTTTTACGGATAAGCCCAGTACATGACTTACGATGTGTCAGCACAGATCAATAGCCTTCAACTACGTTGCGTCCGACAACATCTAGAGCAAAACGCTGCACGTCGAACTCGAAGTCTTGAAAGCCGTCTCACGCATGACGGCTTTCATGTCTTCGGCCTTCCAGGGCTCGGAGACCATCTCCAGTGACAACAACGCAGCGGCGATCACGCATTTCAAAATAGCAAACCACTAGACGTGCAATTCGCGAACTGCATTGACTCTGGGCCAAGTACAGATTGGCCGGCGTGGCTCTTCCGACTTGGATTCCCATTGTAGTCAGCGAACCAAGCTCGGCCGCACACCATGTGTCGGTACCCGGAACGACACCATACCGTCCATTTTGCGAGCTTGAGTGTGGCATTGGGGCACCCACCGGGCCAGCACCTTGACTCCGAGCGGTCAGAACAACTAATCTGTCCGTAGGCAACGAGGCCATTGATTGGGGAGGCGTCATGCGGCACTTTACCGGGCCGCGGACTCAATTGGAGTAAGGCAAAGGCTACATTCCATGACGAGGCATGAAGCAGGCAAACCAGTCATCCGACGAAGGAACATTATGAAAAACAGGGCATTCACGCTCATTGAGCTTTTGGTTGTCATCGCGATCATCGCGATACTGGCAGCTATTCTTTTCCCGGTCTTTGCGCAGGCCAAACTCGCCGCAAAAAAGACTCTGTGTCTCAGCAACGCCAAGCAGATGGCGGTGGCAGCGATCATGTATTCCGGTGATTTCGACGACACTGTCTTCACCCAATACAACGGTCATGGTGACGTCGGGGAATTTCAATTCCTTCTGCAGCCATATATGAAGAACCGTGACATCTTGCTCGACCCCTCTCGCACAAGGACCGGTTGCGACCAGGCCTATGACAAATCGGGCCGATGCATCGGGTTCGCCCCCAACTTCGGCATCTATTCCTATCGTAACGGCAACGGACTTTTCCACCAGGCGGAGTTCAATAACGACCTCGGATCGACAATGTGGCGTGGAAGGTCGTTCGGTGAGTTTGCGAACCCGTCGAGCATGATCCTTTTGGGTCTCACAAACGACACGAACATGTATACGTTGTCGTTCTACTTCCAGGACGGCGATGGATACGGTGTTTCTGCCCTGCGATATGGCGGGCAATATCCAATGGCCTATACCGACGGCCACGCAAAAAGCATCAAGATGAGCCGCTACTCGTTCCAAGCTGACGGCGACGCCTTTGACATCATGCCTATGAACGTCAACGACATCAAGTCGTATTGCAACGACGTCGATTCGATCCAAGAGCGGCAAGGCGGATATGGCAACGGCATCCCCTGCGGGAAAGTGGCCGAAAACATCGTCGCCGACCGCGTCGTCTATCCTTAAGGAACCTGGTTGGTCTGCGGGAGTGCCCGTCGAAATCCGACCGTTCTGTTAAAGACGACTAGTGTCGTCCACATGCCGTGCGCCGCGTGGTACCAGGTACCTCGCGGCGCATCGGTTATCTTGATGCCAAAGGAACCGAGGAGCCATGGCAAACGACGATCAAAACAACGGTACGACAGAAGAAGGCGGCGGATGCCCCTGTAAGTTTTCAAGGAGCGAGATCAAGGTGACGGCTGGAGGCGGCACGCGCAACAGCGACTGGTGGCCGAACCAGCTCAACCTGAGCGTTCTAAGGCAGAACTCCAGTCTCTCCGACCCCATGGACGCGTCGTTCGACTATGCAGCCGCGTTCAAAACCCTGGACTACGCGGCGGTCAAGGCCGACCTCTACGCCTTGATGACCGACTCGCAAGACTGGTGGCCCGCCGACTATGGCCACTACGGGCCGTTCTTCATCCGCATGGCCTGGCACAGCGCGGGCACCTACCGCATCCATGACGGCCGCGGCGGTGGCGGCACCGGTATGCAACGCTTCGCCCCCCTCAACAGCTGGCCTGACAACGCTAACCTAGACAAGGCGCGCCTCCTGCTCTGGCCGATCAAGAAGAAGTACGGCGTCAAGCTCTCCTGGGCCGACCTCATGATCCTGGCCGGCAACTGCGCCCTGGAGTCAATGGGCTTCAAGACCTTCGGTTTCGGCGGTGGCCGGGCCGACGTTTGGGAGCCGGAAGAAGACGTCTATTGGGGCTCCGAAGCCGAGTGGTTGGGCGACAAACGGTACACGGGTGACCGCGAGTTGCAGAACCCGCTAGCAGCTGTCCAGATGGGCTTGATCTATGTGAATCCGGAAGGGCCGAACGGCGTGCCAGACCCCGTCGCCGCCGCCCGCGACATCCGCACCACCTTCTGCCGGATGGCGATGGACGATGAGGAGACCGTCGCCCTCATCGCCGGCGGCCACACCTTCGGCAAGACCCATGGCGCCGCGAACCCAGGCCAATACGTCGGGCGCGAACCTGCCGCTGCCGGCATCGAAGAGCAAGGCCTGGGCTGGAAAAACTCCTTTGGCACGGGCCATGGCGGCGACACCATCACCAGCGGCCTCGAGGGTGCATGGACGACCACCCCTACCAAGTGGAGCAACAACTTTTTCTGGAACCTCTTCGGCTACGAGTGGGAACTCACCAAGAGCCCGGCGGGGGCCAACCAATGGATTCCTAAGGCAGGCATGGGTGCAAACACAGTCCCCGATGCCCACGACCCCGCCAAAAAGCACACACCGGTGATGCTCACCACCGACCTGGCTCTGCGCTTCGACCCCGAATACGAGAAAATCTCCCGGCGGTTTCTGGAAGACCCCGACGCCTTCGCCGACGCTTTCGCCAGGGCCTGGTTCAAGCTGACCCACCGCGACATGGGGCCGATCGCCCGCTACCTAGGGCCAGAGGTGCCGACCGAGGTCCTCGTCTGGCAAGACCCTGTCCCAGCGGTCGACCATCCTCTGGTCGACGCAAGCGACGTCCAGGCGCTCAAAGCCAAGGTCTTGGCCTCGGGCCTGACGGTTGCGCAACTGGTCTCGACCGCGTGGGCTTCGGCGGCGACCTTCCGCGGATCAGACATGCGCGGCGGCGCCAACGGCGCCCGTGTCCGCCTTGCCCCCCAGAAGGACTGGGAAGTCAATAACCCTGCCCAACTGGCCCACGTCCTGGGCGTGCTCGAAGGCATCCAGCACGAGTTCAACAGCGGGCAGAAGCGAGTCTCGCTGGCCGACCTGATCGTCCTCGCCGGTTGTGCAGCGGTCGAAAAGGCGGCTGGTGACGCCGGCTTCGCGGTAACCGTGCCGTTCACACCAGGACGCACCGACGCGACGGCGGAGCAGACCGACATCACCTCGTTCAATGCCCTGGAGCCGTTTGCCGACGGCTTCCGGAACTACAAGGACTCGCGAGTCTCGGCGACGGCAGAGGAACTACTGGTCGACAAAGCACAACTTTTGACCTTGACGGCCCCCGAAATGACCGTCCTCGTCGGCGGACTGCGGATGCTGGGAGCGAACTATGACGGTTCGCAGCACGGTGTGTTCACCTCCCGCCCCGGCGTGCTCTCCAACGACTTCTTCGTGAACCTGTTGGACTTCGGCACAACCTGGTCGGCATCGTCCGATTGCTGCAGCGTCTTCGAAGGCCGCGACCGCCGGTCTGGCGATGTCAAGTGGACGGCGACCCGGGCCGACCTGATCTTCGGCTCCAATGCCGAGCTGCGAGCCCTCGCCGAGGTCTACGCCTCCGACGACGCAGCCGCCAAGTTCACCAACGACTTCGTCGCCGCGTGGAGCAAAGTGATGAACCTCGACCGCTTCGACTTGAAGTGATCTGCAACAGGTAGACAACGGCGCACGGCGTAGGCACCAAGCCTCGCCGTGCGCCATTGTGTCAGGCCGCACCGATTCCAGCAAAGGTCATGACTCGTCATACGGCCTGCAACTCTGGGCGGCACAAGACGTGATAGATGGTGTAAGGTCAGGTCGGGACAGGGCGATGTTGCTGACTTATGCGGTTTCCGCGATAGTGGCTGGCGTGCTCGTCGTACTGAGTCTGCTGGGGGCAGAACACGCGGCAGGCGACCACGAGGTCTCCGCCGACCACGATGTCCATGACGCTGGCCACGACACCGCGCCCGGCCACTGGCTTCCCTTCTTTAGCCTCCGCTTCTACACCTATTTTTTCGCGGGCTTCGGCACCACAGGTCTCTTGCTGACGTGGTTAGCTAAACTTTCTGAACCTACAGCCGGGATCATTTCTGCCGTGGTCGGCTTGGGATGCGGCTTGTCGGTCTCGATCATCGTCCGAGCCCTGCGGCTCTCCGAGTCCAGCAGCGCCGCCAAGGAGAAGGACATGCTGGGCAAGGAGGCGCAGGTCCTGGTGGCCGTCCGTGGATCGACGCCAGGGCGCATTCGCCTCAGCCTGCGCGGCGATCTGATTGACTTCCTGGCCACGACCGAAGACGGCTCAGACATCGAGCCGGGGGCATCGGTCGTCGTCTTGGAGGTCATCAACGGCCGCGCCGTCGTGGCGCGAAAGGACAGCATCTTGGGGAACGACGACATGCCATTGGAGCACAACACATGATTCTCGCGCAGCTGGAAACATTCAATTTGGGGACGACGCTATTCATGGCGGGCGGCATCGTCCTTGTCCTCCTGGTCCTGATCGGCCTGTTCAGGAGCATCCTCTACATCTGCCCGCCCAACGAGGTGCTCATCTTTTCCGGACGCAAGCGCAAGCTGGCCGACGGCAGCTCGCGCGGTTTCCGGGCGATCTTCGGCGGTCGCGGCGTCAAGTTCCCGGTCCTCGAGACAGTGACGCGCATGAGCCTCAACATCATGGAGGTACCCATCGCCATCCGCGGTGCCTACTCCAAAGGCGGCGTGTCGCTGAACGTCGATGCCATCGCCAACGTCAAGATCAGTAGCGACCCGACTGTCGTCGGCAACGCCATCGAGCGGTTCCTGGGACGCAATCCCAACGAAATCCGGCGGGTGGCCAAAGAGACCCTAGAGGGCCACCTGCGCGGCGTCCTCGCCAAGCTGACTCCCGAGGAGATCAACGAAGACCGCCTCAAGTTCGCCGACGAACTCAGCCAAGAAAGCGAACAAGACCTCCGCAAGCTGGGCATCCACCTCGACACCTTCAAGATCCAGCACATCAGTGACGACAAGCACTACTTGGACTCGATCGGCCGCGAAGCCATCGCCAATGTCATCCGCGACGCCGAGATCGCCGAGAGCGACGCGCAACGCTCCGCCGAGCAAGCAGAAGCGGAAAATCGAGGCCGGGCAAACGTCATTAAGGCCAACGTAGACGCCAACGTCGTCACAATGGTCAACGAGCTGCGTCGGGTCCAGGCCGAACTGGACGCACAAGTCAAATCCGAAGAAGAGCGCACCCTCGCCGCCGCCCGCGAGGCCCGGGCCGTCGCCGAGCAAGAGCTCCAGCAGGTCCGCACCGAGCTGGAGGCGGTCCGGCTGCAAGCCGACCAGGTGCTCCCCGCCGCTGCCCTGCAACGCGCTCAGGAATACCGGGCCCGAGGCGACGCGGCTATCCTCCGGGAGCGCGGCATCGCTGCCGCTCAGGCCCTCGACCTGATGAGCGAAGCCTGGCGCGAAGCCGGCCCCAATGCCATGACGATCTACTTGATCGAAGACTTTGAAAAGATCCTCGCCAGCGCCTCGACCGGCGTGGCCAAGGTCAAAGTGGACAACTTGCAGATGATCGACAGTGGCGACGGCAAGGTGCTGTCCAGCTATGTCAGCAGCTATCCGGCCATGCTCGGCTCGATCTTCGAGGCGGTGAACGCCTCGACCGGCATCGACATCCCCGGTGCCATCTCGGGCCGGAACGAATCCAAGGAGGCCAAGTAAATGCCCGTCCTCTTCATCGCCCTCGGCGTGTTCTTGTTCTTTATCGTCGTCGGCTTCTTGGCCATCAAAGGCCTGATCTACATCTGCGCGCCGAACGAAGTGCTGATCTTTTCGGGCGGGAGGCAACAGGAAGGGACCAGGAGCTATGGCTACAAGCTGATCAAGGGCGGCCGTGGCATCCGGGTGCCGTTGCTCGAGCGCGTCGACCGCATGGACCTGACCAACATGGGCATCGACATCCAGGCCGTCAACGCCTATTCCAAGGGCGGCATTCCCCTGACCGTCCAGGGCGTGGCCAACGTCAAGATCGCCGGACACGAGCCGCTGATCCACAACGCGATTGAGAGGTTTTTGGGCAAAACGCGCGAAGAGGTCATGGCCATTGCGAAGGCCACCCTGGAAGGGTCGCTGCGCGGCGTCTTGGCGACGATGACGCCCGAACAGGTGAACGAGGACAAGCTCATGTTCGCCGAGCGGCTCGTGCAGGAAGTCGAGCAAGACATGACCTCTCTTGGCCTGGTCGTCGACACGATGAAGATCCAGAACGTCCAGGACGACAGCAAGTATCTCGACTCTCTGGGCCGCAAACGGAACGCCGAGGTCATCGCCAAAGCCCGGATCGCCGAGGCCACCGCCCACGCCGACTCCGAAATCCAAGCTGCCGAGAACCTGGAACGTCAACGCAGAGCCCAGCTAGAAGCCGACACCAACATAGCCAAGGCCGAAATGCAAAGGCGGCTAACCGAGACACTGACCCGCCGCAAGGCCCTGGTCGCCGAAGAACAGGCGCAAGTCGTCGCCGCCGTCGCTCAAGCCAAAGCGGAACTGGAAGTCCAAAAGGCGCGCATCGAGCAGGTGAAGCGAAAGCTCGAAGCCGACGTCGTCGTCCCCGCCAAAGCCAACCTGGAAGCCGCCGAGACCAGCGCCAAGGCACAAACTGCGTCGATCATCGAGGACGGCAGAGCCCGGGCGGCAGCCTTGACCCAACTTGCCGAGACATACGGCAAGGCAGGCACTAGCGCCCGAGAAGTCTTGCTGACCCAAAAACTGTCGTCCATCATCGCTGCCTTGACAAACACGATTCCAGAGACCAACGTCGAGAAAGTGACCATGATCGACCCCCGCGCTGGTGGCGGTGGACCCGCGTCAGCCCTGCCGCTGCTGGAACAAGTCAAACAGCTCTTTGGCATCGACGTCGTCCAAAAAATCAACGACTTCGGCCGGGCGCCAGAGCGGGTGATTCAGCCGGTGACAGTCGTCGAGGCGCCGGAGCAGGCGACTGCGCCACCGAAGCCCGAGAATTGATTCATTAAAGTAGACTTTTGTATACTGGCGACTACCATGTTGGGTAGGAGAAGGGACGGTGTCTGAGGAGTGGAGGCTCTCGAAGGCCGAGGTCCGTCGCGCCCTGGTCCGACACCACTTCGCCCCACTGGATAGCATCGAAGAAGTCTTCGACCGCGTTCGCAGCGTCCAGATCGACCCGCTGGCGCCTTGTGGCAGCAACCACGACCTGGCGATCCAGGCCCGGCTGGCCGGCTACAAAGTGGGCGACTGGCAGAAAGCGGCTTACGAGGACAAATTCCTCCACGACGGCTGGGACAAGATGGCGTCGCTTGTGCCCTGGTCGGGCTGGTGGTGGCGGCGCGTCTTCTACCGCTGGAACACCCGGTACTACGACTATGTTTCGGCCAAGCACCCAGAGGCCCTGCACGCGGTGATGGCCGAGCTGCAGGCACGCGGCCCCTTGGCCAGCAAAGACTTCGACTACCAGGAACGCAAGCCGGAGTGGAAAGGCAGCTGGGACGGGACAAGCGTGACCAAAATGGCCCTCAAGGCGCTGTGGGCGACAGGGCAAATCATGACGTGCCGCCGCATTGGCGGACAGCATGTTTATGACCTCGCGGAGCGAGTCATACCGCCGGGTCTAGATGCCGGGCCGGTCCCCGACGACGAGACGGCGGTGCGCGAACTGGTGATGGAAAGACACCGCGCCGCTGGCGTCCTGCGGCCCCAGGCTCCGCCAGAGGTGTGGTCATACCGTGTGAACGCCAAGAAGCGGAAGCAGGCGATCTTGGAACTCGTCGAAGACGGCGAGCTGACACCAATCGACCTGGCGGGGACGACCGCTTACATTACCAACGAATTCGCCGAGCACCTGGACAGCCCTCCGATCGACCCTCGCGTCGTGTTCGTCGCCCCTCTCGACCCGTTCATGTGGGACCGTAAGCTGGTCGCGCACATCTTCGACTTCGAATACTCGTGGGAAGTCTTCGTCCCTGAGGCGAAGCGACGCTGGGGCTACTACGTGCTGCCGGTCGTCTACAGCGACCGCATCGTCGCGCGGGTCGAGTTTTGGGCCCGGAGCGGGGTGTTGGAAGTGCGGAAGTGGATCTGGGAGCCGGGTGACCCAGGGCCGCGGTTCAACCGGGCGCTGGAGGCAGCGACCCGGGAGTTCATGGCGTACAGCTCGGCCGAAAGGGTCGTGGTGGCCAACGGGGTGGATCCGATGGTGGCCGACCTTATGAGGTCTTTCAAGCGATAATGCAGCCCATGGACGCCGGAGAGTGGCTCCAAGTACAGGCGAACCTGGTTGAACTGGGTCAGTCCATTGAAAAATGGACACATACAGAGCCAGACCCCTTGGCACTACGCTGTGAGTACTCCCGCCACCGGACTCTGGCCCACCTCAGGGCTTGCCAGGAGCAATGGCTCGTGGTTCTACGCGCCTTCGCCGAGCGCGACAACCCATGCGTTACGGTCCTCCACCCATGGCGGCATTTTGAGGCGATGGGCTATGCGGCGCTGCCTTGGGACGTCCATATGGCGGCCTACTTGGAGGGACGACAAGAATGGATTCGCTTGTGCAGACAAACGGACCCGAACCGTGGGGGAAAATGGAACCGCAAGCCCGACTCAGTCGGCGGCTTGGTCTGGCGCCTCGTCAGCCACGAACACCACCACATCTCATCGCTTCGCAACGCATGATGCCGATCCACCAGAGCACATACATGGACCCGACCATTCGCGACTACCACGACAAGCAGACCGACGCCGATCGCGCCGTCTGTGACACCCTCTTCGACCAGATCACAGCCGCCTTGCCCGAAGCGACCAGAAAGATCTGGCACGGCAGCCCGGTCTGGTTCCTGGACGGCAACCCCATCGTGGGCTACCACAAGCTCAAAGGCTGCGTCCGCCTCCTTTTCTGGAGCGGTCAGTCATTCGACGAGCCCGGGCTCAAGAACGAAGGCTCCTTCAAGGCCGCCGAGGCCCGGTACACCCACATCGACGACATCGACCCAGCCGCCCTCCAGCGCTGGCTGGCCAAGGCGCGCGACCTCCAGTGGGACTACAAGAACATCGTCAAACGCAAAGGCGAATTGGTCTGGCTGGGCAAATAGCCCGCTACAATCATAGGGTGCCCGACAACGCGCCAGCCCGTCCAGCGGCCGTCCTGGGGCTGACGTTTCTCCTGGTCGGGCTTACCTTTGGGTTCCCGTTTCTCCTGTTGCCAGTTGCACAGTTGACCCGCCTCTCACCCGACTATTCGCCCCAGGTCGGCAACATCTTCGCCTGTGTCGCTTGGGCAGGTTGGGCGCACTTCGTGTATGCGTTTCGCGGCCAAGGACAAGCATTGCGACGAATCCGTGACGGCTTGACCGCCAAACGCGCCTGGACATTTGCGGTCGCTCTCGCCACCGTCGTGGCCGTCCTCTTCGCACTGCGCCTCTGGCTAGGGATCGGCCTGTTCAGCGGTTTGGTCTGGGTCTACTTCATCGACCACTTCATCAAAGCTGAAGTCACCTTTGCGGTGCCGCCAGTGCCAAAGAGGACGCACTGGGAGAAGTGGCGCACTTCCTACCAGCCGATCCTCACCTTCGGTTGGCTCAGCGTCGTGCTCCTCAATGTCGGCGGGGTCGACTCGTATCCATGGGTTCTCTGGACGGTGTCTTTGGCCCTCGCCGTAATCGTGCTGCTCCTCGGTGGGATGCGCAAGCTGATGGACGGCAACGACCGGATGCCTTTGCTCTCCCTGTTCTTTGTCGCCGAGGCGATGGTCTGGGGCACCGTCAGCCAGGCTGGCGGCCCGACGTTCTTGGCCGGCGTCTACGTCTTCCACGTCGCCGCCGGAAGCTACTACCACTATTTAGGCGGCTACTTCTTCGGCGCGTCTCTGGCCCAAGGTAAGGACAAGTGGCTGTCTGCTGGCACGGTCGTCGCAGTGAACATCGCGGTGGCTACCCTTGGTTACGCCGTCGCGACGGTCGACGGGCTAGCCTGGGCCAGGCCCATCCTTGGTGTCGAATGGTTCACGGTCTGGGTCGCCGTCCACCTGGCGGCGAGCGACCTCTTCCCTGCCGTCAAGTCGTGGCGCGTCGCCAAGGCCTGATCACCACGGCATGTCCTCACCGTCCCAGGTGTGGAGAGCGAGCGTCGGCGGCTCCGGCTCCTCGAGGAAGTAGCTGAGCGCCCTGCGGGCGCTCTCTTCGGGCTCCAGTGCAGCCTCGTCGTTGCGCGTGCCGCGCATGTATGTCTTCATCCACCCTGGCTGGAACAGGCGGAACCGGAAACCCTCGCACGACAGGTCGTTGTAGAGGTTCTTGACCGCCATGTTCACCGCCGCCTTGGACATGCAGTAGCCGAACCATCCGGTCCGTCGGCTCGCCTCGATGCTCCCGGCCTCGGATGACACAAAGCAGAGCAGCTTCCGGTCCGACCCAGCCATCAGAGGAAGAAACGCTCGAGTAACCCGCATCGGACCGACGGCGTTGATGTTGTGCTCTGCCTGCATGTCGTCAAAACTCAAATTGTCGCGGACGCTGTCGATGTGGGCCGAGCGGTTGATGCCGGCGTTGTTCACGACCATATCGACACGCCCGACCAACTGAGCAGCTGACGAAGCAGCAGCCAAGACGCTGGCGTCCGAGCCGACATCCAGCGGCAAGACGTGCAGCCGGTCACCAAACCGAGCTTGTAGCTCCGCCAGTTCCGGCCAGTCCAGGACCTGGCCGGCCAACACCGTCCAACCCCTCTCCAGCAGCTGCTCGGTAATAGCCCGACCCAGCCCCCGGTCGGCGCCGGTCACAAGTGCGATCTCAGACACTTTGACATCCTGGCGCATTAGGCACCCGCTCGTCACCGTCGCAGCCAGCGGACAAACGCATGCAGTTCAGCCCTCACCGCTTTCACCAACCCACCGACCAGGGCGAACTCCGGCGGGCCGACGGTGAAGGCCCGGACGACCGCCCGCAAGTGCCGCCAGGTGAACCTGTCCCCCTCGACCACCACGACGACAGGTTGCCAAGTCGTCGGGTGGAACTTGGACTTGAATTCGCTCAGGCCACGGAAGTTGTAGAACCGCGTGTAGTGAGCCCGCGCCCAACCGCGGACGACCCGGAGCCAAACCGGGTCGGTGCCCAGACCGCTCGGCGCGACCAAGGGGACGATGCCCATGGTCAAGTAGTCGCTGCCGTCATGGGCAACCGCTTGGGCGGCATGGTAAAGCATCACCTCGACGGTGCCGTTGGGTGCATCTGGCCCACGGACAAACTGCTCCGTGAGCCACCCCTTCCTGGCAGGCACAGGGCAAAGTGTCACAAAGCCGACAGGCCGCCCCGCCCTCTCGGCGACAAATACCCGCCGGTCGCGCAGGTCGCCGAGTGTCTCCGGCTCGACCAGGAAGTGGAGCGTCGGCAAGCCCCGGCTGGCTAGCCAATCGTGGAGCACTCCTTCCAGACCCGGGTGCCGCTCCGCTCTCTCTCGCTCCCACTCAGTGACAACAACACCCTTGTTGCGGGCGCGGTTGAGTTGGGCTCGCAGCGAGGCGTCGGACTCCAACGCCTCCACAAACTCACGCGGAGACCACTCCGGCTGTGAGCCCATGACGACGCTGACCGTGCCGCCCTGCCGGTCCAATTGGCTCTGCAACCGACCCTCCGCACCAAAGAAGCAGACCTGCAGGTGCTCCCGGCGTAGGTAAGAGCCAAATTCGTTCAGCGTCGCCTCCAGCCGATGCGCTGCACAGACCGGTGCACCGGCGACGATCGCCATCCCGCCCGAACGGACAAACCCCACCATACTGTGCCGGTCCGACGACCACCACCTTTCGATCCCCGGGTTCAAAACCTGATAGCAGGTGCTGTTCCAGCCGTGGTCAAGAACCAGCTTCCGCGCGGCGCCGCCCTCCACCACTTCGTTCATGGCAGGCTAGAAGCGTGCTCCATACCATTCTCGACGTCCGGCGAACAGGAAGAATGATGGGGGTAGAACACTTTGTACTAGCTCTCAAGCTGAGCCTTGAGCCGGTCGAAGGCCGCACCCCAGGCGGCGCGGAGCCCGTCGGCCTCCTCGCGGGTCTGGATGCGTGCATGGTTGAGAGTGATCCCCGTCTTGCCGCCCTTCTCGGCGAACGCCGCGTCGACTTGAGTCCCGTTGGGTACGCCCTTCGTCTGCCAGGCGATCCGGACGTCCTTGCCCGGGCGCAGGCGAAGCCAGGTGCCGGAGTTGCCACCTTTGTCGCTGTAGGCTGCACCTTCAATAGCGGCGTTGCAACCCAGCCACCCCTGCTTAGCGGCGTCCGTGAACGCCTCATAAACCGCATCGACCGACGCCGCGATCGTCTTGGTGACGCAGATGTTGAACCCCTCGCCGAGTCCGTCCTTCTTGTTGACGACCCCCTTGCTCCGCTCGTACTCGACCCAAATCGTCGTCGGCCACCAGACGTCTTTGCCTCGTCCCGTCTCGTTGTAGATCCACTGGATCACTTCGCGCCGGCCGTCGCTGGTGCCTCGGGCGTCAAGCGTGGCGAACCACTCGGTCAGGCTCTTGCCGGTCGCCGCCTTGGCGGCTTCGTCAGTCACGGGAAAATCGCTTTGCAGGTTTACGTTCATAGTTCTGTCCTTTGAAAGAAAGTCAGTTGTCGAGCGACTCTGGGATGCCCGCAGGTTGCTTGGGGGCCGACCAGGTCGAGCCCTGGGCGATGAGAGAGTCGACGTAGTTGCGCAGGTGGGTGACCGACTGGTCGAAGTAGGTCGTGCTCCTGTAGGTGCGCGCGAGCATCATGGAGCCCTCCATGGTGGTCAACACGTGCACGGCCAAGGCGCGGCAGTCGGTGCCTTCGGGAAGTCGGTCTTCAACGGCACGGAAGAACTGCTCGACCGTGTCGACCCACTGCTCGAAGTTGACAAGGATGAGCGACCGGGCGGCCGGATGCGAGTTGGCGAGCTCTAGTGCGAGGGCGCCGATCGGGCAACCGAGCTCGAACTCAAACATCATGAGGAGTTGTCTGTAGCCGTCCAGAAGGCCGAAAACCTTCTCCACCGGGTCCTCGATCCGACCGCAATGGAGGTCGATCAAGTTGTCGCCGATATGGTCGCGATACCACTCGAGCACAGCGACCAAGAGGTCTTCCTTCGTTGGAAAGTAGTAGTACAAGCTGCCACTGTTGACGCCGGACTCCTTCAAGATCTGCGCGATCCCAGTCGGGGTGTATCCCTGGCGATGGAACAGGTCACGCGCGGTCTCGACCAACTTGGACCGGGTCTCAGTGGAGGGTCTCGTCACGCTGTCCTCTTAATTTGTTGAACGATCACCTAATTATAATCACACAATGGAAGGTGTTGTCAAGACCTCATTCAGACGCTTCTCCCTCCAGCAGAATGTCGTCTACCCATGGTCGAGGTCGTACGCGCCGTGAGCCCCAAGGACTTGGGCGCCGTCCGCGGCCTGATGAGGGTCTACACGGCGTGGGCCGCCTCCCTTGACCCCGAGCCCGAGAAGGCGCCGACGTTCCAGGGGCTGGATGACGAGATCACTGGGCTGCCCGGTGTCTATGCTCCGCCGCTCGGGTGCCTCCTCCTCGCCCGGTCAGCCGGTCAGCCCGCAGGAATCATCGCCCTCAAGCCGCACAGCGAAGCCTGCGGCGAGATCAAGAGGCTCTATGTCGACCCCGCCTTTCGCGGCCAGCGAATCGGCCCGCTCTTGGTCGAAGCGATCTTGAGCGAAGCCCGAAAGGCAGGCTACAAGAAGCTCGTCCTGGACAGCTACCACGCCATGACCGCTGCCCACGCCCTGTATCGTCAGGCAGGGTTCGTCGAGTGCAGCCCACTCCCTGGCTACCCCAAACACCTGTTGCCCAAGTTGGTCTTTATGAAAGTAGAACTGACATAGAAAGGGCCGCCTACCGACAGTGGCAGGCAGCCCTTTGCTCTTCTGGATACGGACTACTTCTTCGCGACCGGAGCCAGCGCCATCGTGGCGTAGCAGGTGGCGTTGAAGGACGAGTACTGCGACTCCCCGTGCGGGAAGCTGGCGTCCAGGTAGTTGTTGGCCGGGATCGCCCGCTTGACCACATACCAGGTGCCGTCAGCGTCCTGGGTGCGCAGCAGGAACTTCGCGCCCTTCTGGTAGGCAGCCGTGCCGACAGACGTGCCAGCGGAGCGCAATGCATACAGCGCTAAGCCCGTGCCATAAGCGTCACTCGGAGCGCCAGGAGCTGAAGACCAGCCGCCGTCGTTCCGTTGGTCAGCCAGCAAACTGGCCGTCGCCTTCTTGATCGTCGCCGCCGAAGCGCCAGCCCACTTGAGGCCGAGCACCTGGAACGCCTTGTCGTCGACCGACTTGGCCGGAGTGTGCGCCAGCCACTGCGCGGCTTTGGCCACCTTGCCCTTGTCTGGCGCGTAGGCGTTCAGGCTCTTCACCGACAGAGCAGTGAAGGTGAAAAGGCTCGACTGCATCGGAGCGCGTGGCAGGCCGAACGACCAGCTGCCGTCCGGAGCTTGGAACGCGCCCAAGGCCTTGGCCATGGCTGCGTGACCGGCGTCCGGCTTCTCGCCCTTGTCTGCCATGCCGACCAGGAGCCAGGTATAGCCCGG
>JAFDWT010000089.1 GCA_018268335.1 Armatimonadota bacterium | reverse complement strand
GGCATCACCCAGCACATCGGTGCCTATCAGGTCGAGCTGCCGGTCGGCACCATCACATTTTTAGACACACCGGGCCACGCCGCCTTCACGGCCATGCGGGCACGCGGCGCACAGGTCACCGACATTGCGATCCTCGTGGTCGCCGCCGACGACGGCATCATGCCGCAAACGATCGAGGCGATCAGCCACGCGAAGAACGCGGACGTCCCGGTTATTGTCGCGGTCAACAAGTGCGATAAACCGGGGGCGAACCCAGACCGCGTCCTGCAACAGCTGACCCAGCACGACTTGGTGCCGGAGGCTTATGGTGGTCAGGTCATCACCTGCAACGTCTCGGCGTTGACCGGGGAAGGCATTCCGCAACTGTTGGAGATGATCCTCTTGCAGGCCGAAATTTTGGAGCTCACTGCCGACCCTAAGGGTGACCTGGAAGGCGTCGTCATCGAAGCCAAGCTCGCCCCAGGCCGCGGCCCTGTCGCCACCGTCCTGGTACAGAGCGGCACGCTCCACGTCGGCGACGTCGTCGTGGTCGGCCAGACATCCGGCAAGCTGAAAGCCATGACCGACTGGGCCGGTCAGAAAGTCGCCGCCGCCGGGCCGTCGATGCCGGTAGAAATACTGGGTCTCGACGACGTTCCGGGTGCCGGTGAAATCCTGGAGAAGGCCGAGAATGAAAGGGCTGGACGCGAATTAGCGTCTGAACGAGCTTCAGCGGCTCGCCTGCGCTCATTGGCTCCGGTCAAGCGTAAGGTCACGCTGAAGGAGATCCGCAAGAGCCTGGACAATGAGGAGATCAAAGACCTCAACCTGATCGTGAAGGCCGACGTGCAAGGATCGGTCGAGGCCGTCCGCGGACTGCTCGACAAGCTGGAAAACCCCGAAGTCACCGTCAAGATCAAGCACTACGGCGTCGGTCCGGTGACAGAGAGCGACGTGCTGTTGGCCAGCGCGAGCGATGCGATCATCGTCGGGTTCAACGTCAAGCCCGAGCCCAAGGCGAAGAGCGAGGCCGAACGACAGAAGGTCGAGATCCGCACGTACACGATCATTTACGAACTGATCGAGGACATCGAAGCGGCTCTGAAAGGCATGCTGGCTCCTAAGTACGAAGAGGAGTACCAGGGCACGGTGGAGGTTCGAGCGGTGTTCAAGCTCTCGCGCTCTGGCAAGGTGGCTGGCAGCCACTGTACGGACGGGAAGATCACTCGCAACAGCAAGGTGCGTGTGCGACGCGAGAAGGAGATCGTCTTCGAAGGCGACCTCGATTCTCTTAAGAACGTCAAGCAGGACGTCCGCGAGATCATCGCTGGCCAGGACTGCGGCATCAAGTTCGCAGGGTGGGAAGACTTCCAGCAGGGCGACGAGATCGAGGCCTACGAGCTGGTCCAGATCAACTGAGCTTCGAGTGATACGAGCGGCGCGTCATAGCCGCTTTGGTCAAAGCGGGGTCATAGCCCCCTCACTCTACATGGGGCTCAGTCCGACCTTAGCATCGACTCGATGACGGGAAGCACTTTAGCAATCCGCGCTTCGCGCGAGCCGGTGACTTCCATCCAGGGCACGTCGCCGGCTTCCAGGAGCCGCTTGAACTCGTCGTGCATCCATTCGCGATAGTCTTGACCGTCGCGGATGTCATCGGGCTCAAAGGGAACGTCGAGGCCGTCGAGGATGTAGAAGTCGGCGCGGTCTTTGGCTCCGATGGCATCGGTCTCTGGGTCACGAGAGCCCATATACCGCTCGTGCCACAGACCCGTCGCCCAGGCGTTGGTGTCGCAGATGATCAGTGGGGCGCCCGTCGATTCGGCCCGAGCTTCCCACTCCTGCTGGACACGTGCGATATGGGCGAATTCGGCGGACGTCCACGCCGCGCCAGGCCCTTCTTTGCCGTACTTCTCAATCGTGTAGTCGCGGCCGTATTCCGGCACCCACGGCAGGCCGGTGCGCTCGGCCAAGTCTTGGCAGAGCGTCGTCTTTCCGGTCGACTCGGCTCCGACCACCACAAGGCGCTGGCTGCTCACTTAGTGGCTAGAGCTTTGTAGGGCTCGATGTATTTGAGGCAGCACGCCCGGACACGGGCGCGGATGCGGTTGATATAGGCGGCGCGCTCGGTCACCGAAACGGCGCCTCGCGCATCCAGCAAGTTGAAGATATGAGAACACTTGAGGGCCAGGTCGAGGGCGGGATAGACGAGCGACAGGCGGCATTTGGCAGCCTCTTGATCGGATTCGGTGGGAGTGCTAGTCAACACGCCCAGCGAAGCGTCCCAATAGACCGGCGTCTCGACCACGCGCTTGGACTCCGACTCATAGATTTCGAACAGCTCCGACAGCACGTTGGTAGAGGCGACTTCGAAATTGTAGACGTTGTTTTGCATCTCAGACTCGAACTCGCAATCGCGGTAAGTCGTGGTGTCGTTCCACATCAACCCGTCCCAGAAGCTGTCCGAATTGTTGAGCATCAGACACAGACGCTCGGGCCCGTAGGTGATTTCGGCGCTGACCGGGTTGCACTCGACGCCGCCCATCTGCTGGAAGAATGTGAACTGGGTGACTTCGGTGCCGTTGACCCAGACTTCCCAGCCGACGCCGCTGGCCCCGGCGGCCTGGTCCTCCCAGTCGTCTTCGACGAGCCGGACGTCGTTCTTCTTGGTGTCAAAGCCGATCGCGTCCAGCGAGCCCAGGTAGCGGTCGACGATGTCGTCGGGGCTCGGTTTCATGATGACTTGGTACTGGAAGTAGCGCTGGCTCCGCTGGGGGTTACGCGTGTACCGGCCATCAGCGGGGCGGCGGCTCGGCTGGACATAGGCGACGTTCCATGGCTCAGGGCCGAGGCTGCGAAGCAAGGTGGCGGGGTGCTTGGTGCCCGCGCCGACTTCGGTGTCGTAGCCTTCGAGAATCGCACATCCTTGTCCCGCCCAGTATTCGTCCAGCTTCTGGACGAGACTTTGAAACGTCATCATGACGGGCTGGATGGTACCTGCCGTGGCCATTTTGGGGGGTGGCCTGTGTAGCCTCCGGGATACCCAGGCTGACTCAGGCCGAGACGAACCAGACCTGTCCGTCGGGATCCAAGAAGTGGAAGTGCCTGACGCCCGGATGCGGCTCGACGATCGGCTCGACCACGACCCCGCGCTCAACGAGGTCGGCGTGGGCGACGTCCAGATCATCGACATAAAATTTCAGCGCAGGGGCGTCCTTCGACTTCTTGGTTGCCCCGTGGTGCAGGGCGAGTTCAAAGCCGCCGACGTCAAACACGACCCAAAACTCCTGCGCCCAGTCCGCCGATTCTTGCGGATACTTCAGCGGTAAGCCGACTTCGTCGCGGTAAAACGTGACAGCACGTCCCATGTCCGAGACATAGAGGATCGCTTGGCCGATGGTGCGCAGTCCCTTCATGATCACCCTTCAGTCTATCAAGTCGCTGTTCGTTTTCGCCTTCATGGCAGTGGCATGTGTGGCGCCAGCTTCGGGAGCCAGGCAGGTGTTCCAAAGCCCGGGGTTCAACAAGATCACCTGGGTGGAAACACCCAACCAGAACAAGCGCCCGGTCGGGGCGGTCGTCGATACTATCGTCCTCCATCACACGGCCCAAGACTCGCTGCGGACCACGGCAGAGTTTTTCGCCAAGGAATCCAGCAAAGTCAGCGCACACTTTTGCATTGGGAAGGACGGCTCCATCGTCCAGTTCCTGAGCACGTTCGACCGCGCCTGGCACGCTGGGGTGAGCACCGACGCCTATGGCCGTAAGGGCGTCAACGACTTCTCGATCGGCATTGAGATCGACAACATTGGCGACGGCAAGGAGCCGTTCACTGAGCCGCAACTGCGGGCCCTTGACAACTTGATCGCGTTCCTGCTCTTCCGCTTCCCGACCATCAAGCAGATCACCAGCCACGAATTCGTCGCTGAGCCGCAGGGCCGCAAGAACGACCCGAAAAACTTTCCGTGGGAGCGGCTGAAGCACTTTGGCCTGCCGCTGAACTATGGGCTGAAGGTGAAGAAGTGAGGCTTCTCGTGGTCGTGGCGGCAGGAGCTTTGGCCGCGGTCAGTTGCGGTTCCGTCGCCCAACAACAATGGAAGGACCCGGGGTTCAACCAAGTCGTCTGGGTCGACACGCCGAACCAGAACAAGCGACCGCCTGGAACCGTTGTCGACACCATCGTCCTGCACCACACGGCAGGCGTCAGCCTTTGGAGCACGGTCAGCTGGTTTGCCACAGACAAGAGCCAGGTCAGCGCCCACTTCTGCGTCGGTCGCGACGGCTCGATCGTCCAGTTTCTCAGCACCTACGACCGCGCCTGGCACGCTGGAGTCAGTCTCGACGCCTTTGGCCGCAAGGGTGTCAACGACTTTTCGGTCGGCATCGAGATCGTCAACAAGGGGGACGGTACCGAGGAGTACCCGGCGGCGCAGCTGCGTGCCCTTGACAACCTTTTCGCCGTCCTTCTGCGCCGGTTCCCGACGGTCAAGCAGATCACGAGCCACGAATTCATCGCCGAGCCGCAGGGGCGCAAGAACGACCCGATCAAGTTTCCCTGGGAGCGGCTCAAGCACTTTGGCGTGTCGCTCTACTTTGGTCTGAAAAGATAGGCAATGCAGCAAAAAGCCCCTGAGCTCAATGAGCTCAGGGGCATAGCGCGATCAACCGATAGCCATCGGCATGACCACGCAGAAGTGATCGTCGCCGTGCTCGGCTGGTCGCAAGACGGCGGGGCGGCTTGCCTCGGTCATTTCGACACGGACGCCTTCGCCTTCCATCGCGTTCAAACCGTCGATCATGTAGCGGCCGTTGAAGGCGATCTCCAGGTCGCCGTTCTTGCCGATGACCTCGACCTCCTCTTTCGCCTCGCCCTTGTCTTCACTGCGAGCCGAGATGACCACACGGTCGCCGTCGCCAGCGAACCGGACGCGGTTGGCGTTGTCTTTGGCCAGAATCATGATCCGCTTGACGTTCTCGTGGAACTCCTTCTTGTTCAAAGTCCACGTGCGCGTGTATTCGGACGGCACCACTCGTTCCCAGTTGGGATAGGAGCCGCTGAGCACCTGGCTGACGATCTTGGCGGTGCCGATGTCGACGACGAGCCGCGACTCATCGAAGCCGATGGTGAGTGGGTCTTCACCCGTCACCGGCAAGGCCCGGATCGCCTTCAGTGCCTTGTCAGGCACCACGGCTTCGATCGAACTTCCGAGACCCGGCTTGTGCACGCGGGTCACGGCCAGGCGATGGGTGTCGGTCGCCACCAAGGTCAGCGTCTCACCGTCGTATTTGAACTGGACGCCGGTGAGCACCGGACGGCTGGTGTCTTCGCTGACGGCAAAGGCCACGCCGTCGATCGCGCCGCGCATGTTGTCGGCTCCCAGGGTCAGTTGAGAGGACGCGCGGACTTCGGGGATCGAGGGGAACTCGTCGGCCGGCATGGCCAGGAGCATCCACTCCGAGTTGTTGGACCGCAGATAGACCGCCGTACCGCTGAGCTCCAATGTGACTTGCACCTCTGGCAAGGCCCCGACAATGTCGGCAAGCAGCCGCTGCTGGACGCAGACGGAACCGGGTTCCGCGACATTGGCCGACAGGGTCGCCGTCGCCCACATCTCGCCGTCGCAGCCGGTCAGCGTCAGGCCGTTGCCCTCAGCGTCCAGGCGAATCGACATCAGCACCGGCAGCGACGAGCGGGTGCTGCTCGCCGCGCCGGCGATGGCGAGAGCGTCAAATAGTTCCTTGCGGGTGACAGTGGCCTTCATATAGCGTCAAAGAAGTCTAGCAGGTCGGTCATCGGAACAGGCGGTACTGTCGCGCAGCCGCCATATCGCCCATGTCCGCCGGGACTTGTGCGTCGTCGAGGATCTTCCGCAGAATGCGCTGGGCGCAGACGTCGGAGAGCTCGGGGTCGTCGAGACTTTTGAGGACGCGGACCGTGCGGCGCAGGCTGTCCATTTCCAGGCGCAGGTTCGGGTCGGTCGAGGCGGCAGTGTCCATTTCGGCAACAAGCTCTTCCGACAGCTCGTCACCGGCGTACATGTCCACCAACTTATGATAGAACGCGTTGTTCATGTCAGTTTCTCCAGCGAGCCGCCCAGCCGGTCCCGCAGCGCCCGTCGGCCGCGGTAGAGCCGCGACTTGAGGGCCGGCACACTGATCTCGAGGATTTCTGCCGCTTCCTTGGCGGAAATGTCATCCAGATCACACAGGATCAAGGGTTGCCGATACTCTTCGGGCAAGTCGTCCAGCGCTTGCTGGACGGTCACCTTGAGTGCCGACCTGGCCTCAGTCCCATTGTAATGCGCCTCTGCAGGAAGTTCCAACAGCTTGTGCTGGCGCATGCGGTCGATGCAGAGGTTACGCGCTATACGGAAGAGCCAAGTGCGGAACGCACCGTCGGCCCGTAGCTCGGCCGAGCGGCGCACTACCCGCAGAAAAGTCTCTGCCGTCGCGTCCTCCGCGTCCGTCCGGTTGCCCAGCATCCTATACGTGTATCGGAAGATCTTGTCTCCGTATAGTTGGTACAGGCCAGTCAACGCGCTCCTGTCGCCCTGGGTCAGGGCATGCAGAAGGCGTTTCTCAGCAAGCGTGTCGTCCCGAGGATTGCTCGACATAGAAGACGGAGGAAGCGCCCAAAAGGGCGCGGAGGGAAGTATAACCCAGTGCCTTTGCCGGGGCGCAGGGGTTTTCCCCCCTGCCCGGGCCTTTGCGTCAGTCCGTCTTGACCGACAGCGGGATGAAGGTGATTTTGGGCTGCTTGGTGGCGTCCGCGGCACCTTCGACGCCCGAAATCACGACCAACTGCAGCGTGCCCGAAGCCAATGTGGCGGTGGCGCTGGCATAGACCGATTCGGCGTCAGAGCGCTTGGCGTCCCAAGTGAAGGTGCCTGCATCGACCTCGAAGGTGGTCGTCGAGCCTGGGTTGACGGCCGACGAACTGAACTGTGGGGTGTCGCCCGGGTTCTTGAGGACGATGGCCGGCGTTCCCTGGCCGGTACCGCGGTTGAAAGCGTTGAAAACGACCAGGCGGACTTTGCCAGTCGTCGGCTGCGTCCGGTTCACCGTGAAATTGACGAGCCGCAGGATTTTGGCCGGGTCGCTGTCGGGCGGCGTCTTCTGGCCGATCAGGGCGAAAATGTTCGCCGAGTTTGCGTTCAAAGTCTGGTTAACCCTGTCGTATTCGATGCCGCCCGCTGAAGGCGCCACGGAGATGTCGTAGCCGCTCGCGCTCGCGTCGAGGATGCCCAGTTGCAGCCAGTCGCTGGATTTGCCCATGAAGTCGAGAGCAGTCGCCTTCTTGACGTCGTCGACCAAGAAGTCGGAAGAACCGGCGTCTGTCGAAGTGTTCAGGAAGAACACCCGCGGGTCGGAGTCGGCGACGCCTCCACCGCTGCCACCGCAGCCAAAAAGACCCACAAGAGCCAGGGTCGCCAGGAGGGTGACGGCGTGTCGCATCTTCATTGCGCCATTAAGATACCAAATCCGCGCCCTTTGCAGGTGCCGACTTGTTGAGCTTGAGTTCGATCTCGAAGACTGAGTAGCACAGGCCGCATCCCAAAAGACCGGTCTGCCGCACTGAAGCCAGCGTCGTGCCGCAAGCCGGGCAGGTCTCGACGGGCTTTGCTTTGGCCTTTAACAGGCGGAGCAACCGGTGGAGGCCAGTCACGCCCGCAAGGCGGTCCAAGCTTTCGTCGTCGGCCGTGATTTCCAGGCCCCGGCGGTCACGGACGCGCGCCGGCATGGGCCTCGAAGGGGACTCCGATCTTGGTGTGCTCCTTGAAGAGCTGCGTCAGGCGCATCGTGACCGGTCCAGGTTTGCCTTCGCCGATCGGCTGGCCGTTGATCGTGGCGACACCGACGACCTCCGCCGCCGTGCCGGTGCAGAAGCACTCGTCGGCTTCGAAGACGTCGTAAGGCGTCAGGTTTTCTTCGACGACCGTCAGTCCCGCACCCTTGGCCAGTTCGATCACAGTGTCGCGGGTGATGCCGCGCAGGATGCCGCAGGAGGGGTGGGGTGTTCGTAGTGTGCCGTTCTTGACCAGAAACACATTCTCGCCAGTGCCTTCGGTAAGGAAGCCGTCGTGGTTGAGCAACAGGGCCTCGCCGACGCCAGCCCGGTTGGCCTCCGCCTTTGCCATGATGTTGCTCGCATAGCGACCTATGCACTTGAGGCGCGGGTCGAGGCTGTCAGCGGGAATGACCCGGACCGAGCTGAACATCGCGTCCAGTCCGTTCGCGTAGAACTCAGGCGGATACAGCGACAAGGTGCTGACCATCACCATGACGTTCGGGTCTGTTTTGACCGCGCGCGGGTCCAGGCCGAGGCCCGTGCCTCTGGTCACGTTAAGCCGAATGTAACCCTCGGCGACACCGGCGCGGGCGCACAGGTCCAGGATGATTGCCCGGAGCCCAACCTGGGGGATGGACATGTCAAACCCCATCATCTTGCAGCCGTAATAGAGGCGGTCCAAGTGCTGGTCGAGCTTAAACACCTGGTTGTGGTAGATGCGGATGCCCTCAAAGAGCCCGTCGCCATAAAGGTGGGCGTGGTCGGCGGCGGGGATGCTCGCCTCTTCCAGGGTTGTGACCTTGCCGTTGAACCACACCAGCTTTTCCATAGGCTTAAATCATACATCGGTCGTTGGCGAAGCGATAGGAACTAGACATGCCAAGAGGGTGGGCAAATGTCCAGGCAATCTAGTAGAATTGTGGTTCGTGAAGACAAGGCGGCGACGTCTGGCGGGTGCAGGTCTTCCGGCACAAGTGGCCGGAATCGCCGCGCTTGGTCTGACCGCCGCGGGCGGAGGCACCGCGGCGTTCTTGGCGGTGCGGACTGAGCCGACCGTTTTGCCCAATGTCACCGTGGCCGGTGTCGATGTCGGAGGAATGACACGGGCTGAGGTCGAGAAGACTGTCCAGGCCTGGTGGCAAGCGGTCGCCGACAAGCCAGTGGCCGTCCATGGAGCTGGTTTGACTCGCGACCCCGAGGGCTTGACGGCCAGGTCTCTCGGCGGCCGACCAGACCCCGCCGCCACCGCCGCGAGCCTGCCGACCGAACAGTACTGGCCCCGGACGTTCCGCCAATGGCGGGGCGAAAAACCAGTGGCCAAGCGAGTCTTTCCCGTAATACGCATCGACCAGCAGGCCGTGAAGGAGTTGGTGGCAAAAGTTGAGAAGCTGCGACCGGCTATCGGTCCGGCGCGGGCTAGCTTCGAGAACGGCGAGGTGCGTCGGATCTATGAGCAGACGAAGCTGAAACTGGACGCCTCAGCCGCCGCCGATGTGATCAGGGTCGCCTTGTCGGAGGGGACTCAGGTGGACCTTCCTCTGGTCGCCGACGCCAAGCATGTGCCTGACGAGGCACTGGACAAGGTCAAGACGGTCATTGGCGAATTCACCACGCACTTCGACGCGGGGAACATCAGCCGTAGCTCCAACATCAAACTCGCCGCCAAGATGCTGAGTGGGCGCGTCTTCATGCCCGGCGAGGCGTTTGGGTTTAACGAAACTTTGGGCAAGCGAACCAAAGAGGCCGGTTTCAAGGAGGCAGGCGTCTATGTCAGTGGCAAGCACGACATCGACGTGGGCGGCGGCATCTGCCAGGTCAGCACCACACTCTACAACACGGTATTGCAGGCCGGCCTAAAGGTCGCCTCGCGCTCACCGCATTCGTTGCCGGTGCCATATGTCCCCTTGGGCCAGGACGCAGCGGTCAGCTTTCCGCAGCCGGACTTCAAGTTCGTCAACACGCGCAATGAACCGGTGGCTCTGGTCTCCGAGTATCAGCCAGGAAAGCTCACCTTCAAGATTCTCGGTGCCAGCCGGGAGCCCGGCGACGTTAAAATCGTGAACAAGCTAGTACGCTCCTGGTCACGCGGGATCAAATACATCCACGACCCGAGTCTGCCGCCGGGCAAAGAAATTGTGCGCGAGAAAGGTGGCGAGGCCAGGGAAGTCGTCAGTTGGCGGCTCGTGACAGTGGACGGCCAAGTGGTCAAACGCGAGCCGCTAGGGTCGAGCACGTACACCGGCGGGCCCCGAGTGGTCGAAGCCAATGTCCGGTCGCACTAGAGTTTGACTAGGTTCCAACTGGTGCCGTGCTCGACGACTTGGCCCAGTTCGTCAAAGGAGCCAAACGGCGAGTCCGGTTGCCCGGCGAAGGTCGGGACGACCGCGTAGTTGACCTGGTACTGCTGGATCAGTCTCCGCCTCTCCGTGAGTGGCACACGGGCACTGAAGATCATAGACACGTCACGTAGCCGCTCTTGGTAGCGCGGCGTTTCGCTCCAATGCCCCGAGACTGTGTAGACGCCGGTCTGGCCACTGAGGATGCTGTTGAGATCGGGCAGGATCGGCGTGCCGAACCTCCCGCGCTCGTCCGGTTTGGAAGGCACTCCTGGAGGCGCGATGACCACGGTCCGGCCTTTCTGCTCGTTCAGGACCCGGATAATCTTGGCGACGTCGTCGCTGTAGAAGACGCTGTGCAGTGTCGTGCTCGCGACGTTGGTCTGGACAAACCACAACTCCCGTTGAAGCCAGAGCAAAGAAGACAAGGAACACACCAGAAGGCCGAGGGCCGAGAGCAGGTTACGGCTGCTCCGCTCCATACCTTCCAGCACACGTCCCGCTTCGATGGCTGCCAGCAAGGCCCAAGGTACGGCCAGCCCCATCGCCAGCTTGCGCTGGAAGAGGGCGGGGAAGTACGGCGCGACCAAGCCGACGAGCGCCCAGGACCACAAGAGGTTCTTGAAGTCGTCGTCCCCAGCTAGGAACGTGGCGATGCCGCAGGCGACTGCGAAGACGATCCCGAATTGAGCTGGCCCCATAAAGGCCTTGCCGGGATCGGCGCCGTTTGCCCACAAGTGCAGAGCGACGACAAAGAGCGCGACAAGTCCTGCGCCGGCTTTGCCGCGCTTCTCGTCCTTGTTCAGAGCCGTGCCGACCACCGCCAGAAGCATCAGGGGAAGCAGACCGGCTGTCACTTGCTGCAGGTTGGGGGAATAGGTCAGCGTCGCCGCGCGGGCTTGGAACACCTTGTCTTGGCTGAGGACATAGACAAACCAGAGGGCGCTGGGAACGGCGCCGAGAGCGATCAGTCCAGCGCGGCCGACCCAAGCCGCTCCAAACCTCTTCGCAGCCAAACTGGACACCAAGAAGCCAACGGCGACCAAGGCTAGCAGCAGCACATCGTAGCTGTGGATGTTCATCAACGCCGCAAGAGCCAAAGCGCCGCCGAGGACCGGCTTGCTGCTGGACCTGGCGTCGATGATCGCGCGTAAGACCACGACGATCAGGCATAGGCTGACCATGAACAGGGAGTTCGTCAGCATCGACGGGAAAACGAACACTTCGGGCTGCCAGACGTCGACCGGGAGCCAGCCGCCGGTCAGACCGACGACCGGGTTGCCCTTGTCGAAGATCTCCTTGCCGAAATAAGTGAAGCAGAGGAATCCGATTCCTCCGCCCAGAGTGGCCAGAGTCATGCCGGCCTTAGCCGCGAACACTGAGACGCTGCTCGATGCCAGCCAGCGGCCGAGCAGCCACACGAAAAGGAAGGACAGCCCCGCCCGCGCCAGGGTGACGGCCCAAGTCAGGCCGACGACCTTGGCAATCCAGCCGAGCAGTAAGAAGTAGAGGTGGACGGTCAACCCAGGCTGGGCGTCGGTGGTGAACCGGTTGTCAAAGAGGAACCGCCCCTCCATCGCCTGGCGCATCCAGGCGGCATAGACCATGTGGTCGTCGACGTTGGTCTGGTGGCCGAGATAAAGGGAGTTGGGTGGCGCGATCAGAAAGGCGATCAGCGTCGGCAACAAGGCAAGCAAAACCGCCACCCCGGCAAAGACCAGGGTGTACCGACGCAAAAGGGCTTCACGGTTTGGCGATTCGTCGATTTGGACCACGTCGTCCTCATTCCGGTACTTTCCGGCCCATCGATTTGTAGATGTCTTCGATCAACTCGATGTTCTTCTTGGCGTCCGGTGTGTTCGGGTCGGCTTTGTAGGCTTCGCGGTACAGCTTGAGGGCGTTGGGATACATGTCCTTGGGGCCGAGATCCTTGGCGTACATATAGGCGTCGCCCAGCGCCATGGTGGCTTTGGTGTAGGCGTCGAGCCTGGTTTTGTCGCCCTTGGCGGCTTCGGAGTCGGCCTTAGCCTTTTTGTAGACGTCTTCCAGCTTTGTCCTGGCGTCTTTATCCGCGCCGTCTGCAACAGCTCCGTTTCTTGGCATTGGTGTGCCTTCACCTTTGGCTGAACCTGCAGGCGTACCACCGGATGTGGCCTTCACGACATCGGACTCGGAAACGGGCGGCGCTTTCGTCGTTGGCGAGTTCGAAGAGGGTAGGTCGTTCGAGCAGGCAGTCAGGAGTACGACTACCAAGCCGACAACGATGGCCAACATGCGGTACATGGTCGCCATGATACGACAATTCAGGCTGGCCTAGGCGGGCTGCCGCCGCTGCCGGGTGTCGTGTTCGAAGGCTCTGGCCTGTCTGTCCAGCTCCTGCACAGCCCGGAGAGACCTCGACTGGCCGCCCCATCCATCGTCGCTGCCAGTCTGGAGAGTCTTCTCGGCCATCGACACGGCTTGCAAAAGGGCCTCCGGCATGCGCTCTTTTAGGTGCGCTTGCGAGACGCCCACCGGTGCGCCGATACCGAGGCGGAACCGGTCGTAGGTGTCGTCCAGGGCCATGGAGAGGGCATATTGCGCCTTGCCGCCACGGCGAAAGATCTCCGACACGGCATCGACCATGTCACGCGAACTGCGTTGGCGGACTTCTTCTTTCAGTGGCGATCCAAACCGGATCGCCAACGTGCCAACGACCACGAGCGCCAAAAGATAGGCTTGGGTTCGCCCGGCCACTGCCCATGGCCCCAGTGAGTCCAGGGGGCCCTCATGCTCGATGTTGTCGATCAACGCTTCTGGAAAGACGATGCGGCTGCCTTTGGGCGCCAGCATGTGGACGTATTGGAGGTAGACCTCGGCATTGTCGCCCTGGGCCAAGTAGCGGTTTGTGGCACCCAGTCCGTGCTCGACGGTGACGATTCGCCCGTCATGCCACTGGGCTGTCGCTGTGGTCGCCAGGCGCCGCTCACCGCCGTCGGGCACAGGGGTGTCCTGCAGTCTTCGTATCGCGACTTTCTTGGCTGGAAGGCCAGGAAGAGGACTCTCTTCAGAGATGGTCGTGTCGCGGGACGCCTCCTCATAGTCGTTCGGAATCTTGAGCCTGAGCTCGGCTCCGCCGCCATTGACGAACTTGTCAATGGCCTCTTCCACTTTCTCGATGTGGTGGTCCGAGGCAAACGGCGGGCGATACTTGTCGACCTGCACGCAGAGGACCAAGTCGCCGTTGTGGAACTGCGGCCGGACTTTCTTGTCTAAGCTAACCTGGTACCCATCGCGTCGTAACAGTTCCGCAAAGGCCGAGAGGCCGCTGGGGTACGTGCTCTCGATGGTCGGGTTAGTCAGCTTCTCGTCTTTCGCAAAGACGAGAAGGACGAACGACACGCCCAGCAGGGCGAGCAATGCCAGGGCCAACTTGCCGCCAGGTAACTTCTTCATGCCGCTTTGGCCTTGGCCGTCGCGGCGACGACCTGGTTGTAGAACTCACGGAACCTGTCGACATCGGGCTGGCCCTCCGTGCGGCGACCGTACCAGATGACGTCAAATGCCCGGGTCGGTGTGGCCAAGTCCAGACCAGCGGGCTTGCGAGGACTGGCATCAAACCGCCAGAGGTGCTCCCAGTTGGTTTCGCCGCGGCGGAACCGCATGACGTTGGCTTCATCGAACTTCACCAGGCAGGCCAGGTACAGGCACCGAACAGCTTCGCGGTACTGCTGGTTGGCCGAAAGTTCTTCGCTGCGAGTGATCCACTCGTCGGCAGTGCGGTCCGGCTCGTCGTCTTGGAGCAGGCCACCGGCCTTGACTTTGCGGTTGAAGGTCCAGCGGAAGCGGGTCACGGCGTAGTAGGCGAATCCGAGGAGGCCAGCTACTAGGACAGTCCAGACGATCGGCTGGAAGTTGATCGCGCCAAAGCTCGACTGCGGCAATTGCGCCCGGCTGTCGCCGAACAGCCTCTTCCACAGATTGTTGAACCATTCCCCTATGAACCGGCCAGCCCGCTCAAAGGTAGCCGACAGCCAGTTCTTGTTGCTGGCCACGCCGGTGTCGTGGTATTCGGGTTTGGCAACGATTTGGGCTGCCTCTGCCTTGGGATCCTTGACGTCACCCTTCGCTCCCGCTTCGACGGCCACGAGATTGTCGAGTTGGATTAAGGCGTCCGTTTGCCGGTCCTGCCAGTTCGTGGTCCTCTCTTCACCGGACGTGACGGCCTTCCAGTCGCCACCGAGCGTCTTGTTCAGCTCGGGCACCAAAGAGTCGTACTGGCCAGACGTCTGGGCTTTTTCGAGCTTGGCGCGCAGTTCCACCGGGCCAGCAAAAGCCAAGCAGGCCAGCAGCAGGCAGGCGCTAAGAAAGAAGGATCGAACGGCGGTCAGCATGTTGGATGTCCTCGGTCAGGGTTCTAATGTCAAAAGCTTCGATTCTCACTCGACGGTCAAAGTAGAGCACAGCGGTAGTCGTGGCGTACAAAGGTACGACGAGCCAGCAAGTCAGCAGGGTCGGCAGCATCTCGACCATAGTCCTCAGCACCTGCCCGCCGGTACCGGCAAACGAGAGGTTTTGATAAAAGGGCGTTGCTGCGATGACGCCGACCAACGTGGTGAACCCGGCCAGCAATGCGACGCTGACGACCAGGATGATCACCCACACGATGCCCAGTGCAGAGTTCGCGCCGCCGTGGAAGGGGTACTTCTTCATGAGTAGGCGGCTGCGGTGCCGGGCGGTCTTGCCGTCGACTCCCTCAAAGACCATCGCGGTTGGTGCCAAGGCATAAGAATACAGAGCCCACGGCACCGCGACCACCGACAAGATGAAGGCCGTGACAGCCAAGAAGCCGGAAAGCACGGACACTGTTTCGCCGCCAGCTTGGCCGACCACAGCACTGACAGTCATGAACACGACGCCGAGCAGGAGCGGCCCCGCCGTGCGAAGCAGGATGTCGCCGATCAGACGCATCATCTTGGGGGTCGCTTTCTTGGCCAGTTCGACAGCCCGCGCCTCGTCTGGTTCTTCGCCCATCACAAAGTCAGCCGCCAGGCGGCCACAGACCGCCATCGTGTAGCCGACGCCCAAGACAAAGAGTGGCATCGAAACGAGCAGCGCGACGCCGACTCCAAGCATGACTTCCGCCACCTGGCCAGCAAGAGCAGTCGTATGAGTTTGGAAAATGAACGGGATCACGAAGGCCGTGACCTGCACGATGGCGGCGTAGCAGAAAACCATCGGCAGCAGGCTCTGGCGGAGCATCGGCCCGGCGAGGTTTTGGTAGACCCTTGTGGCGACATCGACCACCTCGCTGTCGCCCATGGGCTTCAGCAAGCGGCGCTTGTCGATGGAACGCATCCGCGCCTGGAAAAGGTCGAACGGGGTTTGGGCCGCCATGTCGCTCTCAAAGACATGATACGCGCCGGACGGACAAAAGGTTGAGGGAAAGACGGCCTACTTTTTGAATCTGCGCCAGGTTCGTCCGTCTGAATAGACTAGTTACCGATATGACGACTGTGTTGACCGCCGCCGCCATCGTTGTCCTTGGGCAAAGCCGCTCCATCAACGACTACGTCCAAACCAACCTCCGGGATGTGACATTCACCGCCAAAGTGGGGACGGCCAGCCAGAAAGAACTCGCCAAAATCAACGAGGACTTTGCGAAGTCGTACCGGATCAAATCGACGGTCGTGCGGCTGAAGGAGCCTATGAAGCTGCGGCTAGAGGCCCAAGTGGACGAAGAGAACGAGGTCGTCTTCATCGTCAACGGTTCGGTCCGCCGGTACCGCTACCCCAAGGCGAACATCAGCGCCAAGGAAAACCTGGCCAAGTCGCCGGGCAAAAGGCAGACGTTTCTCGACTTCGGTCTAGTGACGCCGGGGCTCTTCAAGGACTTCTATGTGCCTACGTTTGTTCGCATAGACCGGGAGACCGGTCTGGCTGTCTTTGACCTCACCTTCCCAAAGGCGCTCGACGACACGTCGCGGCAAAGGGTGTTCATTGACCCGCACAAGCACTACGTCGTGAAGCGGGAGTGGTACGCACAGGAAGGGAACCTGCGGGCGGTGTTCCAGTACGAGAACGCTGTGCAGTCAAGCGGTGTGTGGATCCCGACCAAGACAACGGTATTCAACGCCGAGCGTAAGCAGGCCGGGATCACGAACTATCTGGGTGTGAAGGCGAACACCGGATTGTCAGAGGACTTGTTCTCGGTGAACTGACCTTACCTTGGCAAGTGGAGCAGGTGGCCGACCCAGAGGTAGGCGTAGGAGCCGGCGGCGACCCAGGTGCCGATCTCGGCTGACCAGAACCTCTTTGTCCGGACATATTCGATCAAGGCGACCGGGCCGATCAGGAGAGCGGTCTTCGCCAAGATGAACCAGCTTGGGCCCATGCGCCAGAGGGCGGCGAAGAGGGGGTTGCCCTCGTGGAACCCAAGTTGCAACCAAGCCAGCGTGGCGACCAAGTCGACCAGGCCGAGCGTCAGCAAGACGGCGGTACTGAGGTAGACGCGCTTCCCACTGGTCGGGCAAGTGTGGATGGCGGCTGCGGTGTGTCCCATAACTTGCTAAAGGGGCCGACTCGCCTAAAGTGTTCCGAAAAGCCGGTCGCCATAGTCCCCAAGTCCCGGAACGATGTATTTGTGGTCGTTGAGACACACGTCCAGAGCGGCGGCGATGATCGGCACGTCGGGGTGGTTGGCTTGCAACACGGCGACCCCTTCTGGGGCGGCGACGACGCAGACCATGACCAAGTCTGTGGCCCCGTTCTTCTTAAGGATGGTCAGGGCTTGGCTAGCTGAGCCGCCGGTGGCGAGCATGGGGTCGCAGCAGAGGGTGAGCTTGCCTGCGAGGGACGGCAGCTTGCAATAATAGCTGCTGGCAACGGCGGACTCGTGGTCGCGCTCCAGGCCGACATAGCCGACGGCGACGTCGGGAAACATGTCCAGCGCGGCCTCCAACAGACCGAGCCCGGCCCGCAAGATCGGGACGACCGCCAGGCCTTGGCCCAATCGGGACTGTTCGACCGACGCCAGGGGCGTCTGGACCGCCACTCGTTTGGTCTGGATCCCCTTGGTCGCTTCGAGAACCAACAGTGTCGCCAAGGTCCGACTGAGACGGCGGAAGACGGCGGGCTCGGTGGCCTCGTCCCGGAGCCCCGCCATCAGGTGGGCCGCCAGCGGATGGTCGAGGGTTGTCAAGTTCATGTGGCCATCGTACACGGTTCGCAAGGGGTATTGTAGTGGCCCTGTCATGACCTCCGGCACACCTCCTGTCGGCGTCGTCTTAGCCGCGGGCCAGGGGACGCGGATGAAGAGCGACAAGCCCAAAGTCATCCACCCTGTCTGCGGCCTCGCCATGGTCGAATGGGTCGTCCGCGTCCTGGCCGAGGCGGGCCTGGAGCGGATCGTCGTCGTCGTCGGACACGGTGCCGATTCGGTGCGCGAAAGGTTGGCCGGCTATCCGGTCGAGTTTGTGGAGCAAACCGAACGCAAGGGAACCGGCCATGCCGTGATGTGCGCGGCCCCGTTGCTGCAAGGACATGACGGAGTCACGGTCGTCAGCGCGGGCGACACGCCCCTCTTGATGGCCGACACCGTTCGTACTCTTCTAGAGGCTTGCCGGTCCGGGGCGGGTGCAGCACTGTCGACGGCGTTTCTTGAAGAGCCGGGGTCTTATGGGCGGATCATTCGTGATGCCGGCGGCGCTTTCGAGGCCATCGTCGAGGCCAAAGACTGCACATCGGCGCAACTGCTGACCAAGGAGTGGAACCCAGCTCTCTACGCCTTTGACAACAAGCTGCTCCTAGAATCCCTACCTAAGCTGACGACCTCCAACGCGCAGGGCGAATACTATTTGACCGACGTGCTCGGCTTGGTGCGGGCAGGCGGGCACCGGGTGGACGCCCTGCCGGCCAAAGACGCCGAGCAGTTCATCGGCGTCAATGACCGCTGGCAGCTTTCGGAAGCCGGAGCCGCCATGCGACGTCGCATCTTGCGCCGCCATGCCGAGTCCGGCGTGACGATCATTGACCCGGACAGCACGACGATCGGCCCTGACGTCTCGATAGGTGTCGACACCCTAGTCCATCCCAACACGATCATTGAAGGCAAGACCTCCATTGGCAAGGGTTGTGAGCTTGGCCCCAACACTTGGATCAAAGACTCGCAGTTGGGCGACGGTGTGCGGGCCTATATGAGCCACATCGAACGGGCTGAGATGGGCGACAACAGCCGGTGCGGGCCGTTCGCCAACATGCGGCCCGGGGCGCGGCTGGCGGAAAAGGTCAAGATCGGCAACTTTGTGGAGATCAAGAACGCCTCGTTGGGGTCAGAGACCAGCGTCAGCCACTTGACTTACATCGGTGACGCCGAGGTCGGGCAGAGGACCAACATTGGCGCGGGGACGATCACCTGCAACTACGACGGCTTCGCCAAACACAAAACCTCCATCGGCAGTGACTCGTTCGTCGGCTCGAACAGCACACTGGTAGCCCCAGTGACCCTAGGCGACGAGTCGTTTGTGGCAGCAGGCAGCGTGGTGACGCAGGACGTGCCCGATGGTGCCATGGCCATCGGCAGGGGACGACAAGAGAACAAAGAGGGGTGGTTCACCAGGTGGCGGTCCCAAAAGCAGAAAGCCAACCAGTGACCCCGTTGGAATGGACGGTGCAATTCGGCGACGGGCAGACCGCCAAGCGTTGGGTCGTCGTGGCTCTGGCGGTCTTCGCCGGGCTCATGGGCTTTGCGTTTTTGCGGAATGTTGTGGCGTCTTTTCTGGGAGTCGGCGCGGTATTGCTTTCCACATCCGAGCTGTTTCTTCCTGTTCGCTACCGTCTTGACGACAATGGCGCGCAGAGCAAGTGCGGATGGAGCTCGACGGAAGTCAAGTGGGGTGACGTGCGCCGTGTGGTCGACGGGGAGCTAGGTGTGAAGCTGTCTCCGGTGCCAGAAAACTCGAAAGTCGCGCCGTTTCGCGGCGTTTATCTTCGGTTCAATGGCAACCGCGAGGAAGTATTAGCCACAATACGCGCACTTCAGGAAAGGCATGCAGAGCTTTTGGGAAACTGAACTGTCGGACGACGACCGGGACGCCCTGGTCGACAAGATCGTCGCCGCGATCAAAAAGAAGGGGCTGGAGTCACCGGCGATCTTCTTCCTGGAGTCGCACAAACCCATCGCGCCGTTCGCCGCTCAGGCAATGGTCGCGCTCTCCCCGTTTCTGGTACCTTTTGTGGGCGTCGACATGGTCGACGACTGCAGCCGCTTGATGCGCAAGCGGGACAATATCGAACTGGTTATCCAAGCCCTGGAAAGAGACGACGCCCCGCGTGGACTCGAGGCCAACCCGACATGCAATACCTAGACACTGGATGGTTCGGCATATTCATCACCCTGATGATGGTGACGTTCGTCCTCTCGAACATCTACCGCGCGAAGGGTAAGAAGGAACTCTTCATCCGCCGTATTTCTGGCCTGAACGCCCTAGACGACGCCATCGGACGGGCGACCGAGATGGGCCGGCCGATCGTCATGGTCCCTGGTATCGGCGACCTAAACGCCATTTCGGTGCAGGCGGTCAACATCTTTAAGCAAGTCGCCAAGACGGCCTCCCAGTTCGGGACGCCGATCCGGGTCTGCTGCGCCAACGCCGCCGTTTATACGGTCGCGCAAGAGGTGATCCGCGACGTGTACCAGGGCGCGGGGATGATCGAGAGGTTCGACTCACAGACCGTCCAGTTTGTCAGCGACCGCCAGTTCGCGTTTGCTGCTGGTGTCAGCGGCATGATCCTGCGCGACCAGGCCGCGGCTTCGTTCCTGCTCGGTGAGTTTTACGCCGAGTCGCTGATCTTTGCCGAGACGGCCAACGCCATCGGCGCTATCCAGATCGCGGGTTCGACCAAGACGGCCCAGACGCCGTTCTTCATCGCCGCTTGCGACTATGTGCTAATCGGCGACGAGTACTACGCGGCCAGCGCCTATTTGACCCGCGAGCCGGTGCTCGTGGGCAGCTTGATCGGCCAGGACTGGGGCAAGATCCTGATTGCGGCGATGGTGTTCTTTGGGTTCCTCCTGAACTCGATCGAGCGTGTCCAGCCGGCCACTCAGCACAGGGGCGAGGACGACAAGGGCAATGCCAACTGGACGCCAGTCGATTCGGCCACTGTCAAGGAAAAGGACAAGCTGAAGAAGGCCAACGACACATTTACCTTCCAAGTCTTCAACCCGTTCATCACTGAAGCCATGAAGAAAGTCGACCCACCGCGAAAGCCCGATCCTGACGCGCCGAAGGAGGAGGGTAAGTAATGGAGCTCCTTGCCCAAGCGCGGCTGACGTTCTTCGGCATGACGCCCAACAGTCCTGAGCTGTGGGTGAAGATCATCGTCACTTTCATCCTCGGTCTGGGTGTGATGTTCGCCTTCACCAAGGCGCCGATCCGGGCTCGGCGGATGATCGTTTTCTCGTTCACCTTTGCCTCGGGTTTGTTCTACATTCTGCTCTGGCTCTGGCCGGTGGCAGTCGCCCGAGAGCCGGGGACGCTCCCGAACAACGCGGTCGAGGGTGTCGCCTTCTGGCTCGATGACGCGGTGCCACGCATCGCCGATGTCGCTCAGATTTTGACGGCGTTCTTGCTCGGCCTTGGCATCATGAGCTTGTTGACGGTGCACACCCAGCGCATTCGCCGCAAGGCACAAGACTGGAAATACAGCGTGCTGCTGATGGTGTCGCTGGTCACCATGGTCGGCTTCGGCTATGTGGACTGGATCCAAAAGAAGTTCCAGGACCCGCAAGGCAAGCTACTTGAAATGGCCAACTGGGGGCCGGTGCAGTACGGCCAGGACTTGCTTTTCGACGGTGCTTACCAGCAGATGGAAGCGGCGATGTTTTCGATGATCGCGTTCTTCATCTTGTCGGCTGCCTATCGCGCCTTCCGGGTGCGGTCGGTCGAGTCCACCGTCTTAATGGCCAGCGCGCTGATCCTGATGCTCAGCCTAATGGGTGCACTCGACTTTATTTGGACAACGGGAATCAACAATTTGGTCGCTCAAACGCACAACCCGTTCTTGGACAACTTCAAGATCAGTGAGGTGGCCGGGTGGGTGAAATCGACGCTGCAAACACCGAGTATTCGGGCCATTGAGTTCGGTGTCGGACTCGGCGCCGTCGCTATGGGGCTCCGGATCTGGCTCGGCCTCGAACGGGGAGGGGTGAGCGCCTGATGAACGCCGCGTTCTGGGACAAATTGCAGAAAGTCGACCGGCGGGTCCTCTATGTGGTCCTCGTTGTGCTGACCTCTATCGGGTTGTTCCTCAAGGCGGAGATTCCCGTCGCCGTCGACGACTCGTCCGCCGACTTCTATGCGAAGTTGATGAAGATCGACCCAAACAAGCCCGTCGTCGTGCAGACCGACTGGACGATCTCAACACGTGGCGAGAACATGGCGCACTTGGAGTGCTTGCTTCGCATCTTGATGACCCGCAAGATCAAGTTCGTCTACTACTCTGCCACATCGGACGCGCCAGCGTTCCAGGTGGCTACCGACGTCATCCGGCACATCAACGAAGAGCGCAAAGCCATGAACTTGAAGGTGTACGAGCGGGGCACCGACTACATCGGTCTTGGTCTTTTCCCCAACGCGGAGGGCGCCAACGAGAGCATGCGCAACGACATCAAGAAGGCCTGGGGAGGCCGTCGCGTGCGCATGCCGGACGGCAACGAGACGGACATCTTCCAGACTCCAGTTCTGAAGGGTGTCAACAGCATGGGCGATTTCGGGTTGATGGTCGTGGTCACCGCCTCGGACACTATCGACTTCGCCGTCCAGCGGCTCAACGACAAAGTTGAACTCACCGGAATGGCTACAGGCGTCATCGCTCCAGGCATGTTGCCGTACTATCAAGCCAGGCAGTTGAAGGGCTTCGCGGGCGGGCTAAAGGGGTGCTACGACATGGAGTACATGATGAAGCACGGCATCAACCATCCCGAAGAAGGCGGCAAGATCTACGTGAACGCTGGCAAGATCGTCGGGGAAGTGCCGCCTTTAGGGTCAGGCAAAGACCTGGCGCGGGCCACTCAGTACTACGCTGACTTGCACATCGCGCTCAGCCTTTTGATCTTCGCTGTTGTCGTCGGCAACGTCGCTATGTTTGCTCAAAAGAAAGCCAAGAAGGGAGCTGAATAACGTGGACCAATACCTGTTTATCAAACTCTCGGTCGGCGTCTTCTTTACAATCGGCCTGTACAGCGTCCTCTACAAAGAGAACAAGTTCTATCGCTTCTGCGAGCACATCTTCTTGGGATTGGCGGCTGGCTATTCGCTGGTGGCGATCTGGACCTCGATCCTCTATGACCAGTGGTGGCTGAAGATGACCGGCGTGCCGGCAGAAGGCACCAGCAAGATGGTCCCTGGCTACTTCATGTATGCCGTGCTCCTTCCCATCGGCCTGTGTGGCTACATGGTGATGAGCAAGAAGCACAACTGGATGAGCAAGATCCCCATCGGCGTCATCCTCGGCCTTTGGTCGGGCCAGCAGGTGAAGAACTGGTGGACGCAGTACGGCGCACAAATCTACGGCTCGATGCAGCCAGTGATTCCGACGACATGGTCGTCGCTGTCCCGCCCGGCTCTCTATACGTTCAACGAAGCTGGCGCCAAGGTGCCACTTTCACCTGATGCTGCTGCCGTCATCCGGTCGAACATCTACGCCACGCAGGCTCTGTCTAACTTCATCTTCGTCGTGACGTTGGTGACCGCGCTCAGCTACTTCCTCTTCAACTTCGAGCTGAAGGGCAAGTTCTTGAGGAGCTTCAACACGGTTGGACGGTGGCTGTTGATGGTCGGTTTCGGCGCACTGTTCGGCAGCACGGTCATGGCTCGCTTCGCTCTGGTGATCGACCGAATGTCCTTCATCTGGAACGAGTGGCTGAAGCTGGGTAGGTGAGGGTCTGCCCGAAGAGCGGACGGCACTGGCGCTGGTCTTGCGACGGCAGGACAGCGGCGAGTCTGACCGTCGGCTGACCCTGCTGACCGACGAGTACGGCAAAGTGGACGTGGTCGCCAAAGGCGCCCGAAAGGGCGGCTCGCGGCTCGCCGGGGCGAGCGAGCCCTTTGTGCTGGCTGAGTTCACATGGGCCGAGGGCCGCTCGCGGCGGTTCGTCATGCAGGCCAGGCCCCGCACGTCGTTCCCTCGCGTGCGGGCTGACTACGACCGGTTGACCGCCGCCCTGGCCTGGTGCGAGTTGCTAGCGCAAGCGATCACCTTTGACAGCCCCTCGGGCGGTCTTTTGGAGGAAGCGGTCGGAGTCGCGCATTGCTTTGAAGAGTCGCCAGACCCTGCCGCCGTCTTCGCTTGGGGGATGGTCAGGTTGCTGGAAGCCGAGGGAATCGGCCCGTCTTGGATCAACTGTGTCTTGACGGGTGACACTCTTCAAACAGGGACAGTGGCCGTTTCGCCGATGGCGGGAGGATATGTCTCCGTGGACCAGGCCGCCTACGCCGACGCCGTCTGGACGTTGGCCGAAGTGGCGATCACCGCCCACAAGCTGGGCGAACTCGACGCACCACCCCGGCAAATGAAGCGTAGGCACGAAACTGTCATGGCCTTGGTGCGGTATTGGGAGCATGTCGTCGAGCGCCAGCTGCCCGCCTGCGAATCCTTTGCCAGAAGTCTCGAAGGCTCCACTGAGTAGAATCAACCTTATGAACAGGTTGGGTGTCTGGTCGGCCGTCTTCGTCGCGGCTGTCCTGTCGGTTGGTTGCGGTGGCCCGAGCAACTTTTCGGAGCGGCGCAAAGAGGGTGAGGCGGGCGTCCTGAAGTACCCGATCAAGAGCAACCCGACCACTCTTGACCCCGCCATCGTCCAGGACGGAGACACGATCGACATCCTGCAGAACGTCTACGAAGGCCTGGTCGGCTGGGACGAAAACAACCAGCCCGTCGGCTATTTGGCCGAAAAGTGGGATGTCAAAGACAACGGCAAGACTTGGGTGTTCCACCTGCGCAAGGGAGTCAAGTTCTCCAATGGCAGGGAACTGACTGCGGACGACGTGAAGTTCAGCATCGAGCGTGCCTGCGACCCGCAGATGAAGTCGCAGACCGCCGACGCTTACATGAACGACATCGTCGGTGTCACCGACATGGTGAACGGCAAGGCGAAAGGTGTCGCGGGCGTCAAGGTAATCGACCCGTCCACCGTCGAGATAGACCTCAACCAGCCGACGCCCTATTTCTTGGGACGCCTGACGTACATCGTCAGTGCGGTGGTGCCCAAGGAGTCCGTGCCTACCACCGAGATCAAGGAAGTCAGCCAGTGCGTAGGGACGGGCCCATTCAAGATCAAGGAATTCCACCCGAACCAGCTACTGGTTCTCGAAGCCAATCCAGGCTACTGGGGCACGAAGGCGAAACTGTCGCGCATCGAGCGTCCGGTCATCATCGACGCCCAGACCCGCCTGAACAAGTACAAGAACGGCGAATTGGACATGCTGTTGCTGGAACGGCAAGATGTCAACGCTCTCAAGAAGGATCCCGTCTTGGGCAAGGAGATTGTGGCCTATCCCCGGCCGTCGATCTACTACGTGGCGATGAACCAGCTGGTCAACCCGCAATTTAAAGACCTCCGTGTCCGCCAGGCGTTTGCGATGGGTATCGACCGGGACAAGATCGTCAACGAATTGCTGGAGGGCCTGAACGAGAAGGCTGACAGCATCGTCCCGCCTGGTGTCAAGGGACACCGTGACAAGGCGGCCGTATATCCTTACGATGTCGCCAAGGCCAAGGAACTCCTGGCCCAGGCTGGGTTCCCGGGCGGAAAAGGGCTGCCTCCATTCACCCTCACGTTTCGTGATGGACAGCCGGACGTGAAGGTCGTCGCCGAAGCGGTGGCCAGCCAATTAAACGCCAACCTGGGCCTCGACATCAAGCTCCAAGTCATGGAGTGGCGCGCCTACCTGGAGAAGTTCAACCACAAAGAGCAGGGCTTCTATCACATGCGTTGGGCGGCCGACTACTTGGACCCGCAGAACTTCCTCAGCCAGATGCTGGCGACGTGGGGGCCTGAGAACAAGCTCGGATACAACAACGCCGAGTTCGACAAGCTTTGCCGGCAAGGCGACACGACGCTAGACTACGATGCCCGGGTGCCCTTCTATCAGAAGGCTGAAGATGTCGCGCTCCAGGACGTGGCGTGGATTCCGATCTACTTCCAGAAAGACTACGAACTGCACAAGCCAGGGGTCAATGGTCTCAGGGAGTCGCTGTTCGGGCACCTGCAACACACGACCACCAGTATCACCAGATGAATGGCGAGCGTGCTGCGTCGGCTTGACCTCCGGCGACCCTATGTGGGCCCGGTCTGGACCCCTCCCGCGGGACTAGACCTTCCGGTAGTCGGAGGCGTAGGCTGGCAAAGCAACGGGGGCCTGAGCAAGCGCCATCCCGCCCGGGCACTGCCTCTATCCATCGAGGTGCCGGTACCGTTGCTCGAAGGGCCGGCCACCCAGTTGCACTTGGTCGGAGTCTTTGCGCTCCATTGCGGCGAGAAGGCCGAGGTGGCTGGCACGCTGGGCGGGCTCTTGGAAGTCTTAGATGCCGACAACCGGTCGTTGCGAGTCAACCTGGTCAACGGCCGTCACTACTCGGATGCGACGGAAGTCGCGGCCATTGAACGGGTCACGGGCGACGGAACCAGTTTGCAGACCCTGTCCACCGCTCTGGTGGACGACGTGAAGGTTCGAGTCGACCGGCTGACCATCGACTTGCCGAATGGGTTTGTCCCTCGCAAGATCGTGTTCCGCGACCTAGGCTCGCCAGCTAGTTTTGTGCTGTTCGACGTCTTCGTCGCGTGTGCGGAGGCCAAGGGCTGTCCGATGCGGGGCCATGGGGCCGATATCGGTCTTGGAGAGATTGGCAGCATGCTGCGCCTCCGAGACCGGCCCCGGTTCGAGTCAACTCTCAGCCAGGTCATCGACGCTGTCCGGTCTGCGCCAAGTTTGGAGGAGGCGAAGGCTTTGTCTGTCACTTTCCTTGGTGTTGTTCTTGCTGCGCTGTTTGAACTGAGTTCCAGCCATGAACGGCACGGCTTTTTGCTCCAAGCGACGCGTTCTTTGGACTCTCTGACAATGCAGGAGGCAGTCATCCATAGGTCGTTGGAACTGGTCGACAGTTTGGTCGAAGAAGTGTTCCAGGACACGGGAGACATCCTTGTGGATCGGGCAGTAGCCCTGGTCGAACGTAATTTTGCCCGTGAGATTCTGGATGACGAGATGGCACGGATGTTGGGCGTCAGCACTTCGCACTTTCGGTTCTTGTTCAGGCAGCGGACAGGGCAGCCGTTCCACCGCTATCTGATCGCCGTTCGGCTGGAGAAAGCACACGAATCCATCTTGCAGACCGACGCGACGATCTTGTCGGTGGCGAATTCGGTGGGCTTCAGCAGCTCGGCGCACTTCAGCCGGGCGTTTTTGAAAAGGTTTGGATATGCGCCGTCGGCTTTGCGTACAGGACCACGGCGAAAGCAAGCGTGATCGCCAGTAAGCGCGTGACTCTGGGCGACCGAATATCTGGGTTGTATGGTGATCGCGTCCATCCTTTACCTCGCGTGTTCCGTGGCGTTTTACGCCTACGCGGTGAAGACGGCGCTGCCTTTCGACGAAGGCAGGCCCGCGCTGCAGTTAGTGGTCAACTCGAACGCCGACCGGTCGTCCGACCGTCTCGCCGCCTGATCAGTCTCGCCTAGAACCCCGCTGAACACAGCGGAATTCGCGCCGGAATAGCTTTCCGGTTGGTCAATGCAGTGAGCATTCAACTAGTTGACTGCCACCTGTCCTTCCAGCATAGACAGGAATCCAACGCTCCGGTCCAGCACAGTCCGTTTCGGCTTCGATGAGCGGACATCGGACTGGTTCTTTTTCCGGAGCTAGATTCCTGTCTTTGCAGGAATGACGGTCTGTGATGACCATTTTTCACCCGTTGTTCTCTGGCTGGGAGTTTTACTTGGACTCCAGCTGTGTCCTGCCGTTTCAAAACTTGAGCAGTAGGCAAGTGGGAATCCAGGTCAGACCCGGTCGCGCACCTTGAACCGTGCGTTGTAGGTGAATATTTCCTTTGGCCGCAGACCGAAAACGCGTCGCATCATCCGGTTGCGCCGCCGACCAAGCCTTGCGTTGTACGATGCGGCGACGTCGTTGTAATAGCGTTTGGCGAAGACAACCTTTTCCTCCACCATCAGCCACTCTTGCTGGTAGACGGACAGTCCCTCTTTGTCTTCAGTGCTCGACCTGATCGTGTGGAAGCCCGTCAATATGGCGGCGCTCAATGCGTTTTCAGCCCTCGATCTGGTCGCCAAGTCATGTGACTCTTTGGCAAGCCGTGCCGCCGTCAAAACGCCGTCGGCGACGGACTGGTCCCACGCTTGGCTCTGCTCCATGTAGAGAACGAGGTCATACGCGAGGCCGTGACGGTGCTCCAAAAGAGCCTCGACCTGCTGCCATGCCTCCGCAACCCTTTGCCGCGAGTGGGCAAGGTCATGGTGGATCCATACGCCTACGGCGAGGACCACGGCTAGACAGAGGGCTACCGCGTATCCGGGCATGCAGTTTTCTAAATTCCAGATACGCGCTCAGCCACCGGTTGGTTTCGCGCGCAATAACTTGACGGGATCGCGGTTGAAATCTGTGGGGTCGACCAGCACGACCGAGCCCTCCTTAATTTGCATTTTGGCGTCCGCGTATTGTTGCCGTACTTCCTGGGGCTGTTTGTCCAAGGGCTGGCCCAAAACCTTGCGAAACCGCAAGATAAGCCCGCCATCGCTGGGAATGGTCTCTCCATCCGCGGGGATGCCGCCACGAACAAGGGTGAAGGTGCCGTCGGGCCGGACGGTCAGCTTAACCTTGTTCAATGTGTTGGCGACCGTGTCCTTGGGTGCATCAGGAGACAGGCTTGGGAGCTCGCCGGTCCACTCGCCAGTCCAGTCGTGGGCGGCGGGTCCGCACGAGGCCAAGAGCACGGCGATGACGATGGATATACTGGTCTTGATGGCTGCCACCGCCCCTGCAATCTACCTGTCCATGGGGCTCAATGAAACAGAGTACAACCTCATCGTCCGCCTGATGGGCCGCGAGCCTTCACTAACCGAGTTGGGGATGTTCGCCGTGATGTGGAGCGAGCACTGCGGCTACAAGTACTCGCGCCCGATCCTGGCCTACTTCAAGGAATACAAGAAGGCGATGGAGGGCGAGGGTCTGGAAAACGCCGGCATCGTCGACATCGGGGACGGACTGGGCGTGGTGATGAAGGTGGAGAGCCACAACCACCCCTCAGCGGTCGAGCCGTACCAAGGGGCAGCGACTGGAGTCGGCGGCATCATCCGCGACATCTTTACAATGGGGGCACGGCCCATCGCCTGCCTGAACTCTCTGCGCTTCGGGCCCATCGAGCCAGGCCAAGCCGAGCCCGAAGTGGTGGTGCGAAACCGCTATTTGTTTGAGCACGTGGTGGCCGGGATCGGCGGCTACGGCAACTGCGTCGGCGTGCCGACGGTCGCCGGGGAAGTGGCCTTCCACCCTCGGTATAGCGGCAACCCGCTGGTCAACGCTATGTGCGTAGGGATCGTCAAGATCGACGAGGTCGCCACAGCTGGCGCGAACGGGATTGGGAATCCAGTTATCTACCTGGGCAGCGCCACCGGCAAGGACGGCATTCACGGCGCGACATTTGCCAGTGACACCCTGGGCGAAGACAGCGACGCCAAGCGCCCAAACGTCCAGATCGGCGATCCCTTCGCCGAGAAGCTCCTCATCGAGGCCACATTGGAAGCTTTGCAGACTGGTGCCGTAGCGGCTATCCAAGACATGGGTGCGGCCGGCCTGACGTGTTCCACTGTAGAGATGTCCAGCAAGGGCGGGGTCGGGATGGTGATCGATCTGGACCTCGTGCCGATGCGCGAAGCTGACATGTCCGCGTACGAGTTGATGCTCAGTGAAAGCCAGGAGCGGATGCTAGCGGTCGCACACAACGGCAGGGAACAGGAGATCATCGACGTCTTCCACAAGTGGGGTGTCCATGCGGTGGTGATCGGCCATGTGACCGACGACGGCTTGGTGACTGTCCGGCGGCACGGCGAGGTCGCCGCTCAGGTCACAGCTAAGCACCTGACCGACTTTTGCCCGACCTATTCTGTTGAACCCAAGGTGCCCGACTATCACCTACGGGCGGCGCAGTTTGATCCTTCTGGCTTGCCAACGGTCGACTTTGCCGACGCCCTCTGCCAGCTCTTGGCCAGCCCCAATATCGCCGACAAGCGGCACGTGTACCGCCAGTACGACCAGCAAGTCCAAACCCAGACCGTTCTGGTTCCAGGCGAAGCGGATGCGGCCGTCTTGGCGCCGCGCGGTAGTAAAAAGGGTTTAAGCGTCAAGATCGACGGCAACGCCCTGCACACCTATTTCGACCCGTATGCTGGCGGCGTTGGCGCGGTGGTCGAGGCGGCCAGGAACGTCGCTTGCACCGGCGCCAAGCCCGTAGCTGCGACGGACGGATTGAACTTTGGCAACCCGCAGCTGCCGCATGTCTACTGGCAGTTCGAACGGGCCGTGCGCGGCATCGCCGACGCCTGCGACGCACTTGGCACACCGGTCGTCAGCGGCAACGTGAGCTTTTACAACGAAAGCACCCTGGGCGAGGTCCTCCCGACGCCACTCGTCGGCGTCGTCGGCGTGTTAGAGCGGGCTGAGAACCGGGTTCCTGGCCGAGCGGGAGCTGGTTTGTCAGTTGGCGTTCTGTCCTATACGAAAGACAACCGGCAGGAAGGTCTAGGGGCCAGCGCCTACGCTGCGGTCGTCCATGGCGTGGAAGATGGCTTGCCTGTCCTGGCCGATCTGGCCGGAGAGAAGTCGTTGCATGAGACCCTCGTGCGATTGGCGGCAGAGGGACTGGCCAAGAGCGCTCACGATGTAAGCGAAGGTGGTCTGGCCGTCGCGCTGGCGGAGTCTTTGGCCGAGGGTACAGGTTTGGCGGTCGATCTTGCTGCCTTGTCGGACGGCCTTTCCGATGCGGGCCTGCTCTTTGGAGAGTTTCCCGGACATGTCGTCGTTCTCACCGACCAAGGCGATGCGGTTAGCCGAGCGGTCAGTGCCGGCATCCAGTGGACTGTGATCGGATCCACCAACCCTAATGGCGACGTCAATATCCAACGGGGGGACAGGACGCTGATCGCAACAACCGAGAAAGCGCTCCGCGCCGCCACGAACAACGGTCTGGACGAAGCCCTGATGAAGCCGGTCGGCGTCGTCGGCGTCCAATAGGTGGGAGAATGCTCACTATGCGCCTGTCTCTACTCGTGTTGGTCGCATCGCTCTTCAGCGTCGGCTGGGCACAGCAGCAGCCCAAAACCGCCAAACCGGCCCAACCGGCCAAGATGGTGGCCGAGAACATCGACGGCACCCAGGCTGACGCGACCACGCAGAACGCCGTCGCCAAGGCAGCGGCTGCCTACACTGATGCGAAGACCGACGCAGAACGGGCCGCTGCGACCAAGGCCCTCGAGGAAATCCACACCAAGAGCCCGGTCAACCTTGGCGCGATCACCTGGCTAGGCTACGCCTATTTGCGTGAGAGCGAATACGAGAAGGTCGTCACCGTCCTGACACCCGCCTTGGGCAAGAGCAAGGACGGCAACGTCAACCGCACTAACCTTAGGAACCTTGCGGCCGCGCAATACGAGCTGAAAGAATACGAAAAGGCTGCGGCGTTGCTGGCCGTCTACACCGGCGAAGCCCCGGACGACCCTGTTGGCTACGCGATGCTGGGCTCCTGCTATGTGCTGAGCGGCAAGTTCGCCGAAGCGGCCGAGGTTCTTAAGAAAGCCGAGCAAGTCAGCGCCCTCTCCCCAACGGTGCGCAAGGGCATCCGTCTTGATCTCGGCGTCGCGCTCGCCCAGGCTGGCAGCACGAAAGAGGCTTTGGCTGTGTTTGAGAAGGTCTTGGTGGACGACCCCGACAACGTGACCGTCCTCGCCTGGGTCGGGCACGCCTATTTGGAAGCCAAGCTGTCGGACAAGGCCATTACGACCCTGTCGCACGCCCACAAGCTGGCTCCGCGCGACGTCCGGGTGGCGACAAACTTGGCGGCGGCCTATCAGCAACGCAACGACGACACCGGCGCCATTGGCGCGTACCGCGACCTGACGGCTCTGACTCCCGACGATCCGGTCGCTTGGTACAACCTGGGCAGTCTGTTATTGCGCACCAAGGACTACGCCGGCGCGCAGACGGCCCTCAAGAAGAGTGTCGCGCTCAAGAACACTTCTTCGGCCCAGAACAACCTCGGCCAGGCGTTGGAAAAGGCAGGGAATGCCGCCGACGCTGCCAAAGCCTATGCCGCCGCTTCTGACCTGAAGGCAGACAGCATCGACTTTGCCCGCAACGCCGGTAATGCCTATCTGAAGGTCGGAGACCCCGACAGAGCACTGACCTACTTCCAGAGGGCGGTCAACTTGGGCGACACCGACCCGGCGTCACGCCTGGCAGTCGCCGAAGCCTACTTGAGCGCAGGCCGGAACAAGGACGCTTTGGACCTGATGCGGGCCCTCGAGCCGACGATGGGCGACAACGCTTCGTATTGGTTCAACCGGGGTGTCCTGCAGGGCAAAGTCGGCGACTGGGCGGGTGCCCAGACGAGCTACGAGAAGTGTCTGGCCCTTAAGCCCGACGACCGCGACGCGGCGATGAACTTGGGCCTGACACTGTTCCGCAGGGAAGAGTACGCCAAGGCAGCAGATGTGTTCGAAAAACTAGCCAAAGGCAAGGACGACCGGGCGGCAATGCACAACTGGGCGGCTTCGCTGGCTTCAGCCGATCGGATGCCGGAGGCTGTGGCAGTTTGGAAGGACTTGCTGCACAAAGACGAGAAGAACACGGCCGTCCGCCTTGACCTCGCCGACGCTTTGTGGAACACCGGCGACAACCAGGGGGCGCGCTACCACTACGCCGTCGTCCTGCAAGCCGAGCCCAAGAACGCAAGGGCACTGAACGGCCTTGGCCTGTGGTACCTTCTGCAAAGCCAAAACAGGGACGCGGAACGCATGTTCAAACAGGCCACCGAGGCCAAGCCGGACTTCGCCTACGCATTCAACAACTTGGCCATCACCTTGGAGCGGCTGAACAGGGTGCCGGAAGCGATCAAGGCCCTGGAGACGGCAGTGCGGCTGAAGCCCGATTTCCAGGAAGCCAAGAAGAACCTGGCCCGTCTTAAGCCGACGTCATAAGTTGCGCGTCCACCTCTTGGTCAACCTGTTCCGGCCCGACGCGGTGAAAGCCGCCGTCGCCACAGTCGATCTGCTGCGGCAGAAGGGCATTGCCGTCGCTGCCGACCGTGAGTCCGCAGCTGCGATCGGCGTGGACTCCGCGACCCCAGATGAATTTCCCGTCTGTGACCTCGTCATCACGTTTGGCGGAGACGGGACTCTGATCCGGGCCGCCCACATGTGCGCGGAGCTCGGGACACCGATTTTGGGGGTGTATTACGGTCGCTTTGGCTTTGTCACCCAGTGCTTGCCGCATGAAGTCGGCGCCGCGATCAGCCAATTTGTCGACGAAACGGCCACCATAGAAGAGCGCATGATGGTCCAGGTGGACATTGTGCGCGGAGGCAAGGTCGTGGCGTCCTTGCACTCGCTGAACGAGGCGGCCGTCCAACGCTCGGCGACAACCAGGATGCTGACGTTTGAAGTCTTGGTCAATGGCAAGGTTCTTTCGCGCTATCCCGCCGACGGCGTCATGGTGGCGACACCGACCGGCTCGACTGCCTACAACCTATCTGCCGGTGGCCCCGTGGTCGATCCGAGCCTGGAGGCGATGATCATCGTCGCGATCATGCCCCACACGCTTTCAGCGCGGCCGCTGGTCATCCGGCCCGACGCCCACATCGACATCTTGATCGAGACCAGAGGTGACGCCGTCCTTTCGTGCGACGGGCAAAGCCGGTTGCACCTGTTGAGCGGCGACGCCGTCCGGATCACGCGCTCGCCGCGTCGAACGCGTCTGGTTTGCGTCGATGACGCCGACTTTTATGAAAAACTAGCCCAGCGGTTCCAATGGAGCAAAGGGCCGAAGGGGATCGATGTCTAACACCGCGACCGCCGAAGTGCTGACCGTGACTGATGCCGAAGTCACCTTTTCGACGCCTGGCGGCGAGGTGCGGGCTTTAGACGGTGTGTCGCTGGGTCTGCGGGCCGGAGAAACACTTGCCGTCGTCGGCGAGTCTGGGTGCGGCAAGACGACGCTTGCGCGCGCGGTGCTGGGGCTGCAGCCAATGTCCGGAGGCTCAGTTACGGTCGGCGGCGTCAAGGTCGGCCGGCCCCGGCCGGACCAAGCTTCCCGGATTGGCATGGTCTGGCAAGACCCGTTCGCCAGCGTCAACCCGCTGTGGCAGGTGAAGAAAATCTTGGGCGAGCCGCTGGCATTAGCTGGTGCATCGACCGACCTGGACGGGCTGATGCGGGAGGTGGGACTCGACCCGATTTTGGCCACCAGATATCCGCATCAGCTGTCTGGCGGACAACGTCAGAGGGTGGCGATCGGTCGGGCGCTCGCCTTGCGTCCTCCCCTGCTGATCTGCGACGAACCGACCGCCGCTCTGGATCTCAGCATTCAGGCGCAGATTCTGAACCTGATCAAAGACATCCAGCGGGACAGGGGTTGTGCGGTGCTCTATATCTCCCATGACCTGACGACAGTCCGCTATTTGGCCGACCGCGTGGCAGTCATGTACTTGGGGCGGGTAGTTGAGGAGGGGACTGCTGAGGAAGTGTTCGGCCATCCTAGGCATACTTATACAAAAGCCCTGCTGGACTCGGCCCCGACTTTGGACAAGCTTGGCCAATTGCCGGAAGCAACGAAGGGGGAGACACCGGTAGCTCGCGGGAAGTTTGTTGGATGCCGGTTTGCCAACCGTTGCCCACTGGCCGACGACCATTGTCGGCAAGTCGATCCGGCAAGCACGCAAACCGGGTCGCATAAAGTGTGGTGTCACAAGGCTGACTGACCGAAAATGGACTCTGGTACACTAGACTTTCGTCTGTCACGGAGCGATGGACCAACACTCGCCAGCCCGCCAAGCGTATACCGCGCAAATTTCTGAGCTCGAACAGGATGTCCTCGAGATGGCCAGCAAGGCCGACTCTATGGTCGGTCGAGCCGTCGATTCTTTGATCTCCTTGGACACCGACGCGGCTTTGGCCGTTGTTCACAGCGATAACGAGATCGACCGGTTGGATTTGGACATCGAGTCCAAGTGTCTCCGCATTCTGGCCTTGCAGCAGCCCATGGGCAGCGATCTGCGTGAAGTCGGTGCCGTGATGAAAATCGTCACCGACCTTGAACGCATCGGCGACCTGGCCGTTGACCTCGCCAAGTCGGGAATGAAGATCGAAAAGGAGCTTGGCGAGACCTCCTATGTCGACCTGCGGCGCATATCCAACGTGTCGCGACAGATGATCCGGTCGGCCCTGCAAGCGTTCATCAAACGCGACGGGTCGCATCTGACCGAGGTCGAGGAATTGGAAGAGCAAGTCGATGGGATGTACCGTGATCTGCGGGGACAGATTCATGACTATATGCGCCATCGGCCCGACCAGGTCGTGGCCGCGAGTTGGCTCCTGCTGGCTGTCCACCATGTCGAACGGGTGGCCGACCATGCCGTGAATATCGCCGAGCGTGTCGGCTTTATGGTCACCGGCGAGCTCCGCCAATTGGCCGAGGACTGAGACTTACCGGAGTTTTCCACCGTCCTGTACGGTGACTATGGACGGCGGACTCCTGATCGGATTGGCTCTTGGTCGGCCTTTGTCTGCGCCTCAGCCGGTCGTTGTCCAGGTGCTTCGTGAGCAAAAGGGTGCTGGCCGCGCCGCCAAGTTCGGGGACGTTGTGACCCTGCAGATGGTGGCCAAATATGACGGAACCGTCGTCTACGACACCGAGAAGCTGGGGATGTCCTACACCTTTGTCGTCGGGAAGCCTGGCACGGTACCGTTCTTGTCCTATGCCGTTTTGCAGATGAAGCCCGGGGGTGAGAGGTTGGTTCTGGTCGACAAGAAGTCGACCGGCGGGGTCGCTGGTGTCAAGGGGCTACTGCCTGCCGGAGTCCCGTTGACCGTGGACCTCAAAGTACTCGCCGTGAAGCCGGGCGAGTAGAATCACGCCCATGCGCGACGACCTGAAGGAGCTCTGGCGCTTTCGCGAGCTTCTGGGGGCAATGGTCGAGCGCGAACTGCGCATCCGCTACAAGAACAGCGTCCTCGGCATCTTGTGGTCGCTGCTGAACCCCCTTGTGACCGTCGCGGTCATGAACTTCGTGCTGAAGAACGTGATGCAGAACGACACACAGAGCTTCAGCGCCTATATCTTAGCAGCGTACTTGCCGTTTATGTTTTTCCAACTGGCCGTCTTGGATTCTTCGCAGTCCGTGCTGGCCGCTTTGCCGGTTGTCAAGAAAGTCTACTTTCCGCGAGAGATTTTGCCTCTCGCCTCAGTGATCAGCAACGGTGTGCACTTCTTGATCGCCTTGGTCGTATACTTTGTCTTTATCTTTGTAGTTTGGGCATCGACGGGATTTGGCACACCACCGGTGACTTATAAACTTTGGTTCCTCCCGGTACTCTTGCTGATACACTTTTCTTTGGCAACTGGATTGTCTTTGTTCTTTTCGGCACTCAACGTGTTTTATGAGGATGTCAAGTATGCGCTGACCATCGTGCTGTATTTGGCTTTCTTCTTGACACCAGTCATGTATTTTGCTGAGACGGTCTATTACGCGACGCGCAAATACGGTGCAATGGCGGACTTGTTGTACACGGTGTTCATGTCGAATCCGGTGGCGACGATCTGCACTGCATACCGCAAGGTGTTGGTGGCGCCAGGCAAGATCCAAGTTCTTATCAACGGTCATGCTGAGCAGATACAACCGAGACCATTGGACTGGACATTGTTCGGACTTGCCGCCGTTTTGTCCTTCGTCGTCTTGATCGGAGGCTATGCCTTCTTCAACCGCATGAAGTGGAAGTTTGTGGAGCGGCCATGAGTGAAGTCCTGGTCAAGCTAGAGAACGTCCACAAGGAGTTCGTCCTTTCGCACTCTGGTGCATCGTCCATCAAGACGCTTCTGTTGTGGTGGAAGAGGCGGAGCAAAGAGAAACTCAATGCCCTGAACGGCATCTCTTTCGAAGTGAAAAGGGGAGAAAGCGTGGCCCTGATCGGACGCAATGGGGCAGGAAAGAGCACGACCCTGTCGCTCATCTCTCGGATTTACAAAGCGACATCTGGCACAGTGACCGTCAACGGTCGGTTGGCTCCCCTGCTTGAGCTTGGTGCGGGATTCCACCCCGACTTGACAGGGCTGGACAATGTGCTGTTCAACGGCATGATCATGGGTTTGACGCGGAAACAAGTGACCGAGCGGTTGCCGCAGATTATCGCTTTCGCCGAGTTGGATAAACACATCGACGCCCCGGTCAGAACCTACTCCAGCGGCATGTTGGCCAGGCTAGGTTTTGCCGTGGCCGTCCACGTCGACGCGGACGTTTTGATCGTCGACGAGGTGTTGGCCGTCGGTGACTTCACGTTTGAGAAAAAGTGTTACGACTTCATCGACCAGTTCCGCAAGCAAGGCGGCACTATTCTGTTTGTCTCTCACAATGCGGAGTCTGTCAAGCGGGTGGCCGACCGGTGCGTGTGGTTGAAGGGCGGGCTCGTGCACATGGACGGTGACCCGGAGTCGGTGTTGGCTAGCTATCAGGCGGACGCGGCGGCCCCAAACGAGGGGCTGTGAGAACCTGCCACCAGAGCGTAATGTTCTTAAATTTGGAATAGTCTCCAGAGATAAACATATAGCCAAAGAACAGGCAGTAAAGCATGAGCCGCAGAGCGGCGCCGCACCGGTCGAACACAAAGCACATTAACCCCGCAAAAGGTGAGTGGTGGATCGAGAAATACAGCTCCTTGCCCCGGTTGTAACGCGCCACTGACTCCCATCTGGTCGAAGAACTGCTGGCTCCAAGCTCATGCGTAAATACTGCACTGGGCACATAGACAATACGCCCATGCCCCCTCAAACGGCGACACAGCTCCGTGTCTTCGCAGTAGAGGAAGAACCGCTCGTCAAACCGCTCGACCGGGTGAATCATCAAACAAGCCCCCATGACCTGCTCGACCTCAGTAGTCCGGTCGGACGGAATCCAGTCATTAAGCCAATAGCCGTTGAGCCAGCGGGAGAACGGGAAGATCTTCTCCCACAACATCTGTTCGCACCAGACGCGCCAGAGGGTCAGTCGACCACAAGCAGAATTCTGGGCGCGGCCATCCGGAAACGTCAGCCTCCCGCCACAGGCGACGACGGTCGGATCGAGCATGGCCCGCGCCAGTTCTTCCACGGCCCCTGGAGTCGGCACAGCGTCACTGTTCAGCAACAAGGCGACGTCGCCGGTCATCACATCAAGACCCTGGTTGTTCGCCGCGCCGAAGCCCCTGTTGGTCTTGTTGGCGATCAAACGGACGTCGGGGAACGACTCGGCGACAAGTGCAGCCGAGCCGTCGGTGCTGGCGTTGTCGACCACGATGACCTCGTGGACGCCGTCCAGCCCGGCCAGGCAATCGCGCAAGTGGCCGGCTGTGTTGTAGCTGACGACGAGCACGGTGACCTTGGGCAAATCTGAATCTCTGTCCTTGGCCATCGCGGGCTAGATGATATACTCCCATCTCCCATGTCCCACGAGGTCTTGTTGTCACAAGCGGGCTATGACCGCCTGAAGAAAGAACTGGAAGAGCTGAAAAGCTCCGAAAGGCAGAAGGTCGCGGACAACATCCGGGAGGCCAAGAGCCATGGCGACTTGAAAGAAAACGCCATGTATCACGAGGCGAAGCTCAACCAAACGAGGCTGGAGTCCAGGATCGCCGAGTTGGAGCACACTCTGCAGATGGCCAAGATCGTCACAAGGTCCGAAGCCGACGCCGGTAAGGCCCACCTGGGCAGCCAAGTGACGCTGGAAGACCTGGAATGGGGCGACACGATGACGATCGACCTGGTCGGTGCCTTTGAGGCCGACCCGGTGAACGACAAGATCTCGGTCGACAGCCCGCTGGGCTCGGCTCTGATCGACAGGGAGGCAGGCGATGAAGTGGAAGTCCAGGCTCCGGCAGGCAAGCAGCGCTATCGCGTCGTTTCTGTGTTGTAGCCTCTTGGTGGCGGGCTGTGGAGTCGCGCCGACCGAGCAAGCCTCGGCCAAGGCTGCGCCCAAAACGACACGCGACGCAGCACCCAAACTGCCCGACACCGTCGGGGGAAGCAAACTGTATATCGTCTCCGATGCTGCCCGGCTCAACGTCGGCATGGACGTCGATCTGGTACTCAACGACGCCAAGTCGGGTGGGTTCCGCCGACCTGAGCGCTCCACAAGCATCAACCGCATGCCGCCCGGGTTCGACGCGGCGTACAGGTGCTATGGCTGGGAGACTCCCAACCGGTCGTTTGGGGTCATCACGCGCGGCCGGGAAGTCGTCTTGGCCCTGGACACCTACGAGCGGGCCGACCAGAAGGCCTTGGACGACCTTTCTGCGCTCTTCACCACCCGCTTTGGCACGCCGACTTCGATCAACGGAACCCGCGTGCATTACGACTTCTGGCAAGACGGCTCAGACCGGCTCATGCTGTGTTCGACACTCGACGAGGTCGGGAACCTGTCGTTCACCGTCGCTTTGGGCAATGTTCTGCTGATGGACTATTTCCGCATGGACAGTAGCTCCGCGATAGAGGACCAGACCACCGCCGACAAACTGTTTACTTCAAAGTAGGGCAACGGAAACTAATCGCCGCCGGAGAGCGTCAGGATAAGTGGCGCCGGAGCGATCCGGCGACTATCGCACACGCAGGAGGTGGTGCCCTTTCATGGATAGTAGAAAACGGAACCACCAAGGAGAAGGCGGGTTTTAGCGACCCGATCTTTCGAGACGGATTTGTGATGAACCCGTCTCCTTGGTGAACAACCAAAAACAAAGCCCGGCCTCCTGCAGAGGTCGGGCTGTTTGTTTTCTGACCTGCGCAAGTCTGGTTGGGCGGCTCCGATCAGGTAGCACTCTGCTGGCCGGCACTGGAACCGCTACGCTCCATCCAGTGCCACCCGGTCAGGCTCGTAAGAAGAATCCTTTCTTGTTCGCGTAGATGCAGACGCGGCCGACGATCCAGCATTGGGCGGCGGCGTAGAGCACCAGCCACCACGGGTCGTAGTGGTATTGGTTCCGCAAGTCGACAAGCCATTTGTCGAGGCCAGTGGCCATGACCAGGCCGATGACCAGCAAAGAGATCGAAATGTAGCCCAGCATCGGGTTCATCCCGGTACCGGCGAGGAAGTCGCCGAATCGCCGCCACCATTTCTGGCCTTCGACCTGGAGTAGGGCCACCAAAGCCCAAAACGCCAGGCCACCGGTCGTGAAGAAATAGGAGGCAGTGGCCGTGTCTTTGCGGATGCCGCCGTTGTGGCTCTCGAAAAGCAGGCCGATGACGAGCAGGACCGACCCCCACGCCACCATCTCGCGTTGGGCCGGAGGCAGGGTCTTGGTCGCCTCAACCATGTACCAGCACGCCAAGCACAGACCGACGCAGATGAAGAACGTCGGCATCAATTGCCGGGAAAGCAGCCCGGCGCAGGCGACGATAGGTAGGGCTAGCCCGGTCAAGCCGACCCAAGCCTTCACCCATCCTTGTGTCTTGACTCCCTCGGCGAAGGGCTCCCAGACGCGGAGCAGCATCTCTCCGGCAAAGGTGCCAGGCAGAACGATCATCAGATACTTGTTGTAGTTGAAGTGGTAGACGTACTTGAAGGCGTCGAACGGCTCCCAATCCCAGACCCAGCGGGCGATGCCCTCGCCGTTTTGGCCGCACAGGTAGGTAGCGAACACAATGGCGACGACAGCGATGCGGGCGAGCGGCTTGGCGCGAGTCACCAGCCATACGATCCCACCGCTGACGGCGACGTTCGCCAAGACCATCAGGATGATGTTGAACCGCGACCAGTCGGGCCGCGGCGGGTTGTCGTAGGGCAGAAGGAACAGTAACACTAGGCCGGCGACAGTGCCGACCCAGAAGAGAATCTGCTGGGTTCGCTTGGGGACGCTGTCAGGCCAGCGGGCCCAGACCAAGAGCATGAGGGCAAACCCGACCCACGAGAAGACGTAGGGCAGCGGGGACTGCGGGTCGAGGGCCGAGACACCGGGCCGGAAGTGCTGCTCGACCAAGGCGAAAGCAGCGAGGGCGACCCCTCGCTTGACCGTCCACCAGATTATCTGGCCCTTGGTCTCTCCGCGCTTGAGCCTATTGCCGACGGCAATCGGGATCGCAGCTCCCAAGCAAAACAGAAAGAATGGGAAGACCAAGTCGACCCAGGTGATGCCAAAGACTTGCTCGTTGCTGGCTCGGGTCGGTGGCGGCTCCTGGGCGTGGTACATCCAGGCGGGCATGTCGCGGAACGGGATCATCCCGCTCATCCCCATGCCAAGGACGGCTAGCCCGCGCAGGGCGTCAAGTGCCTGGACTCGCCCGGGCTTGGATTCCGCCATCGGGGCTGGTTTTACCCGCGCTTCTGTGTAAGGAGTGCGGGGTCATAGCCCCCGCACTCCAAAGAAGGGAGGAGGTAAACTTTCTTCGTGCAATCGGCGTTTCTTGAGCGGCTTGGCAAACAAGTGTTAGTCTTTGACGGCGCGATGGGCACACAGTTGCAGGCCGCCGGCTTGGATCCAAGTGACTTTGTCTTGCCTGCCGGTCACCCGGATCCGACCGTCGCCGCTGCCGCCGCCCGGCTCGGCGGAGTGGTTCTGGAAGGCTGCAACGAAGTCCTCAACTGGACGCGGCCCGACGTGGTCGCTGGTGTGCATCGGGCCTACTTCGAGGCGGGAGCTGATATCGTCGAGACCAACACCTTCGGCTCGACGGCCGTCGTCCTTGCCGAGTACGACATCCCTGAACTCGTGTACGAGATCACCCTGCCGGCAGCACAGATCGCAAGAAAAGTCGCCGACGAGTGCTCGACTCCCGCGTGGCCCAGGTTCGTCTGCGGGGCGGTCGGGCCGGGGACGAAGCTGGTCAGCCTCGGGCAAGCGACATTCGACGAGATCAGGCAAAGCTATTTCGACGCCTACCGCGCTCTGATCGATGGCGGCAGCGACCTCTTGTTGATCGAAACGATGCAGGACCTGCTGGTCGTCAAGGCAGCTCTCGTCGGGGCCGTGGACGCACTCGCGGCCACAGGTAGGCAGTTGCCGATCGTCGTCCAAGTGACGATGGAGCAGACCGGCACCATGCTTCTCGGCAGTGAAATGGCCGCCGCGCTCAATATGCTAGAGGCTTTCCCCCAGGTCGTCGCGATCGGCCTCAACTGCGCTACCGGGCCGGTCGAGATGGCCCCGCACGTCAGGTTCTTGTCCCAAAACTCCACCCGACCAGTCAGCGTCTTGCCCAACGCCGGACTGCCTGTCATGGAGAAGGGTCACGCGGTTTACAAACTCACGCCAGAAGAACTCGCCGACCACCACGAAAGGTTTGTCGATGAACTGGGTGTGGCGCTCCTTGGCGGCTGCTGCGGCACGACACCGGAGCACATCCGTGCTGTCGCGGGCAGGCTCGGCGGGCGGGCGCACAGCGGCAATGCCCACTGGAACAAAGTCCGCAACGTCTTTCCAGGATTTGATTTCAAGCTTCGCGAGCCAGAGCAGGCCGACGCCTTCAAACTCGTGGGCTGCAGCAGCCTCTACCAGTTCCAGCCATACGAGCAAGACAAGAGCTTCCTGATCGTCGGCGAAAAGACCAACGCCAACGGCAGCAAGGCGTTCCGCGAGATGCTGGCCGCCGAGAACTGGGACGGCCTGACCGAGCTGGCCCGCGAGCTCGAGGCAGAAGGCTCGCACGTGCTCGACATCTGCACAGCCTATGTCGGCCGCAACGAGGGCAAGGACATGTCCACCCTGCTTGGCTTTTACAATCGGCACATCCAGGTGCCAATCATGGTCGACTCGACCGAGGCGCCTGTCGTCGAAGTAGCCCTCAAGCACTTGGCCGGCAAGGCCATCGTGAACTCGATCAACTTCGAAGACGGCGAATCGCGGACGCAGCGGGTGCTGGAGCTGTGCCGCCGCTATGGCGCTGCTGTCGTGGGACTCACCATCGATGAGGACGGCATGGCCAAGTCAGTCGAGAAGAAAGTGGAGATCGCCGCCCGGCTCGTCGAACGCGTCCGCGCCGCGGGTATGGCCGACCACGACCTCTTCATCGACTGTCTGACGTTCACCCTGGGCTCCGGGGACGAGGAGTTTCGGCGAGCTGGTATCGCAACTGTTGAGGCAATTAGGGAAGTTCGTCGACTTTTCCCACGCGTGAATACGGTCTTGGGCGTCAGCAACATCTCGTTTGGATTGAAGCCAGCGGCACGGGTCGTCCTCAACTCGGCCTTCTTGCACTTCGCCCGCGAGGCCGGCCTGACGTCGGCCATCGTGCACTTCAGCAAGATCCTGCCGGAGAACCGGATCGAACCGGAGACCTGGAAGATCGCCGGCGACCTGGTCTGCGACCGCCGCGAGTTTGCCGCAGTCTGACTCAGACAGGCTGCAAGAGGCGTTCGTACGTCGCGTCCCATCGATCGTCCGGATGCGGTTCAAAGACCTGCGGCTCGGTCATGCGGGCGATAGCCCTTTGCACATGGCGGACGGCCCCCGGGTCTTGCCGTCCGATTTGCACGGCCAAGTTGCCAAGCGCCGTGGCCTCGACTGGACCGGCGACGACGGGGACGCCGAGGCAGTCGGCGGTCATCTGGTTCAGAAGGGCGTTTTGACAACCGCCGCCGATGATGCGTACTCGCCGGCAAGGAATGCCGCTGGCCTGTGCTAATGCGGCGACGACCCACCGGTACTTGACCGCCAAAGACTCCATGACGCTGCGAAGGATGGCCTCGCCGTCCAAGCCTGGGAGCATGCGTTGGAGCACGGCGGGCATGTCGTCGGGGGCCAGCAAGTCGGGGGAATCCACGTTGACGAAGCCTTGGAACGGTTGCGTCTTGTTGACCCTGTCGAGCAAGTGCGACAATGGCTCTGGCCTATGGCGGAGCCATTCTTGCAGGATCCAGAGGCCCATGACGTTCTTGCCGAGCCGAAACGTGCCGTGGAGACCTCCTTCATTGGTCAGGTTCAAGAGTCGGGCTGCCTCGCTCAAGATCGGTCGCGGTACGTTGACGCCGACGATGCTCCAGGTACCCGAGCTGATCCAATAGTCGCCATCTTCGAGGTCAAGAGCTGCTACTGCTGAACCGGTGTCATGACAAGCTGGTAGCACGAAACCCGCCAAAGGCGAACTCCCCGGTTGCGCGACGGCAGGGAAAACCGACGCGTCGACCCCCACGGCAGACATCAGCTCCGACGACCAAGAACCGGCAACAGGGTCGTAGCACTGGGTGGTCGTGGCGTTGGTGAACTCGCACGCTTTGACTCCTGTCCGCCGCCAGTGTAGGTAATCCGGGATCGTCAAGAATGTCCGGGCCCTGGCCAACACATCCGGCTCCTGGCGCGACAAGGCGAGAAGCTGGACCAGGGTGTTGATCTGCATCTCCTGGATGCCAGTGGCGGCATAGAGCTTTTCAGCCGGAATCAGCTGGTGCAGTTCAGCAAGCATGCCGTCGGTGCGGTGGTCGCGGTAGTGGACCGGGCGGCCCAGTAGACCGTCAGAAGAATCCAGGAGTGCGAAATCGACTCCCCAGGTGTCAATGCCGAACGTGTCGACCGGGCCGGCCTTGCGCTGGCACGTGTCGATCTCTGCGTCGAGATGGTCGATGTCCCATCTCAAATGCCCGTCTACAAAAGACGAAGTGTTGGCGAACCGGTGCGTCTCTTCGACCGTCAGGTCCTCGCCGTCCCACGTGCCCAGCAGCGACTTGCCGCTGCTGGCGCCGATGTCAACCGCCAGATGCCGTGTCTTCGACAACACAGTCCTCCAAGATGACGACACAAAGCTGGCCTGGGCCGTGGACACCGTTGACCAGGACGCCCTCAATGTCGGCAGTGCGGCTTGGTCCGGTGACCAGGACGCTTGTCTGTTGGGGTACCAGTCGCATGGCCTGGTCGAGGGTCAAGACGATCTTGTCCACCAAAGCAATGTGGACCGGTGGGGCCAGGCTTGCCATGCGCTTGCGGCCCGTTCCGGCGGTGACCAGGAGTGTGCCTGAGTGCGCGACGGCGCAGACGGTGCCGGTGACTCCAGCGGCAGCTTGCCAGATGTCGTCGCATGTGCTGGGCTCGCCCCACAGCCCGGCGATATCCTGGTCCACATAGGCTGGTCTGGGGCAACGGTCTCTGGCCTCGTCGAGACTCATGGTCCTTGCGCCAAGTGCGGCTAGTCGCTCTTTGAAGCGCTCGATTGGCGGCAGAGAATAGGACGTATAGGCCTTATATGACTGATATGTCCTATCTTCTTTGGCATCAATGATGCGGCTCAAGATCGCATCACGCGCGTTCACGCCACCACCTCCTGAAGTCGCCTTGGCCTTTGGGTGGGTCGCGGAACTCCGCCCAGCCAGAGGCCTTGGCGCCGATACCGCCAAGCCACGGTGTCAACGCCAAACCCGCCCGCCAGAGATTCGGGTTGGTCGCGCCGGTCGCGAACATCGCCCACGAACCTGCTGCGGTGGACTTAGTGCGCAGGTCGACCAGCATGTCAGGGATCGGAATCTTAACAGGGCAAACCTCTTCGCAGGCACCACAAAGCGAACTGGCGAAGGGCAGTTCTCTGTTGGCGGCAAAATCCAGCGACGGAGCCAACACAGCGCCGATCGGGCCGCCATAGACGTGACCGTAACCGTGCCCGCTCGCGGCCCGATAGACAGGGCAGATGTTCTGGCACGCGCCGCAACGGATGCACTTCAAGATGTCGCGCTGCTCGGAAGCCATCGCATCGGTCCTACCGTTGTCCAGCAGGACAAGATGCACCTCGCGGGGGCCGTCGGTCTCTGCTCCTTGGCGGGGACCAGTGACCATGTGGACGTAGGTGGTGATCTGCTGGCCAGTGGCCGAACCGGCGAGGATCGGGAGGAACAAGGCCAAGTCGTCCTCGGTCGGCAACAGCTTTTCAATGCCCATCACTGCGATGTGCACGTCGGGGGCGGTGGTGGAAAGACGATTGTTGCCTTCGTTCTCGACGATCACGATCCGCCCGGTCGAGGCGACGGCGAAGTTGACGCCGCTCACGCCGATCTTGGAGGCCTGGAACTGTTTTCGCAGGTAGTGGCGGGCTTGCAGGGCCAACTCTGTGGGGACTTGGGTGTAGGGGCCGACGTGGGCACGTTCGAACGACCGGGCGACCTGAAAGCGGTCCTTGTGGATGATCGGCGCGACAATGTGGCTCGGCGTGTCGTGGTCTAGCTGGATGACGAACTCGCCCAAGTCCGTTTCGACCGGCGGATATCCAGCCTTGAATAGTGCCTCATTAAGGTGGATTTCCTCAGTGGCCATCGACTTGGCCTTGGCGACGATGCTCCACTTGGGCGCGGACCGTTCGCAGATTCCGACGATCGTCTCGCGGGCCTCGGCGGCATCTAGGGCCCAGTGGACTTGAATGCCGTTGGCGATGGCATTTCTCTCAAACTCCAGGAGCAGCCGGTGCAAGTTGTCCAAGACATACCGCTTGGTATCCGCCGCAGCGGTCCGGGCGGCTTCTGGATCGGCGAAGACGCTTGACAGCGTCGGCATTCGTTTGTCGGCGACCAACCTGGTGGCCCGTCGGACACGAGCGGCAGTCGCGGTCGGCATTGACCTGGCGAAAGTGTCGACCCGGCTGCTCATCCGCACACCTCGGCGAGGACTTCGGCATAGTGCCGTGTGCGGATCGGACGCCCAGATTTCGAAGCGAGACCCGAAAGGTGCATCAGGCAACCCATGTCGCCGCTGACTAGTTCATCGGCACCCGTGTCCGCAAAGCAATCCAGCTTGGACGTTCCGATGGCCTGGGAGAGAAATCCCTCCTTGGCGGCGAACGCGCCTCCGAAACCACAGCACTGTTCTTGCTCAGTCAAGGGGACCAACTCAATGCCAGGCACGGTCGCTAGGAGTCGCTCGGCTTTGTCGCCCAGGCCGATCGGACGACCGTGGCAGGCGCGGTGGAAGGCGACCCGTTTTGGATACGTCGCGCCTGGCCATGAGGTGATACCAAGGACTTCGGTCAGAAACTCGGCGAGCTCGAAGATCGGAAAGGGTGAGCCCTCACCCCCAGCCCTCTCTCCCTCGGAAGGGAGAGGGGGCCTAAGACGCGGATAGCCGTGCCGGACCATGGCGGTGCAGGAGCCACTAGGCGACACGACCGGCGTGTCGCCGGCGAAGACGGCGCAGGTGTGTCGCGCCACCCGCGCGGCCGATTCGTGGTCGCCCGAGTTATACGCGGGCTGGCCACAGCACGTCTGGCGGTCATCGAACTCGACCTGGCAACCGGCGTGCTCAAGCACACGGACGGTCGCCCGGCCGACGTCGCCGTAGAAGGCGTCGCACAGGCACGTCAGCATCAATCGGACGCGCATCGTCCTGGCTCAGAAGTCGAAGTTCGCGATGTTTGATTTGTCGAAGGTCGTCAGCGGGCCGACATACACCACGCCTTTGTCCACAAACGTCTTGGTCCCCATACCGGGCACGTCGAACGTCTTGCCGACGTCAGCGGTGACCTTCTTGCTGTGCAGCATCGAGCCCAGGTGGGCGGCGATTTCGCCCATTTCAGCTGGCGACCACAAGTGGAATTTGGTGACGACGCCCTTTTCGACCGCCTTCTTCAGTTGGTTCGGAGTGGCCAGACCGGTCAAGACGATGCCAGTGCCATTGGCCTTCGGCCCGCCAGGATAGCGGCCGCTGGTTTCGAGCACTTGCGCCGCGGCGCCCATGCCGACTGAAGTTGGAGAGACGACTGCCCTCAGGTTCGGATACTTGGTCAAGAGCGCCTCCATCTCGGTCGTGCTCTTTTGCATCTCATCGTCTCCGTAGACAGTGTCGACCAGTTTGAGCTTGGAGTACTTGGGGTTCTTAAGTGTCTCCTTCATGCCTGCGATCCACTTGTTCTGGTTGGGAGCGTCGGTTGCGGCGCTGAGGATAGCGAACTCGCCTTCGCTACCGGTCAAGGAGGCCAGCGACTCGACCAGTGCTGGGCCGACTTTCTCCTGGTCGACCGGCAGGACAGAAGCGTCGCGGTGGGTCTCGTTGCCGGTGATGTCCGAGTCAACAGTGACCACGGTCACGCCCTTCTTGCGCGCCTCGTCCAAGACGTCGTTCAGGGTGTCGGGGGCGTTGGCGGAAATGACCAGCAGGTCGCAACCCCGCTGGACGGCGTCCTTGATCGTCGTGACTTGTGACGTAGCGTCGGCGGTCGTCGGGGCTTGGGTCTCGACGGTTGCGCCGAGCTCTTTGGCCGCTTTTTCCAGTCCCTTCGAGACTTCGGCGAAGTAGGGGTTGCCCGCGCTCTTGGGGACGAAAACGATGCGGAGCTTGGATCCAGCGCCTCCTGGGGTTTCGCTGGTCGGCTTATCAGCAGGGGCAGGGCCGCAGCCAGCGGCCAGGATGCCGACAATGGCACCGGCGACAATCAACGTCCGCAACATGGTTTTTCCTTGCTCAAGCCTGCGTCGGCGCCTTGCGACGGGCTAGCCCTGCCATGTTACCGGCCAAAACGGCCAAAACGAGCAGAACACCGACGACGGTCACCTGGACTTCGGGCTTGACGCCCGCGACTCCCATAGCAGTCTTGGCGGCTGCCACCAGCAGTAGTGCGGCCACGGTGCCGGCCATCGAGCCCTGGCCACCAAGGATGCTGGTGCCGCCGACCACGACGGCGGTGATCGCGTCGAGTTCTAGGCCCCGGCCCAGGTCATGGCGGACGACGCCCAGTCGTGAGCCCAAGAACACCGCCGCCAGCCCAGCCATGGCACCGGACAAGGCGAATACTGCCAGCTGAGTGCGCTCAACGGGCAGTCCGCTAAACCTGGAGGCGATGGCGTTGGTACCGACCGCTGCGACTTGTCGGCCAAAGACGGTGCGGTGCAAGACAAGACCCGCTGCGCCTGCAACGAGAAGCCATATCACCGGCGGCCAGGGCACCGGGCTATTGCCTAGATGGGCTCTGTCCAGTCCTTTCATGACCGGCCACTTGGCCGAGAACGGCCCGAGCCATGCCTGGGCGACACCTCGGTAGGTCGCCATCGTCGCCAGAGTGGCTAAAAACGATGGGACTCGACCTATGGTCACGAGGGCCCCATTCACCAGGCCAAGCAATGAACCGATGGCGACCGACATGGCAACCAAGACAACAGGGTTCGTCTCTGGGCCAAGAAACTTCGACACCACGCAAGCGACTAAGACAGTTGTCGAGGCGACCGACAGGTCGATTTCACCACAGACGATCACGAACGTCATGCCCGTCGCCAGAAGACCGGCTTCGACATATAGGTTCAATGTGTCAAGCAAGTACGGCGCGTCCAGAAACCGCGCGGACAGACGTGAGCCCACAAAGAGGACGATGGCCAGTAAGCCCACCGGTACCAAGTCACGCCGCGACAACGGAACTCTCCTTGGCGCGCCTGCCCACCGCGTCCACCAAAAGCGCAGCCATCACGACCGCGCCGTAGGCCAGCAACTGCCAATCGGCGGCGATGCCCAGCACACTCAGCCCGACATTGACGACCGCCAACAAGACGCAGCCCGCCAAGACGCCAAGGACAGACCCCGAACCGCCTGAGACCGGCACGCCACCGACGACCACGGCGGCGATGGCGTTGAGTTCCAGGTTGACTCCAGCACTGGCCGCGCTGACAAAGCCGTACCGCCCCAGATAGAGCACCCCGGCAAGTCCGGCGCATGCCCCGCTCCAGATGTAGACGGAGAACAAAATCCGCTTGACGTCCATGCCGCGCAAGGCAGCGGCGACCGGGTTGCCGCCGACCGCGTAGACCGTCCTGCCGATCGCACTCCGAGCTAGCACCCAAGCTAACAGTGCTCCAGGGATGAATGCTAGCCAGAGCAGCCAATTGACGGTGATTGGACCCAAGTGGACGCCGTTCCGGCCTAAGTCGGTCAGGGCGGTCGCGACGTTGTTAGTGTCGATCTGCTTGCCTTGGGCGACGAGAAAGGCCATGCCGCGGAAGGCGGTCAAGGTGCCGATGGTGGTGACGACAGGCGGAACCTTTGCAATGGCGACGAGAACGGCGTTCAGCGAACCCAGCAAGGCACCAAGGGCGAGCCCGGACGCAAAAAGAACAGGAACTGGCAAAGACGGGTTCACCTTGCCGATCAGGCCGACTGAAAACGCGACGAGCCCGACGGTGGACCCGACGGAGATGTCGATGCCCTTGGTGACGATGACGGGCATCTGGCCCAGCGCGACGACCAGGAGGACTGGCAACCACAGGAGGACGCTGTCCAAGGTCTGCGGCGAAAGGAAGCGGGGGTCGCGGGCGGTAGCGGCAACAACCACAAGGACGGTCATGGCGACCGCCGTTCCCTCACGAGGCCAGCGCACTGTCACCTCCCGAAGCCGCCGCGATGATCTTCTCCGGAGTAGCGTCCTGGTGGGCGAATTCGGCCGCCACCGTGCCCTTGCGCATCACGACAATACGGTGCGCCAGGGCCATGACCTCGGGTAGGTCACTCGAGACCATGAGGATCGCGACTCCTTGGTCAGCTAGCTGGCGGACAAGCGTGTGGACGTCGTACTTTGCACCGATGTCGACTCCTCGTGTGGGCTCGTCTAGGACAAGGAGCTTGGGCTTGGCCAAAAGGGCTTTGGCCAAGGCGACCTTCTGCTGGTTGCCTCCCGAGAGGAGGCGGACTTCTTGGTCGGGCGACTGATAGACCAGACCAAGCTCTTTGCCCTTTTCCACAGTCGCTGACCTAATTCCTATGTTGTCTAGCCAGCCCACCTTCGAGAAGGTGCCCAGAGACGCCAGCGTAGCGTTGGTGCAGATGGATAGGGGAAGGAGCAGCCCTTGGTGTTGCCGGTCCTCGGGCACAAGGGCCAGACCCTCGCGCCATCGGGCCGCAGCTGACCGGCGCCGGACGTCTTGGCCGCAGACTTCGACTTCACCACGGTAACGGGACAATCCGCAGACCGCTTGAGCGACGTCAGTGCGCCCTGCGCCGACCAGCCCAGCCAAAGCAACGACTTCGCCTGCCTTGACTTCGAACGACACGTCCTGAACGGCTCCGGGAACACAAAGGAGTCTGACGCGCAAGACGGTTTCGCCCGGCTTGTGGGCTGAGGGCGAATCCAACTCCACCGACCGACCCACCATGAGCTTGACCAAATCGGCTTGGGTGAACGACCCCTTGTCGAGGACGCCGACGAGTTTGCCGTCTCGCAAGACGGTGATGACGTCGGCGTGTTCGACCACTTCTTGCAAGTGGTGAGTCACGAAGCCGACCGCGCAGCCCTCGGCGGCTAATTGGCGCATCACGGCGAACAGCCGTGCGCTTTCAGTGGGTGTCAGCGCCGCCGAAGTCTCATCAAAAAACCAGACCCTCGCGCCGCGGGCCAATCCGTGGGCCAGTTCGACCGCTTGCCGTTCGGCTGCCGACAAACTAGCCAGCCGACGCCTCGTGTCGATGTCAAATTGGATCCGTTGAAGGCAGGCGGCTGCTTGGTTATGGACCTGCTTCCAATCGATGCCGCCGCTCTTGCGCGGCCACGCACCGGCGCAGACATTTTCGCCGACGCTCAAGTCGTCGAAGCCAAGTGGCTCTTGGTGGACGAGGCAGACGCCAGCGTCGAGGGCTTCGCGTGGATTGGCAAAGAATCGTGCTTGGCCGTCGATCTCGATGACGCCGGCAACGGGCCTGACGACACCAGAGCAGGCCTTGGCCAAACTGGACTTACCAGCTCCGTTCTCACCGACAATGGCACGGAGTTCTCCCGGCCGCAAGTCGAGGTCGACACTGCCCAAAACCTCGACGCCGCCGTAGGCGACGGTGAGTCCACGTGCCGTCAAGCTGGACATGAGCAGACAGGTTAGGCGGATCGCGAGCCGAATTGCAACCTACTGAACCGGTTCTGCGGTACCATTTTCGTTCTGTCGGCACCTGTTGCCGCATAGGGTTCTGCTCGCATGGTCTCCAATCGTGTCGCCACCGCCAGTGCTACGCCGAGTTGGGCAGGACTTGGAGCCAGCGCCTATGGTGCCTTCGACGCAGCCGGAGACTTCGTCATCTCCGACGTCGAGACACCGCGACCGTGGGTCAACGTTTTGGCCAACGAGGAGTACGGCTTGGTCATCAGCCAAATGGGCGGCGGCTTCTCCTGGGTCGGCAACTGCCAGCTGTTCCGGCTGACCCGCTGGGAACAAGACTTGGCGGTCGAGAACTACGGTCGATTCGTCTACCTGGCGGACCCTGCAGCAGGCGAGGTGTGGAGCACGACCTTTGCACCCGACAAGAAGCGAGGCTCGGACCGAGTCACCCATGGACTTGGACGAAGCGTCTTCGAGCGGGAACTCCACGGTGTCCGGACCCGGCAGACTGTCTTTGTTGCCGACGAGGGCGCCCGCGAGTACTGGATTCTGGATGTCGCCAATGACTCGGACGCGACGCGCGAATTGATCGTCGGTTCCTACATTGACTGGCACTTAGGCGCGCAGGGTGATTGGCACCGCGAGTTCCATCGGCTCTTTGTGACCACCGAGGCCGTGGGCGATACCTTCGTCGCTCACAAGAGGACCGGCCTGCGCGAGGGGACAAGAGAGCGACCGGAGGCCACGCGGTACGGCTATTTCTCCGCCAAGGGTCTCGATTCCGTCGAGTGGTTCGGCGATAAGGGCACATATTTGGGTCCGGCTGGACGCTTGGACAGGCCGGAGGCCCTGCTCGATGGCAGGCCCGCAGGCGTCACTGGACGATGGGACGACCCCATCGCCGGACTTCGGGGAACAATCCGTCTGGAGGCGGGCCAGCGAGCGCGAGTTGTCTTTGTTCTGGGTGCCGAGGAATCACGAGAAGCCGCCCTTCAAGTGGCGGCTGGTGTCTCAGTCGAGGCTGCAGACGAACTGCTCGCAGCTAGAATTTCAACTTTGCAGCGCCAGTGCGCAGGCCTGCAGGTTGCCTGCGCCGACCCTGTCGTCTCGCTGATGACGGACAGGTGGCTGCCCAACCAGGCGCTGGTCGGGCGGATTCTAGCTCGGTGCGCTTACTACCAGCAGGGCGGGGCGTACGGCTATCGAGACCAACTGCAAGACAGCCTGATGGAACTAGACACCGACCCAGCGGTGACCAAGCTCCAAATCGGACGGCACGCGGAGTCGATGTTCGCCGACGGCGGCGTGTTGCATTGGTGGCACCCCGGCACGACCATCGCCGTCGACAGCCACCACTCCGACACATGCATGTGGCTGGCGCATGGGACGCTGGACTTCCTGGACGAGACTGGCGACATCGCGTTCCTGGACCACGATTTCAGTTTTGTCGACCGGTCGACGCGGATGGCTGGAGAACGAGGGACCTTGCTGGAGCACTGCCTTCGCGGTGTCCGCCGGGCGTTGGACCGGCGGTCTTCTCGCGGTCTTCCTTTGCTGGGATCTGGTGACTGGAACGACGGCCTCTCGCACGCCGGCATCGACGGTAAAGGCGAATCCGTGTGGGACGCTATGTTCCTCTATTCGGTGCTGACTCGACTGGCACCGGTTCTGGACTCAGTCGGACTTGGCGATGTTGCCCGCGAGTTTTCTACCGAGGCACATGCACTTCAGTCTTCCGTCGAGCAGCATGCTTGGGATGGCGACTGGTACATCGCGGGCACAGACGACCTGGGCCGCCCTTTCGGCAGCCAGACGCGGCCGAAGGGCCAGATCTTTTTGAATCCGCAGACCTGGTCGGTTTTGACTGGTATCGGCAGTCTCGATCGGTCTGCCAGGGCGATGCAAGCTGTCAAGGAGAGGCTCGTGAAGCCGTTCGGCGCTCTGTTGCTCGATCCGGCCTATGACGAAGTCGATCCGTATATTGGCTACATCACCCGCTACGCCCCCGGCTTGCGGGAGAACGGCGGCGTGTACAGTCACGCTTCCACTTGGGCGGTGCAGGCATTCGCCAAGGCTGGCGATCCAGAGACGGCTTGGCAGATTTGGCGCGGTATGTGTCCGCCGGTCCGTTCAGCTGAGGATGCTTTGCTCTACGCCGCCGAGCCGTACGTGATGCCGGGCAATGTCGATGGGCCAGACTCGCCTTATACTGGACGTGGCGGCTGGACGTGGTACACGGGCAGCGCCGCGTGGATGCGCCGGGCTCTCGTTCACTGGGTATTTGGCGTTAGGGCGACGCCTGAAGGGTTGCTTGTTGATCCGAACCTGCCGACTGCTCTCCCAGGTTTTGAATTGACCAGACGATACCGGGGCGACACCATCCGGATCACGGTGTCCGGCCACGGTCCATATGCAGCCGAACTTGATGGGAAAAGCGTGAACACGCCAGTGCTTTTCCAGGCTAGTGGCGAGTCTGCTTTGCGTACACTGGACTTGCGCGGCCAGGGGTGAGCAGCTAAGGGCTAGTCGGGCGACTGGTAAACTCTCAGCCTAGCCGGGACTGTAGCTCAGCGGTTAGAGCAGGTGGCTCATAACCACTTGGTCGCGGGTTCGAACCCCGCCGGTCCCACCACCTGCTTTCGCCGACGGCAAATGTCAAACCTTTGACAAGGGCGTCGGCATGTATTCTGGGGCCATGCTCCTCGCATCGTTAGCGGCCTTGGCGCCGATGGTCGCCCTGCAGTCCCGAGACTTGGACGCGAGGCCGTTTCCCCGCGTCGGCATGCTGTGGTCACCCTACAACGGGCCTGGTGCCTTGTGGGACAAGGCCGGCAACTATGCGCTGGTCCTAATCGGCACCGATGGACTTGGCCTTCGGTTCAAGGCGAACGCGAACGCCGACATGGCGACCGAGATCGACGCGGCAGGAGTAGCCAAAGCAAAGGCCACCATCGCGAAGTTTTACAAGGAGCACCCCGACTCCCAGGTCATTGTGGAGACCTACTTCTTTGAGGCAAATGAAGGCACGTACCCGGCAGACAGCCCCTGGTGGTTCCGGGACGACAAGGGACAGAAAGTGAGCTTCTGGAAAGGTTGCTACAACATGGCGACGGACAATCCTGGCTACATCAAGCACATCGCCAAGCGGATCGACGCTATCGCGGAGGCGACGGAAGGGAAGACCGGCCTGTATTTGGACAACCTGCGGTTCGACGACCGGGCGAAGAAGGGGTGGATGGAGCTGCTTGGTCTGCTGCGGAAGAGCCGTCCGGACCGGTTCATCATGGCCAACGCCGGCTGGGACAGCGACGGCCTAGCGTGGGTGCTGCCACAGTTGAACGGGATCATGTACGAGGACAGCGTCCACCACACGGCGGACGGTGACCAAGAGAAGTTCTACGCCCGCGTAGCCCACCACGACTCGCTGATGCGCAAGCCGACCCGGAGTATGGTCGAGATTTTTGGCAAGGACTCGGACGTCGAGTCGGCTTGGCGGGAACTGGTGCGCACGTTGCTCTACACCGATGCCGGGTTCCTGTATGCCGACAGCACGTTTGGCCACCGCCACGCTTGGCGAAAAGAGTGGAGTCCCCTCTTGGGCAAAGCGGTGGACGGCCATCGCACGCCCAACGGCCAGGCGCAGACACGTCGGTTCGCCAATGGCATGGTCGCATGGAACCCGTCCAGAGTTTCTGTGACGCTGGAGCTTGGCGGTGTGTACCGTGACCAACGGACTCAGGCGACCGTCAAGAAGGTGACCCTGAGCCCGGGCCAGGGTGCGTATTTGGTTAAAGAGTGACCGCACTAAATGGCGGTCACACCTGTCCGGCCCTGCACTTTGACGTTAGCGCCTGACCTTCGGGCCTGTTCGGCCATGAAGACCACGCGGTGAGTCTTCAGCGAGGTCTCAGTGTCGGTCAAGACCAGTGACGGATCGTTGTCAACGACGGCCTTGATCAAAGTTCTCATGACCAGGGCGTCAGCCCCGCCATGGGCGCCTTGGGCTTTGGGGACGTCGACACTGGTCTTCTGGTTGTTCTTCCAGAACTCCCAGTAGTCGATCTTGCCTTCGTCGACCTTGGATTCCAGGTAGCCCTTCGTGCCGTGGACGCGGATGAACCGGCCGCCAAACGGAGTGAAGGCCGTCATGGTGAACGTCGCGGTCTGGCCACCGGCGAACTTGAGGGCGACCACTTGGTGGTCGACCACGTCGTTGTCGGTCTGAAAGACGCACCGGCCATACGGGCTGACGCGAAGAGCGTCCATCGCCTGCTGGCGAGGCATGTCGGCAAATCCGACGTACTTGGCCCAGCCTGATTCGCTCAGATAGAGCTTGGTGGCGTCATAGGGGCATGTGTTGGCGTGGGGGCAGCCCTCGATGCAGTATTGCGGTGCGCCTTCCGGCTTGTTCTCCTCACGGAAAAAAGTACGCTCGCCATACGAACTGGCGTCCACGACCTCGTCGTCGACCATGTCGACAAGGATGTCGATGTCGTGGCAGCTCTTGGACATGAGCATGAACGTGGACCGCGACTCGTTGGCCCAGTTGCCTCGGACAAAGGAGTGAGATTGGTGGACGTGCTCGACTGCTTCGAGCTGGTCGTACGAGACAATGTCACCAATAACGCCAGAGCGGAGCAGATCGCGCACGGCCGCGAAGGTGGCATGGTAGCGCAGGCTGTGGCAAACGCTGACGATCCGGCCGGTCGCTTTGCGGACATTGTTGATCGTCTCGCAATCGGCGAGGGTGACGGCCATCGGCTTCTCCAACAGCATGTGGTAGCCCAACTCCATGGCCTTGACTGCCGACCCGATGTGGTCGTGGTCCATGGTCGTGTTGACCACGATGTCGGCCATCTTGGGTTGGTCGAGCAGCTGTTGCCAGGTCTCGAAGCAGTGTTTGGCCGGGATGCCGTGGGTCTCGGCGATCTTAGCTCGACGGCGGGCGTCTGGCTCGGCGACGGCGACGACCGACCCGGGGCCGCATTCTTCCGAGAGGATCTCGCTGAAGGTGCGTCCTCGACCACCGGCACCGAGAATGACAAATTGAAGCTTCTGAGCCATGATGCGTCCAGCCAGATAGGATGATACGGGCAGTTGTTCCCGACGCAAGCCTATCGGATGGATTCCAACGGCGTCAATCGTTTGACATATCGGGACGGCCTGGCTAGGCAATAGAATGCCGTTGAAGATGGCCGACATCCATTGCCGCATCAACCCCGATGCCCATATTAACGAGCTCTTGCCGCACTGGACGACCGTGTTTGGGGTTCCCGAGTCGGTCTTTACGCCCGTTTGGGAGGCAATGGGGCCTGGGCGACGCATCCTGGCCGAGGCGCGAGTCGATGGACAAATCGTGTCGACCGTAGCCGTCTACCTCTTTGAAGTCAGCTTAGGTGGGTTTCGCAGCGTGCAAATGCCTGGAGTGGCGAATGTCTCGACTGTGCCGGAGTTTCGCGGCAAAGGATTGTCTAGCGAACTGTTGCGGCTGGCAAAAGAAGAGATGTCAGGTGGCTTCTCTCTCCTTTACACGGGGGTGCCAGAGCACTACGCGAAGGTCGGTTATTTCTTGATCCCCGACTTGGTTGTCGAAATCCGACCTGCAGGTGACCCGATCACGCCAGAACCTGCGCCAGACAGGAACCGCGTCCAGGCGATCCATTCTGAGGGGCTCGCGACACATCCTGGTGCGGCGGTGCGCGACTCGGTTTGGTGGGAGAAAGCCGTTTGGTTCAGAACGCAGAGTCGTCTCGTGTGGGCCGACATAGACGCTTATCTCTTTGCCGACAAGAGCGAGACGGGGCTGACGGTCATCGAGGCGTTTGGCGAGGCGCCTGCATTGGCCCGTCTTGTCAACGGCGCAGCATCATGGGCGTCGGCGAACGGAATGACCGAGTTCCGTTCACGGGTCCGTCTACCCGAGGGCGTCGAATCGACGGCGACAGAGCACGTTGGTGGGGCAATGGTATTGCCGCTGCGGCTCGACGCGGGTGACTCGACCCGCTTAGGCCAAGGATTCCTGGGTATCGACCACTTCTAAGCTGATTCCAGCCAGTCGAACGATGTCAATCGTTTGATGGATTTGGGTGGTGTTACACTCGCCTAGACCAACGGGGCGGTGTCGCCCCTGGAACCGGGAAGACTTATGATTCGGCGAACTGCAGCGTTTACACTTATCGAATTGCTCGTCGTCATCGCGATCATCGCGATCTTGGCGGCCATCCTGTTCCCAGTCTTCGCCCAAGCTAAGGCAGCGGCAAAGAAGACGCAAGACCTGAGCAACCTCAAGCAGATCGGGTTGGCGATCCATATCTACGCCAATGACAACGACGACGCTTTGCCCATGGCGATCCAGCGCGACTCCATCCAAGTGTCGCAAGCGGTGCCGCCGGACTATAACCAACTGGGAAGCGACCACGCCTGGACTTGGACTGGGTCACCCAATGACCAGAACCCGACTGAGATTTGGTGGACCTACGGGCAGACGACGTATGGCTACCACAAGAACATGGCGATTTTCCGCAGCCCGAACTCGCCCAACTCGGGCGGCAACCCTGGCCACGCGAACTATGGCGTGAACTGGAACCTCATGGGTGTTCCGCTGTGGGATCCGAGCCACCCCTGGCCGCTCAACACGACGGCAGTGGACAGCGTCGCTGACAAAGTGATGGTCATAAACGGCGGCAACGTCATCCTCTACCACTACAACATGCTCGACGTCGCCCGATGGGGTGGTTACGACTACATCGCTGGCGCTTGCCCTGATGGCGTCACCAATGCTCCATATCCGAACGGTGTTGACTGCCAGTGGTACAAGACGGGCGGTGCTCCGGGTGCGGTCTTCAGTGACATCGAAAAGGGCCGCCACAACGGCAATATTGTCAACATCACCTATGCCGACAGCCACGCCAAAGCCACGAAGTATGCGGCTCTGGCAGCCAAACAGGCCTCGGCATGGTGCGCCCAAGGCTCAACCGGTTGGAACTGTAATTGAGGCTATGCTGAAGACTCTCAGAATCGTCCTCGCCTTGGCGGTCGTCGGTGGAATCGTGGCCGGGTGTGGGCCTGAACCGGTTGTCGAATCACCGACAGCAGGAAAGAGCAATACTGGTCCAGGAGCTGCTCCCGGTGCCAAAGTCGGACAGACTGAAGCTCCGAAAGAAGCTGGCAAGTAAGGGTAATGCGCGTATGGCCGGCACCACTCGATGATGGTGCCGGCCGTTTTTCTATCCGAGGCGGCGTCGTGGGACGCTATGCTAAGTGATTCGAGGTCAGGGAAGTGAAACGAGGAACGTGGGCAGAGTATTGGCGCAAGAACCGCGTCGGCCTGGCGTTCATCAGTCCTTGGCTTGCCGGTCTCGCCCTCTTTGTCGTCTGGCCGTTTCTGTCGAGCCTTTACTTGTCATTTACCAAATACGACATCGTCCACACACCACGTTGGGTCGGGCCGACGAACTACCAAGTCCTGTTGACCGAAGACCCACTGTTTTGGAAGTCACTGCAGGTGACCCTGTCGTATGCTGCGGCGGCAGTTCCGCTGGGGGCGGTTGTGGGTGTCGGGCTAGCTCTCCTGCTGAACCAGAGAGTGCGGGGCATGGCATTTTTCCGGGCGGCGTTTTATGTTCCGTCAGTAGTGCCCACTGTAGCCACTTCAGTGGTCTTCTTGTGGATTTTGAACCCCGAAATCGGCTTGTTGAACGGACTGCTCAAGCAAATCGGCATCAAAGGCCCGGCCTACTTGACGGATCCCAACACCGCGTTGCCCAGCCTGGTCGCCATGTCTTTGTGGTCGATCGGTGGAAGCATGGTCGTCTACCTTGCTGGGCTCAAAGACATACCGGTCCACCTCTACGAAGCGGCGATGATCGACGGCACCTCAGCTTTTCAGCGCATGCGCACGATCACTTTGCCGCTGCTGACGCCGGTGATCCTGTTCAACGTCGTCATGAGCGTCATTGGCTCGTTCCAGTACTTCACCGAAGCCTACGTGATGACCCAAGGCGGGCCGGAACAGAGCACGACGTTCTTCGCACTCTATCTCTTCCAGCGGGCCTGGCAATTCTTGGACCTCGGCTATGCCTCCGCGATGGCCTGGATCCTGTTCGTCATCGTCGTGGCCGTGACCCTGGCGATCCTCAAGACTCAATCCAAGTGGGTGCACTACCGTGAGTAGTCGCGGCGTCGTGAACCCGTGGCAGGCCGGGCTTGGAGCGTGTCTGCTTTGCTTGTTGGGCTATCTGTTCTGCATTCCCACACCGGTACAGGAGAAGTACCCCGGTCGTGAGAAGGTGTATTTCTGGCACATGTGGTCCGGCGAGTGGCAGCCAATTGTGGAGCGGGCCTGCCACAACTTCAACGAGTCGCAGACTCAGTATGAGGTCGTGCCGCTGGCGGTGCCGCCAGGCGACGCGGCGACGAAGTTCCTCTTGTCTTCGGCAGGCGGGCACGCGCCCGACCTGGTCAGCCAGTGGCAGCCGGTGAAGGGTGACTGGTACGACAAGGGGCTTCTCAAACCGGTCGACGAAGTAATGACCCCGGCGGAGCTGGAGCGCTACGAGCGCGAGGCGTTTCCCATCATGAAGGAGGAGACGAAAGCGCGTGGTCGGACCGTGTGCATGGTGGCCAGCATGGACGTACACGCCCTCTATGTCCGTCTGGACCAC